>NZ_DASRVN010000721.1:0-2038 GCF_035655035.1 Kribbella sp. | reverse complement strand
CACGTCGGCAACATCTTCGCGAAGCTGCAGCTGGACGACGGCCTCGACCGGCGCGTCTCCGCAGTACTGACCTACTTGAGGGGCTGACGATGGACGAGGCGATCCGGAAGATCCTGGCCGAGTGCGAGACCTGGGCCGTGGTCGGCCTGTCGAACAACACGAGTCGTGCGGCGTACGGCGTGGCGCGGTTCCTGCAGGATCACGGGAAGCGGATCGTGCCGGTGCACCCGGCCGCGGAGACCGTGCACGGCGAGCAGGGGTACGCGACGCTGGCTGACATCCCGTTCCCGGTCGATTGCGTCGACGTGTTCGTCCGGTCCGAGCTGGCCGGCGACATCGCGGACCAGGCGGTGGCAATCAACGCGAAAGCGGTCTGGTTCCAGCTCGATGTAGTGGATCAGGACGCCTACGCGCGGACGACGGCGGCGGGACTCACGATGGTGATGGACCACTGCCCGGCGATCGAGTGGCGGGGCCTCGGCCCCGCCACCTGACAGGCCCTGGTTGCTAGTTGAGGTAGCCCTCGACGGTGTCCGTGGAGCGGGCCTGGGCGTCGTCCGGGTTGTCGCCGAACTCGCGCTTGGCCCGACGCTGCCGCAGCAGGTCCCAGCACTGGTCGAGCTCGACCTCCAGTGCCTTGAGACGTGCCTGCTCGTCGGCGTTGTCGACCTGACCGGCCGCGTGCTTGGTACGGAGCTCGTGCTCCTCGGCCACCAAATCGTCGATGCGGCTGAAGATGCCCTTGTCGTCACTCATGGCCTAACCGTACGCCCGTCCGGAAGCCGCGCGCGGGACAGCAACTCCGTGAGCACCAGGATCGCGATCGCCTCCGCGCTGACCAGCCCGATCAGTACGACGAGCTGCAGCGCGGCGGCCTGAACGGGGGAGGCCCCGCCGAGCAGCATGCCGACGTACGCACCGGGCAGCGCGACCAGGCCGACAGTCCGGGTCTGGTCGAGGGCCGGGAGCAGGGCGTCGCCGGCGACCGGGCCGACGACGAGCTTGAACGCGTCCGGCTGCAGCAGCCCGATCGACAAGCCGGCCTCGAACTCGCCGTACCGGGTGCTGTACTCGCCCAGCACCCGCCGACCGGCGAGGGTGGTCGCGGTCATCGTGCCGCCGACGATGATGCCGCCCATCGGCAGGATGCTCGCCGGGTTCCGCGGCACCACGCCCGGCAGGATGAGCAGCAGCAGTACGGCGAACGCGCCCGAGCCGATCGCCGCCGCGCAGTACAGCCACTGCCGCGGGATCACCGCGGTGCTGTGCAGCCGCCGCGTACTCGTGAAGGTCGCGACCACGAACATCAGCAGCACGAACGCGATCGCCCCGAGCGTGTACTGCAGAGCGAAGCCGACCACGAGACCGATCGCCGCCAGCTGCAGGACGGCCCGCAGCGCGGCCGTGACGATGCCCTTGTCGTGCCGGAGCCCGGCGTACCGGGACGCGGCGACGCCGATCGCGATCAGTAGCGGCAGGACGACGAGCGCCGACCAGCCCAGGCCGGTGTGGAAGGACACTTACCTGAAGTCGGCCTCGTCGTAGGTCTGACCGGCGTTCCCGCTCTTGACCTTGGCCGCCTCGTCCGCGCGCAGCTCGACGCGCCGGATCTTCCCGGAGATGGTCTTCGGCAGCTCCGCGAACTCGAGCCGCCGGATCCGCTTGTACGGCGCGAGGTGCTCCCGGCAGAAGGCCAGGATCTCCCCGGCCAGCTCCCGGGACGGCTCGTGTCCGGCCGCGAGCACGACGTACGCCTTGGGTACGGCGAGCCGCACCGGGTCCGGCGACGGTACGACGGCGGCCTCCGCGACGGCGGGGTGCTCGATCAGGACCGACTCCAGCTCGAACGGCGAGATCCGGTAGTCGCTGGCCTTGAACACGTCGTCCGAGCGCCCGACGTACGTGATGTACCCGTCCGCGTCCCGGCTCGCGACGTCGCCGGTGTGGTAGTACCCGTTCCGCGTCACCTCGGCGGTCAGCTCGTCGGCGTCCCGGTACCCGCGCATCAGCGGGACCGGCGCCGGCGCCAGCTCGATGC
>NZ_DASRVN010000720.1:0-1895 GCF_035655035.1 Kribbella sp. | reverse complement strand
TGCCGCCGGCTTCGAGCTTGCGGACCACCTCGACGAGCTCCTCGCGGGCCTGCTCGTAGGTGATCTCGGGTCGGTCGCCGCTCACTTCTTCTCCTCGGACTTGACTTCCACCGCGAAGCGGCCGTCGGTGACCCGCGCCTGCAGCAGGTCCCCGGGCGCCACCTGCGCCATCTCCCGGACGGCGGTGCCGTCGGCCAGTTGCAGCACGGAGTACCCGCGCTCGAGCGTCGCCTTCGGTGACAACGCCCGGACACTCGCCAGCCGGTGCGCGATGTCGTCGCTCGCCCGGTCCAGCCGATGCGTGAGCGTCCTCCGATTGCGCTCGACCAGCGCCGCGATCTCGTCGGACCTCCGCTGCAGGTCGCTGACCGGCGCCGCCAGGGCCGGCCGCGAACGGATCGCCGCCAGCGCATGCGCCTCGCGATCCAGCCAGGACCTGACCGCCCGCAGCCCGCGCTCGCGGAGCAGCCGGACGCCGTCCAGCTCCTCGCGTACGTCGGGCACGATCCGCTTCGCCGCATCCGTCGGCGTGGACGCGCGCAGGTCCGCGACCAGGTCGAGCAGCGGCGTGTCCGGCTCGTGCCCGATCGCGCTCACCACCGGCGTACTCGTCTTGGAAACCGCCCGGATCAGCCCCTCGTCCGAGAACGGCAGCAGGTCCTCCAGCGAACCGCCACCGCGGGCGATCACGATCACCTCGACCGCGTCGTCCGCGTCCAGTTTCCGCAGCGCGGTCATCACCTCGGCGGCCGCTGACGGGCCCTGCACCGACGCGTACTCGATCCGGAACGCGACCGCCGGCCAGCGGCGCTTCGCGTTCTCGAGTACGTCGCGCTCGGCCGCTGAGTCGCGCCCGCAGATCAGGCCGATCGTGTGCGGCAGGAACGGCAGGCGTTTCTTCCGGTACGACTCGAAGAGGCCTTCGGCGCCGAGCAGCTGCTTCAGCCGCTCGATCCGGGCCAGCAGCTCGCCGATGCCGACGTGCCGGATCTCGCTGACCGCGAGCGCGAGTGTGCCGCGCCGGGCAAAAAAGTTCGGCTTGGCATGCACGAGCACCCGCGAGCCGTCGCGGACGTCGACCGTCTCGAACACGCGCCGGTTGCAGGTGAACCGCAGCGAGATGTCCGCATCGGTGTCCCGCAACGTTCCGAAAACGGTTGTCGTCCCGCGCCCGATCGAGACGTCCGTCAGCTGCCCCTCGACCCACACGGACCCGAGCTGGTTGATCCAGCTCGCAATCCCGTTCGCAATCGTCCGAACGGCCGCAGGCGCTTCCGGCGACGTCTCCAAAGCCACCCCCAGACCCTACGACCTACCACCGACAATCGAGGGATTCCGCCGCAGAAAACGCTTGCGAACTGTTTCCTCTGCGCCAGGTCGAAGGTTTTCGCGAGCTTCGCGCCGCGCTGGGTTTGGGTGGTAAATCCTTTGCGGACAAGGGTTTGGCGGGGGCATTCTTGGGGCCTGGTTACACCTCCCGCGGGGGAGCCGTCCGGACAGGGCGGGCGGCTCCTCGACGTGTTGGTGGACCGGGCTTTCTGCCGCCGGACTACGGCACGATCTGGGAGATGGCCGGCGGCAACCCGGCGACTCTCCGTGCGGTGCTGATCGGCGCACTGACGCGTTGCTCGCCGTGATGCTGCTCACAAAGCCGGGCAGGGTACGCCGACGCCGGGTCTCACTTCGTTCGGTGATGCCGCCGTGGCGGTCGTGTCCTGCACGTTCGCGCTGGCGATTTCGCACCTGGTATGGATCCGGAGGCGTTGATTCCGGCCACGTACGATGGGGCCGTGACTTCCCAGCCTGACGAGACCGGTGCTCCGACCGTGACGAAGACCAAGCGGGTGCTGCTTGCGGCCCCCCGCGGGTACTGCGCGGGCGTCGACCGGGCCGTC
>NZ_DASRVN010000719.1:0-1662 GCF_035655035.1 Kribbella sp. | reverse complement strand
CGGTCCTCGACCTCGTACCGGACGACGGCGGTCTCGCCGACCGCGAGCACCCGGTCGAGCAGCAGTTCGCCGAGCAACGCGCCGGCGTCGGGGGAGCGGGCGATCCGGCCGGTCCGGCAGCCGCTCAGCGCACGCAGCGCGAGCCGCTCGGCGTCACATCCGGGCTCGCCCTGGTGCGCGATGATCAGCCGATCCACCGGCTGTACGGCGACCACGCTCTGGCACACCCGCCGCGTGCGCGCACTCCGCGCCGCGTCGACCTGTACCTCCTCGAGCACCGTGACGTTGCGCAACCGCCCGTGGGCGTCCCGCCGGAGCCGGTCGAGCAGCCGGGTCAGGGTCTCCGCGTAGTCCACCACGGCGTACGGCGGCGTGTCCGGCTCGCTGCGGGACGGCGGGATGCGTACGGTCAACCAGCCCGGCGGCACCTCCAGGACCTCCTCCAGCGCCGTCACGGTCGCCAGTGAGTCCTCCCGCGGGACCCGGCGGCCGCTCTGCCAGGTGCTCAGCGTGGCCACGCCGACATGCAGCCCGCGGTCGGCGAGGTGCGTACGGATCCTGTTCAGGGCCAGGCCGCGGCGGGCGATTGCCTGCCGGAGCGCGTCGGCGAACGACGCGTCCGGAGTCACTGCAGGGACCGATGCTTGGACGGATTTCACCATGGGGCCCTCCCTGCCCTGGATTGTAAACGTTCACAGCACGGTCCGGCACCGACTGGTCACACGCTGTTCACGCACGCATGCCGTTCACACCGCCGTACCGGCGTCCGCCGAGCGCTTGCCGCGTCGCCGTGGCCTCCTGACGATGGACTCCGCCCAAGTACCTCGCGAAGGAGGACACATGCGTAGGCTCCGCCCCAGCCTTCTCCGGCACCGCTCCTGGTCGTTGCTTCTGGCCACGATCCTCGGGCTCGGCATGCTGGCACCACTCGCACCACCGGCCACGGCCGCCCCGTCCAGCTACTACCTGAACGTCACCGGCCAGTCCCAGCAGAAGACGAACTGGTGCTGGGCGGCCAGCGGCAACAGCATCGCCGCGTTCTACGGCTATTCGTACAGCCAGAACCAGTTCTGCAACCTCGCCTTCGGTTACTCGATGAACGGCACCTGCCCAACAACCAGGCCACCCTCGGCAACGACCAGAACGCGTTCCGGGCGATCGGGATCAGCACCGGCAGTTACGTCTCCGGCACGCTGGCGTTCGGCACGCTGGTCAGTGAGATCGCCGCCGGCCGCCCGGTGATGACGCGGATCGGCTGGACCTCGGGCGGCGGCCACATGATGGACATCATCGGCTACGACTCCTCGAACTCGACGATCGAGTACTACGACCCGTGGCCGGACGACCAGCGGTACAACTACTCGACGTACGGCTGGTACCAGTCCAACGCGCAGTTCACCTGGACCCACTCCCTGTACCGGATCGGAGCCTGACATGCGCCGCCCGAAGAACCTCCTGCCCGCTCGCGGACTGCGTGGCCGTCCCCTGGCGCTCCGCTGCGCCGCCGTACTCGCCGCCGGCCTCGGTCTCGCCGTCGCCGGCGCCGGTCTCGCCGCCGCGACCGGTCCGCAGCCGATAGCACCCAGTGAGTTGTCCAAAGCAACAACCGCCGCACGCTCATCCACCGCGACAACCCTGCTCACCAAGGCCGCTAGTACGGCC
>NZ_DASRVN010000718.1:0-8563 GCF_035655035.1 Kribbella sp. | reverse complement strand
GGTCCGGCTCGAGCTGGCCAAGGCGGTTGAGCAACTGCCGGGCGAGCACGGCATGCGGGACGGGTTCCTTCACTGAACTTCGTCAAGAGGTGAGGACGAGAAGCCGCAGCGTCTGTTTGTCAGAACTCGTCCCACAGGCCGTTCAGTTGGACTCGTCGGTGCCCTTGTCAGGCAGCGTGTGCACGTCGTGGCATGCTGTCGATGGCTCTTCGGACTGAGACAGCTGTGAGGGTTCGGTGGCGGCCCAGGTGGCGAGTAGGTTGAGGTTGTCGGCGGAGGGGCTGGCTGGTTCGGCGGTGTTGGTGCCCGGCGGTTCCGCGGCGAGCCACAGAGCCCGTAACGATCGGCCGGGCCGGGAGGGAAGCCGCAGTTGTGGTCTCGGCGACCCCAGGATGCAAGCTGGTCAAGGCCCGGCGAGCGCTGGTCTTGGCCTCTGGAGTTGACCGGCGAAGTGCGTCAACTGGCGCTCTGCTGGGATTCGTCGCGGGCGATCGGCATTCCAATGGCGCGGGGATTCAGTTCGCCAGTACTCCGGTTCCGGTCAGGGCGAGGACGGCGGCGCCGAGGGCGATGCGGTAGATGACGAAGGTGGTGAAGCGGTGGGTGGCGATGTAGCGCAGGAACCAGGCGATCGCGGCGTACCCGACGATGAAGGCGATGGCGGTCGCGAGCAGGGTCGGTCCCCAGGCCGGGTTGTCGCCGGCGTTGCCGATCTTGGTGAGTTCGAGGAGTCCGGAGGCGAGTACGGCGGGGATGGCCAGCAGGAAGGAGTACCGGGCGGCGGCTTCGCGGCGGTAGCCCATCAGGAGGCCGGCGGTGATCGTGCCGCCGGAGCGCGAGACGCCCGGGATCAGGGCGAGCGCCTGGGCGAATCCGTAGACGATCGCGTTGCCGGTCGTGAGGCGGGTCAACGGCCGGTCGTCGGCGGCGATCCGGTCGGCGATGCCGAGCACGATGCCGAATCCGATCAGTGCCGCGGCGACCAGTCGCAGGTCGCGGAACGCGGTCTCGATCGGGTTCTGCAGGACGAGGCCGAGGACGGCGATCGGGATCGTGCCGATGATCACGTACCAGCCGAGCTTGGCGTCGGGGTCGCTGCGGCGGTCACGGTCGATCAGCGACTTCGACCACGACACGATGATCCGGGCGATGTCGCGCCGGAAGTAGATCAGTACGGCGGCCTCGGTGCCGAGCTGGGTGACGGCGGTGAAGGCCGCGCCGGGGTCGGGCCAGCCGGCCAGCGCGGCGACGATCCGCTGGTGGGCCGACGAGGACACCGGCAGAAACTCGGTCAGGCCCTGGACCAGGCCGAGGACAACAGCGGAGAACCAGTTCACGGACGGTGAAGGTAGCAGGTCCCGGCTGAGTCCTCAGCTGAGGGCACCGCCACGGACGAGGATCGTGACGCCGATACCGATCAGGACGATCGGGAGGATCAGGTGGCCCCAGCGGGACAGCGACTTCGCGACGACGGGCCGGGAGGCGAGGTACCAGCCGATCGCGCACCAGACGGCGACGCCGATCAGGAACACCACGACGTAGCCGAGCATGCCCGCGACGCCGGCGACGGCGAAGACGGGTACGTAGACGCCGATGTTGTCGCCGCCGTTGGCGAAGGTCACCATGGCGACCTGCAGGATCCCGGCGTCCTTCGCCCGGGGCGGATCATCGTCGGAGTTCCGGTGCTTCCAGACGGTCCAGGCGGCGCGCAGACCGAGCAGGAGCGGAAGCAGGCCGAGGTACGGGATCGCCTTGTCCGGCAGCAGGTCCGCGCCGAGGGCGCCGATCACGGACACGCCGAGGATCGCGCCGAAGCCGACGTACTGCCCGAGCACCACCCTGATCGCGACGGCCCGCGAGCCTCGCGTCTGGCCGAAGAACACCGCGAGCACGAGCATGTCGTCGATGTTGGTGACCGCGAACATTCCGGCTGCTTGCCCCACCAGGCCCAGGTCCACGCTGTCCCTTTCGATTGGTACGGTTCGCAGCCTATCGACAGCGGAGGATCGCCCATGACATTGCCAGCCACCGCCGACGCGACGGAGCCGGTCACCGCGGCCGACGAACAGATCGGAGTGAACGGCGCGATCGCTGCCGCGCTGACCCGGGCGGTGGGCTCGATGCAGGCGCTGTACGTCGTCCTCGTGATCGTCGGCGCTTGGATGGCGCTGGCCACCTGGGGGCCGCTGCACAGCCTGGACCCGTACCCGTTCTCGTTCCTGCTCTTTCTCGACAACGTGGTGCAGCTCGTACTGTGCCTGGTGATCCTGGTTGGCCAGCGGGTGCTCGGGATGGCGGCCGATCGGCGAGCGGAGCAGACGTACGAGAACGCGGAGGCGATCTTCGCCCGGATCTCCCGGATCCAGGCGCATCTCGACCGGCACGACCAGGCGTTGAGCCGGGGCGTCAGCCTGCTGGAGTCGAGCCCGCACCCGTGGATCGAGCGGCACAAGGTGCAGTCTCCGCCGCGGGCGCTGGATCAGCAGATCGGGGTGAACGGCCGGATCGCGGCCTGGCTGACGGAGCGGATGGGCAGCATGTGGGCGGTCTACCTGGCCGCCGTGACGCAGATCATCTGGACCAGTACGGCGGCGTTCGGGGTGCAGCACTTCGATCCGTATCCGTTCGCGTTCATGTCGTTCCTTTCGACGCTCGTCCAGCTGATCTTCATGATCGTGATCATGGTCGGCCAGGGTGTGCTCGAGCGGGCCGGTGACCGGCGTGCGGAGCAGACGTACTTGAACGGCGAGGCGATTCTGCACGAGTGCCGCCGGATGGAGGCCCGGTTGACGGCGCAGGACCGGCTGATCGAGAGCCTCAGCGGGTTCACCACCGGCGAGATCGTCGAGGACCTCGCGCGGGCGATTCACGAGGTCGAGGGGCAGGGCGGCTGGGAGCAGCTGACGGACGGCGGCAGGGAATCGCTCCTCGCCCGCGCTCGGGGGCTCGGCGAGCAATTGGCCGCGGCGGGCTACGTCATGGTGCCGGCCTTCGATCCCGCGGTGACTGTCACGTTCGCCGACGACGAGGCCGAACTGCTGGCGCGGCTCGAGCACGAGCGCTTCGCTGCCGTCGACGGTGCCGCACCGTGGGAGGAGTTGACGGACGACGCTCGCGCGCAGGCGCTGGCCGCGGCGCGGCGGCTCAGCACGGTGCTGGGCCGCGCGGGTATGCAGGCTGTGCGGGATGTCCGTAGGTTGGACGGCGCGGGTGTGGATGACTTCACCGCGGACGAATGGGCGAACTTCGACCGGGCGATGATGGCGGCGGGCGTCCTGGTCGCGCTGGCGGTCGGGACGGTCGACTCCGAGGAGATGTTCGAGCTGGTCAAGAAGCTCCGCGAGGCGAGCATCGGGCACCCTCGGCGGTTCATCCGGGAGGTCACCGCCGCGTCGACGTTCGAGACCGGGCTGCGACCGAGCACGACGTACGCCGACTATGAGGCTCCGGCGCTGGCGACGATCCGGTCGGCGAGCGCGACCGTCGCCGCGAAGGCGCCGGACGAGCTGGAGTCCTTCCACGCGTTCCTGCTGGAGATCGCCGAAGCCGTTGCGGGCGCCAACCAGGAGGGCGGAACGTTCGGTCTCGGCGCCCAGCGCCGTACCCCTGAAGAGGCTCGGGCGATCGAGGCGATCCGAGCGGCGATCAGCGACTGACCGCCGAACCGGTCAGTCCGGTCGTACTGCGGTGGGCGTCTCCGCGTCGGTGGGTGCGTTCGCAGCCTGGTCGCTCTCGAGAGCCTTGGGCTCCTTACCGGATTTGATCTCGGGTGAAGGGCTTGCCGAGGTCCTCGGCCTGACCGGGTTGTCGGAGGCAACAAGTTGTCGCCGCCGCCCGTGATCTCGCGACTTGTCAGGGGCGGTAAACCGAAGCTGCCGGTTGCGCGTCAGTACCAGTGCAGCGCTATGTCCGCCGGCAGGAATTCTGGAGAGATGTCGCACAGCAGACCAGCACCGGACCGTCGGCCCACGCGCCGGAGCAATCGGGCTCGCAGCATGCGCCAAGCCGTGGTGCGGACCTTGTTCGGCACGTTGCTGCCCGGGCTCGGGCTGTTCATCGGCGGGCGCAGGCGGCTCGGCGCGTTCGTGATGAGCCTCAGCATCGGTCTGGTGGTCATCGGTGCGTACCTCGGACTGGCCCGCCGTGACGAGGTCCTTGCGCTCGCCGTGTCCCCGAACCAGTTGCTGTTCGCAACCGTTGTCGTCGTCGCGCTGGGGATCGGCTGGGTGTGGATCGTGGTGGCGTCGCACAAGCTGATCCGCCCGGTGAGTCCGACGTACACCGGGCGGCTCGTCGGCTCCTTGCTGGTCGGGGTGCTGTGCTTCGGGATCGCCGTACCGACGACGCTCGCCGCGCAGACCGTGATGGCGCAGCGCGACCTGGTCGGCAGCGTGTTCCAGTCCGAGGGCAACTCGAAGAGCGCGACCCGGCCCACGGTGAACCGGAAGGATCCGTGGGCGAACACGCCGCGGCTGAACCTCCTGCTGCTCGGGGCGGATGACGGTGCCGGTCGTACGGGCGCCCGGACCGACACGGTGATGGTGGCGAGCATCGACACCAAGACCGGCGACACCTCGCTGATCTCGCTCAGCCGCAACTGGATGCGGATGCCGTTCCCGGCGAACTCACCGCTGCATGCGAAGTACCCTGACGGGTTCTGGGACCCGAGCCGCGGCAACGTCGAGCAACCTGAGTTCTACCTGGACGCCATGTACGACACGATCCCCAAGAAGTACCACGGGGTCCTGGGCGCGACCGACAACGAGGGCGCCGACGTCGTGAAGCTCGCGGCGAGCGCCGCGCTCGGCCTGGACATCGACTACTACATGCAGGTCAACCTGGCCGGTTTCCAGCAGATCGTCGACGCGCTCGGCGGTGTCAGCGTGAATGTCAACTACCGGGTGCCGATCGGCGGCGAGTACGGACTCGGCCCGGGAGCGAACGCGCCGAAGCCGCCGTCCGACTACATCCAGCCGGGCCCGAACCAGCGACTGGACGGTTTCCACGCGCTGTGGTTCGCCCGCGGCCGGTACGGTCTGAGCGACCCGTCGCGCCAGGAGCGGCAGCGCTGCACGATCCACGCGATCGTCAGCAGCGCGAACCCGGCCACGCTGGTCACGAAGTACCAGCAGATTGCCGCGGCCAGCCAGCAGATGCTCCGCACCGACATCCCACAGGAACTCCTGCCGGCCTTCATCCAGCTCGCGATGAAGGTCAAGCAGGCCAAGGTGACCAACATCGACCTGAACAAGGACCAGAACTTCCCGACCGGCAAGAACCCCAACTACACGGCAATCCGCGCGATCATCGAGAAGGCGCTGAACCCGGCCGCCCCCAAGACCGGACCGATTGCGACGGCCTCGACGCCGACCAGGAAGCCTGCCGGCAGCACGAAGAAGCCCACAACGGCGACCACCACCCCCGGCACGGCCCAGAACCTGAACGACGCCTGCGCCTACCACCCGACCAACGGCGGTTGATTCAGGTAGTCATCGGACCGGATGACCTTCGGAGAACTGTTGACACCGCCGTACGCGAGAACTGGTCCGATGTCGCGTGGGCTGGGCGGCCCGGAGCCGGTCGGCTCCGGGCCCGCAGTGAGCTGAGGTCAGCGCTTGGAGTGCTGGGTGTAGAGCTGGCGGTCGATGAGCGAGCCGATCGGGGCGACCGGGACATTGTTCTGGACGCCGGTGACCTTCTTGGTGACGGGGTCGACGATCGTGGTGTTCGCCGGGTTGCCGCACCACGTGACGTTGTTGCGGGCGACGGCCGGGTTGGTGGTGAGGTCCGCGCAGTCGCCGGCCCGGATGGCGCTGAGCTCGAGCTTGTCGGCCTTGACGTCGACACGGAGGTAGGAGCGGACGTGTTCCTGGTTCTCCGCGGCGTTCGCCCAGTGGCGCTTGCGGCCGGTGCTGTTGTCGAGCGGGTCGGCGCCGTACGCCGGGTCGCTCGGCGCGGTCAGGTCGTAGTACTTCGAACCTGAGGCGGAGTTGGCGGTGACGTAGATGACGCCGCCGGGGCCGAGGTCGACCTGGGGCTGGTCCGGGGTTTCCGAGGCGTTGGCCTTGGTGCCGTTCTTGATCTCGTAGCTGCGCGAGTACGAGTGGTCGTGGCCCTGGAGCACCAGGTCGACGCCCAGCTTCGAGAACTCCGTGGTGAAGTCCTGGCGGCGGACCTTGTTGTCGCTGTCGTTGGCGTGCGCGGCCGGCGAGTAGATCGAGTGGTGGTACACCAGCGTGGTCCACTTGGTTCCCGCGCCGTGCTTGGCGATGACGTCCTTGACGTAGGCCACGTGCGCCGGGTCCGAGCCGCTGTTGTAGGCGTTGGAGTTGATGTCGATGAACAGCACGCCCTTGTAGGTGAACCAGTAGTCGCCGCCGGCCGCGGTCGTGGTGTTGCCGCCGGGGTAGAAGGACGCGTTGTTGTCGGTGTTCGGAGTGAAGTTGTGCTGCAGGATCGCCTGCCCGCCGGACTCGTGGTTGCCGATCGTCGACGCCCACGCGACCTGCTTCAGGACGTCGCCGCTGTCGGCGAAGTTGTTCCAGTGGTCCTCGTTGTTGGCGCTCTCGACCTGGTCGCCACCGGAGACCAGGAGCTCGGCGTCGGCGTCGTGCTGCCGGGTGTAGGCGAGGGTCGCGGCCCAGCCCTTGCCGTCGGCAACGGCGTCGCCCGAGGACCCGATCTGTGGGTCGCCCAAGAACAGGAACGAGAACGGCTGGCCCTTGCCGAAGTTGCCTGTCGTGAAGGTGTACTTGGGCGACCAGGCGCCGTCCGCGCCCACCTTGTAGGCGTAGGTGGTGTTGGGCTTCAGGCCCGAGAGGGTGGCGCGCGCGTTGCGGGCGGTGGTCGTGCCGACCCAGTTCTGCTTCTCGACCGCGTCGATGACGGTCGCCTTCGCGTTGAACTCGCCGGCGCTGAGCTTCTTGGTCTCCTCGAGGAGCACCTTCTGGTCGGTGTCCCCCGGGGCGTACCAGGCGAGGTTGCGGGAGGTCTCGTCGGAGCCGACGCCGAGCAGGATGTCGTACGGCGCGGCGGTGGAGTCGGCGTACGCGGTGGCGGCCAACGCGCCGCAGGCCAACGTGGTGAGGCTGATCGATGCGACGATGCCGCGGCGGGTGCGCGGCTTGAACACGCTGAGTCTCATCAGTTCGTCTTTCTCCGGATACAAAAGCGGAGCCGCAGCCTCGCAGTACCTGATGAACAGCTGAGAAACGCCTGCTTGCGTCTGTCGGTCAGTCGAGCCAGACGACGATGCCGGTGTGGTTGCTCAGCACGGCCGCGGCGCCGGCGCGGATCGCCCGCTCCGCGCGTTCCGGGGTGAACGACTTCGGGTCGTACGTCGAGGACGCGCCGAGACCTTCGCCGCGAAACGATGCGCCGGCCCAGTCGGCGGCGGTCACGTTGTGCGTCGGCTCGGCGAGCTCGGCGCCGACGACCAGGAAGTCCTGCTGCAGATGTGCGGCGGTGATCGTCGCCAGCGCGTCGACGAGTCCGTTGCCCGCGGAGATGACGAGGTCGGTCCTGAGGTCGATCGCCGCGGTGACCTTGGCGATGATCTCGTCGTGGCCGGTGACCACGATGTGCTCCAGGCGCACACCCTCGGCACGTGCCCACTGGTCGATCGCGGTGACCAGCGTCCTGGTCTGCGGATCGGTGCCCATCGACACCAGTACGGCCCGGTAGCCCTTCGGCGCCTGGACGTGGTCCCACGATCCGGGAGCCGGGGTGATCGTGCCTTCCGGCGGCGGCGGGTCGGCCTCGTTGTAGAAGTCCGTGCCGACCGTCGCGTGGGCGGTCGTGGCGGCCGGGGCATCGCCGCCGCATCCGGTGAGCAGCGGGACGAACACCGCAGTCGCGACGACAGCGGCGGCAAGACGGGAACGCATGCCCACTTCCTACCTGATTCCGGCTGCCACCAAGGTCTGTTCGCGGTGTGTTCGGGAATCGTTCATCCGCTTGCGAAACCTTCCCGTGTCATGCGAACCCGCCTGGCGCTCGGAGCCCTGATCGTGGTGCTGACGTTCCTCGGAGCCGTCCCCGCGGGCGCTCACGGGTTCAGCTCGACGGCGTACGTCGACATCAAGGCAGGGGAGCAGCCCGGTCACGTGCGCACCGAGCTCGACGTCGAGTACGACCTGTTCATCGTCTCGGTCGCCGACCTGGAGCACGACGACCCGCTCTACAAGGCCGGCATGCCCGCCTGGAACGCCGGCGACCTCCCGGCGCAACAGAAAGCGTTGAACGGCCACAAGTCGACCGCGGTCGACTACCTCACCGATCGGTTCGCCCTCGTGGACTGCGTTCCCCGCCAGGTCGGCGACTTCGCCGTACACCTGCGTGACGTGCCGTACGCGAAGATCGTCCTCGACTGGACCTGTCCCGAGCAGAAACATGATGCCCATCACGTCGTGCGGAGCTCGCTGTTCGCCGACGACGAAGGCTACGTCAAGGGCGCGGAGACGATCGTCACGTACCAGCTGGGCGATCGGTCGGGCAGCGCCGTACTCGACCGGAACAACCCGTCGTTCTCGATCCAGCAGAGCCTGGCGCAGCGCTTCTGGGA
>NZ_DASRVN010000717.1:0-5956 GCF_035655035.1 Kribbella sp. | reverse complement strand
TGTCCAGCCCCAGCAGCGCCGAGTAGAACTGGGCGAGCTCGAGTGGGTCCGGGCAGTCCAGCACCACCGAGCCGAGCCGCCCGGCAGTACTGCCCGGCTGCTCTGCCACCTGCGTCATCTGTCCTCCACATCCTGTTTCGTGCGTCCCGCTCCGTGGTGGGGCAGGACAGGCCAAGGCCCACTTGTCGGAAGGCCCGGCCGCCTACGATGACAGGTCGCGGCGACAATTTGCACCTTTCGACACGCGTTCTCGCGTAGTGAGCCCGTAGCTGACCGTGTAACTACCACTAAACGACGGAAACACTGGTAGCGCGGCGGCGCTCTCCCAGCTTGCGGATCTTGACCCGGGTCCCGCAGTCCTCCATCGCGCACCAGCGCCGGGAACCGTTCCGGCTGCGGTCCAGGAACAGCCAGCCGCAGCCGCCGTCGTCGACCGGGCATGCCTTCAGCTGCCGCAGATCGACGGTACGAACCAGCTCGACCGCGGCCACCACCAGACGGTCCGGGATCAGCTGCGCGGGCGCCGTACCGATCACCAGCTCGGCCACCCCGCGCTCCAGAGTCCGGTCCGGCACCAGCATCGAACGGGCGGCGGCCGCCGACCAGCGCAACATCAAGCGCTCGAACGCGGAACCCGTACTGCGCTTGACGCCGTCGCTCGCGCCGACCGCACCGTCGGCCCGCGGCGCGAGCACGTCGTACGTCGCCTCACGAATCTCCAGCGTCGCCCGCAAAGCCTTCGCGGCGAGCTCCGGCGCCGTCCGCCAGGTGCCCTCGACCGAGCTGAGATCACGGGTGTCGACGAGCTCGACGCGTCGGCTCCAGGCGAGCAGCTCGGCCGCCGACGTCAGGTAGTCGTGCTCCGGCTCGGCGCCACGCAGCCGCGGGCTGACGGTGTTCACCAGGTCGAGGGCAGGGTGGCCGCCCACGATGCGGAACTCCCCGTGAAACCGGTCGGCCATAGGTGAGACGCTACCAGTAACCCTACTCATGCCGGGATCAGGTGACCCATGCCCCTCTCGTCCCGTCGAGCCATCGCCGCTCTGGTGTGCCTCGGCGTCTCGACCTTCTCCTTCGTGACCATCGAGGTGCTCCCGATCGGTCTGCTGACCGTGATCGCCGACGACCTGCACCGCTCCCGCTCCCAGGTCGGTCTCCTCGTCACCGGGTACGCCGCCGTCGTCGTACTCGCGTCCCTCCCGCTCGCCCGACTGACCCTCCATCTCCCCCGCCGGCTGGTCCTGTCCGGCACGCTCGGTGTCCTCACCGTCGCCACCGCGCTCTCCGCGGCCGCGCCGTCGTACGAGCTGCTGTTCGCCGCGCGGCTGGTGGTTGCCCTCTCGCAGGCGCTGTTCTGGTCGATCGCCCCTCCGATCGCGACCGGTCTGTTCCCGCCCGAGTTCCGCGGCCGGGTGGTCGCACGGCTCGCGATCGGGACCGCGCTGGCACCGATCATCGGTATCCCACTCGGCACCTGGCTCGGCGAACAGGCGGGCTGGCGGGTGCCGTTCCTGGTGATGACCGGGCTCGGCGCAGTGGCTTGCGTCGGTGCTGTCCTGCTGCTGCCGCGCACCGAGGTGGCAGACAGCCCTTCGCGACGGGGCAGCACTCCGGATCGCCGGAAGTTCGTCGTACTGCTGGTCACGTCGGCTGTCGCGGTGACCGGGTTCCTGACGTTCAACACGTACGTCACGCCGTTCCTGCTGGACATCACCGGGTTCTCGCGACAGCTGCTCGGTCCGATGCTGCTGGTCAGTGGTGCGGGCGGGTTCGCCGGGACGTTGATCGTCGGGCGACTGCTCGATCGGTACCCGTGGGGTGCGACGGTCGTGCCGCTGGGGATCCTGACCGTCGGACTGTTCGGGCTGTTCGCGCTGGGACAGGTGCCGGCGGCGACGGTTGTGCTGATCACGGTGATCGGGCTGGCGTTCAGCGGGCTGGCCGTGGCGACGCAGAGCCGCACGCTGCAGGTAGCTCCTGGCAGCACCGACATCGCGTCTGCTGGGACCAGCTCGGCGTTCAACGTCGGCATCGCGTCAGGAGCGTTCGTAGGTGGTGCACTGATCGACCACACGTCCGTACGTGCTGTGGCGCTCGTCGGCGGGCTGCTGACCGCTGCTGCAGCTCTCGTGATGTTGAGCGAGCCCCTGCTGACCAGACGCCGAACGGCCGTGCCAGAGTCGCAGCATGACCTTTGTGAAGAGCCGGCCTGACGCCCCTGCCGACTTCTTCCAGGTAGAGGCCGCCGGACTGCGCTGGCTCGCAGTACCAGGCGGTGTACCGGTGGCTGCGCCGGCCGGGTGGAACGGGGACGGGTACATCGGGACCCTGCCGCTGCCCCACGCTGTGGATCCGCCGCCGTCATGGGGTGCGTTCTACGCGAACCTGCGGCTCAGGCCGTACCTGCAGGAGTGGGAGGAGCTTGAGCGGGTTTGCCAGCGGCTGGAGTCAGGGGTGTACGACGACCCTGCTGAGGAGCCTGCGCGGATCCACGGCGACCTGTGGTCGGGCAACGTGGTGTGGACGCCTGACGGTGTGCACCTGATCGACCCGGCCGCGCATGGCGGGCACCGGGAGACGGACCTGGCCATGCTTGCGCTCTTCGGGCTGCCGCACCTGGAGCGAGTGCTGCGGGCGTACGACGAGGTGCGTCCGTTGGCGGACGGGTGGCGGGAGCGGGTCGGGCTGCACCAACTGCATCCGCTGGTGGTGCATGCGGTGCTGTTCGGTGGTGGGTACATCGGGCAGGCGATCGAGGTCTCCCGGCGATATTGAAGCCTCTTGACGTAACCATCCGGGCCGCGAACACTTTCGATCATGATTCCGCAGCCCACGGCGCAGCAGGCGCTTCCCGATCAGACCTTCACGCTGCCGCCCGACGCCACCATCGGCGTCGACGACCCGGCCACCAGGACGATCGCCGAGCAGTTCGCGGCGCGGCTCCGACGCTCGACCGGGTTCGCCCTGCCGGTCCAGGACGGCGCCGGCACGATCACGCTCTCCACCCGCGGCACGCAGGAGGGCGAGGCGTACGAGCTCCGCGCGGACGCGTCCGGCGTGACGATCACCGCGGCGACCGCGGAGGGCGTGTTCCGCGGCGTCACCACGCTCCGCCAGCTCCTGCCCGCCAAGGCTGAGGCCTCCACCCAGCAGGACGGTCCCTGGGAGATCGCCGGTACGTCGATCTCGGACGCCCCGCGGTACGGGTACCGCGGCGTGATGCTCGACGTCACCCGGCACTTCTTCACCGTCGACCAGGTGAAGCACTTCATCGACCTCGTGGCGCTCTACAAGCTCAACCGGCTGCACCT
The DNA here is from genome assembly GCF_035655035.1 of Kribbella sp. Taxonomy (GTDB): domain Bacteria; phylum Actinomycetota; class Actinomycetes; order Propionibacteriales; family Kribbellaceae; genus Kribbella. Next base: position 2,645 of record NZ_DASRVN010000717.1, on the reverse strand, counting down.
GCACCTGTCCGACGACCAGGGCTGGCGCATCCAGGTGGACTCGTGGCCCCGGCTCACGGAGTACGGCGGCAGCCTGCAGGTCGGAGGCGGTGCGGGCGGCTACTACACGAAGGCGGAGTACGCCGACCTCGTCCAGTACGCCGCGGAGCACTACATCACCGTCGTACCGGAGATCGACACCCCGGGCCACACCAACGCGGCACTGGCGTCGTACGCCGAGCTGAACAAGGGCGACCAGGCACCGGATCTCTACACCGAGACCGAGGTCGGTTTCAGCTCGTTCGCGATCGACAAGGACGCCACGTACGAGTTCCTCGACGACGTGTTCCGGGAGGTGGCCGAGCAGACGCCCGGCGAGTTCCTGCACCTCGGCGGGGACGAGGCTCACTCGACGCCGCACTCGGAGTACCTCACCTTCGTACCCAAGGCCGCGGAGCTGGTCGTGAAGCACGGCAAGCGGGTGATGGGGTGGCACGAGATCGCCGACGGACCGCTGCCGGCCGGCACCGTGGTGCAGTACTGGGGCACCGAGGACCCGAAGGCCCAAGTGCTGGCGCAGAGCGCGGTGGCGCAGGGCGCGACGCTGGTGCTCTCCCCCGCGAACCGCGCGTACCTGGACATGAAGTACCACGCGGAGACGCCGCTCGGCCTGGACTGGGCGGGTCTGGTCAGCGTCGAGCAGTCGTACAACTGGAACCCGGCCACCCTGATCCCGGACGTGCCGGCGAGCGCGATCGACGGCGTCGAGGCGCCGCTGTGGACGGAGACCCTCGACGACCTGGACAAGGTCGAGTTCATGGTGTTCCCGCGGCTGCCCGGCATCGCCGAGCTCGGGTGGTCCGCGGAGGACGCGCTCGACTGGACGGCGTACAAGAGCCGGCTGGCCGAGCAGGGGCCGCGCTGGGAGGTGCTCGGCGTCAACTTCTACCGGGCACCGGAGATCGACTGGGCCTAACGGTCGAGGACCCGGTCGAGCAGCCAGGCGGTGGTCGGGTCCACGTCCTGCTCGGCGACGGTGTGCTGCGTGGCGTCCGCGTCCTGGACGTCACGCACCTCCAGGCGGTACACGTACCGGTCGGGCTGCGGTCGGCCGGAGCCGAGGTCCTTCGCGGCCAGCGCGCGGGCCGCGGACTCGAGGCGGTCCGCGTCGGGCTGCCCAGCGGTGTCGAGTTCGCCGTGCTTGGTCAGTCCCGCGAATCCGCCGCTACGTGTCACGGTCACGATCATTTCCGTCTCCTTGCTGTTGCACGTCAGGCAACTGTCCACAGCCGCGCGACACGCCGGGAAATTCGATCAGAATCCTGCGCCCATCACCCGGCGTACCGGTCAATTGTCCTTCGTTGCCAACTTCCCGCATCCCCCGCCGTCCGCGAAACAGCAGGTCGGCGCCGGATTTCCGGTTCCGGAAGGGTTATCCGGCGGGCCGGAACCGCCGAGCACGGAGGGTAGCGATTCGCGACAATCAGCGACACGTGTTTGTGGTCACCCCTACCATCAGCGCGCAGAACGGCTACAGTTATGGCGTTGCAGTTTTGGACTCCCTGACTTTGCTGTGCTGCATGGCCGGTCTGTCGTCTGGGACCTTTCGGCGACGCGTGGTCCATGAGGTGTGGGCCACGGATTTTTAATAGCCATCGAGGAGATAGACAAATGGCTGTCGGTACTGTCAAGTGGTTCAACGCTGACAAGGGCTTCGGCTTCATCACCCCGGATGACGGTGGCGCGGACGTGTTCGCGCACTACTCGGCCATCCAGATGTCGGGCTTCCGCTCGCTGGACGAGAACCAGCGCGTCGAGTTCGAGATCACTCAGGGCCAGAAGGGCCTGCAGGCGGAGAACATCCGCGCGATCTGATCGCCCTTCCAGCACAACGAAGGGGCCGCACACCGACCGGCGTGCGGCCCCTTCGTCATGCTCGGCGCAGTCTCGGGATCACCTCGGTAGCCACCTGCTCCAGGACCTCCTCGGAGCCGGCGTACACGCCTTCGGCGCGGGGCCAGTGGGTGATGACGTCGGTGAAGCCGAGGGCGGCGGCGCGGCCCACGGCGTCCTCGAAGGCGGACGGGCTGGAGAGGGCGTAGACGATGGAGTCGAGGGACAGGTAGCGGTCGAAGGGGCGGTCCCCGACGAGGTCGTCGAGGCGGTGGCTGAGGTCGGCGACCGAGCGGAACCAGCTGTCCAGGTCGTCGCCCGCTCCCCCGGTCGTCATCCAGCCGTCGCCGTGCTCGGCGGCGAAACGGAGCGAGCGCGGGCCGTTGCCGGCCAGGACGAACGGGACGCGGGGTTGCTGGATGCAACCCGGAAGCGTGCGGCCGTTGCGGGTCTCGTAGTACTCGCCCTTGAAGTCGACGCCGTCGGTGGTGAGCAGGATGTCCAGCAGCTTCACGAACTCCTGGTAGCGGTCCTGGCGTTGCCGCGGGGTCAGATCCGGGCCGCCCTGGATCGTCGCGTCCAGGCTGCCGCCGGCGCCGATCCCGCACAGGAACCGGCCGTCGGACACGTCGTCGATCGCGAGGATCTCCCGGGTCAGCGCCAGCGGATGCCGGAAGTTCGGCGAGGTCACGAACGTACCGAGCTTGATCGTCGACGTCACGGTCGCGGCCGCGGTCAGCGTCGGCGTCGTCCCGTACCACGGCGAGTCCTGC
>NZ_DASRVN010000716.1:0-8282 GCF_035655035.1 Kribbella sp. | reverse complement strand
CGCCGTTGACACGACCCGTCACGGATGGTTCTCTCGTGGTGACCACCAGTTGCGGCGCGGGCAGACGCCGCCATGAAACCCCTTTGAAACAAGGGAGAACCGCCCCCATGAAACGCATCCTGCCGCCCGTGGTCGCCGCGCTCTGCGTGGCCGCCGCCGGCCTCGGCTTCGGAACTGCCGCACCGGCCCAGGCCGCCGGTGAGCAGGTCAACGTCTGGCTGACCACCACCAACGACTCCGGCGGCCGCAACGTGACCCGGGGACTGCAGCAGCAGGCCCCGGTGAACTTCGGCCCGGCCGGCGGCTCCGCGGACCAGACCGTCACGGTCGACGAGAACACCACGTACCAGTCCTTCGAGGGCGGCGGCGCGTCGTTCGCGGACAGCTCCGCCTGGCTGCTGAACAGCAGCGGCGTGATCTCGACCGCCACCCGCGACCAGGTGATGAAGGACCTGTTCGACCCGGTGAACGGGATCGGCCTGTCCTTCGTCCGGAACCCGATGGGCGCGTCCGACCTCGCGCGGTTCAACTACTCGTACGACGACACCTGCTGCGACCTGAGCGACTTCAGCATCCAGCACGACCTGGCGGACGTGGTACCGCTCACCAAGCAGGCCCGCGCACTGAACCCGGCGTTGAAGGTGATGGGGTCGCCGTGGAGCGCCCCGGCGTGGATGAAGGACAACAACGACTTCGTGCACCGCGGCTGGCTGAAGGCCGAGGACTACCCGATGTACGCGCAGTACTTCGTCAAGTACCTGCAGCAGAACGAGGCCCAAGGCAACCACATCGACTACGTCTCGGTGCAGAACGAGCCGACCTGCTGCGGCAGCGACAGCACCGGCTACGCCTCGATGAACTGGAACGGCTCCGGGCTGCTCGAGTTCACCAAGAACAACCTGCTGCCCGCGCTGCACGCTGCCGGGCTCACCACGAAGGTCCTGATCCTCGACTACAACTGGGGCAACTACAACGACCTCGGCTCGGTCCCGCTGGCCGACGCCACGTTGCGGAACGACCCGAACTTCGGCGGGATCGCCTGGCACGGGTACGGCGGTGACGTGAACCTGCAGACGCAGATCCACAACCAGTACCCGTCGGTGAACGCGTACATGACCGAGCACTCGGGTGGCACCTGGATCGGGAACCAGCAGACCGAGGACATGAACAACCTGATCGACTACACCCGCAACTGGGACAAGTCGTGGGTCAAATGGGGCATCGCGCTCGACGAGAACCACCTGCCGTACGTCGGTGCCGGGTGCAACGTGTGCACCGGGCTCGTCACGGTGCACCGCAACGACAGCCAGCGCGGTCAGGTCACCAAGACCGTCGAGTACTACACGATGGGCCACCTGACGAAGTTCGTGAAGCCGGGGGCGTTGCGGATCGACTCCACCGCCAACGGCTCGGTGAAGAACGTGGCGTGGAAGAACCCGGACGGTTCGAAGGCCCTGATCGCTTACAACACCACGGGCAGCTCACAGTCGGTACGGGTGAACTGGGGCTCGCAGTCGTTCGTCTACACGTTACCTACGCAGACGTCCGCGACGTTCACGTGGTCCGGATCGCAGAGCAGTAGTGGTGCTGGGCAGATCACCGGGCTGGCCGGCAAGTGCATCGATGTTGCCGGTGCCGGGACCGCTGATGGCACGGCGGTCCAGTTGTACGACTGCAACGGTACGGCGGCCCAGCAGTGGCAGCGTCCTGGTGACGGGACTTTGCGGGCGCTCGGCAAGTGCCTCGACGTGAACGCCGGCTCGGTGGCCGACGGCGCGAAGGTGCAGCTCTATTCGTGCAACGGCAGCGGCGCCCAGCAATGGACCTATACGAGTGGGAGGGACCTGGTGAATCCACAGGCGAACAAGTGCCTCGATGTCACGGGCAACAATTCCGCCAACGGTACTCCGCTCCAGCTGTGGAGCTGCACCGGCGGAGCCAACCAGAAGTGGACCGTCTCATGAGGCGCGCGACGGCCGCTGCGGCGGCGTTGGTGCTCGGTGGCGGGTTGCTGATGACGGCATCTCCGGCGCAGGCAGCGACCGGTGCGGTCACCGGTCTGGCCGGGAAGTGCATGGACGTCGCCGGGGCGAACAGCGCCGACGGTACGACGGTGCAGCTGTACGACTGCAACGGTACGGCGGCCCAACAGTGGACCCGGTCGAGCGACGGGACGCTGCGGGCGTTGGGGAAGTGCCTGGACGTTTCCAGCGGTTCGGTCGCGGACGGGGCGCGGGTGCAGCTCTGGACGTGTAACGGCACTGGTGCTCAGCAGTGGACGTACACGTCCGGGCGGGACCTGGTGAACCCGCAGGCGAACAAGTGTCTTGATGTGACGGGCAACAACTCCGCGAACAGCACACCGCTGCAGCTGTGGAGCTGTACCGGTGGGGCGAACCAGAAGTGGAACGTGCCGGCCTCGGACGGGCCTCCGCCCACGGACAGCGCGCCGATGGCGGCGGCGCCGTACCTCTATGAAGGCTGGGGTGACCCGCCGAACCCGGCGACCGTGATGAACGCGACCGGAGTGAAGTGGTTCACGATGGCGTTCATCCTGTCCAACGGGTACTGCAACCCGCAGTGGGACGGCGCGCGGCCGCTGACCGGCGGGACCGACCAGCAGGCGATCAACACGATCCGTTCGAACGGCGGCGACGTGGTGGTGTCGATCGGCGGCTGGTCCGGGAACAAGCTCGGGCAGAGCTGCGGTACGGCGGGGGAGCTGGCGGCGGCGTACCAGAAGGTGATCGACACGCTCTCGCTGAAGGCGATCGACATCGACATCGAGGACCAGGAGATGGCGCAGCCGGCGGTCCGGCAGAGGGTGATCGACGCGCTGAAGATCGTCGAGCAGAACAACGCCGGGATCACGACGTACCTGACGTTCGGGACGACCCAGTCCGGGCCGGACGGTGACGGGCAGGACCTGATCAACCGCGGCGCGGCGACCGGGCTGAACCTCGACGGCTGGGTGATCATGCCGTTCGACTTCGGCGGCGGGTCCACGAACATGGGCACGCTGACGCAGCAGGCGGCGGACGGCCTGAAGAACGCGGTCAAGTCGGCGTACGGGCTGAGCGACGACGCGGCGTACCGCAAGATCGGCATCTCGTCGATGAACGGGCTGACCGACAACGCCGGCGAACGCGTCAACCTGTCCGACTTCGAGTCCAACCTCGCCTACGCCACCCAGCACCACCTCGCCCGCTTCACCTTCTGGTCGGCAAACCGCGACCGCCCCTGCACCGGCGGCTCCGCCGACAGCTGCTCCGGCGTCCCCCAGAACCCCTGGGACTACACCAAGGTCATCGGAAGGTACCGCGGGTGATTTGACCCTCCGGTAACCGGAGGGTGGAAGCTTGTCGCATGAACGCGACGGTGACGGTGGGGGAGTTCTCGCGGCTTACTCACCTGAGTGTGAAGACCTTGCACCACTACCACGAGATCGGCCTGCTCGCGCCGGTTTCGGTGGATGCCTCGTCCGGTTACCGGCAGTACGGGACCGGGCAGGTGGAGACCGCGTTGCTCATCCGCCGGCTGCGTCTGCTGAAGATGCCGCTGGCGGATGTGCGCGCGGTGGTCGAGGCGGGTGACGGCGCCGCCCGGGAGGAGACGCTCCGCGCGCACCTGGAGCGGATGGAGCAGGAGCTCGCGCACACCCGCGACGTGGTCGCCTCACTCCGCGAGCTGCTCACCCCGGGCCGCCCGGTGCTCGACGTGCAGTACCGGTTCATCCCGCCGTTCCGTGCGTACGGCGTCCGCGGCGACGTGCTGCGCGACGAGATCGGGCCGTGGTGCGAGTTCGCATACGGCCGCCTCGGCGAGGTGGCAGGTGACATCCGCGGCACCTCCGGCGCGACGTACAGCGACGAGTTCTTCACCGAGGACAAAGGTGAAGTGGTCGCGTTCCACCCGGTCCCGCTCGACCAGCCGGACGCCGACGGGGTTGAGCTCGTCGACCTTCCCGGCGGGTACTTCGCGATCGCCGTGCACGCCGGTCACATGACCGACTTCGACCGGACGTACGGCGCCCTCGGCAGTCACGTCGCGGAGTACTGCGAGGTCGCTCCCGGCCCGATCCGCGAGCTGTATCCGATCGGCCCCGGGGACACCCCCGACCCGGCCGACTACCGCACCGAGGTCTGCTGGCCGATCCAGCGGATCCCTGTCCTGAAAGGCTGAACCGTGTCCATCACGCTGGAGAACATCACCGTCGACTGCACGAACGCGAAGGACCTGGCGACCTTCTGGGCCGCCGTGCTCTCGACCGAAGTAGATGCCGAGGCCAACGAGTTCTTCGCCACCGTCAACCGCGCCGCCGACGGCCCGACCCTGATGTTCCTGCAGGTCCCCGAGCCGCGCAACGGCAAGAACCGCCTGCACCTCGACCTCGCCACCGCCGACTGGTCCACCGAGGTGGACCGCCTGGTGGCCCTCGGCGCCAAACGCCTCGACGAACACACCGAGTACGGCACCCATTGGATCACCCTCGCCGACCCGGAGGACAACGTCTTCGACCTCGCCGACCACGCCTAGGGCAGGTACCGGGTGCCGTCGAAGGTCGCGTGACCGGTCTCCACCTCTTCGGTCAGGCGGGCTCGTGCCTGCGCCACCGGCCACCGGTACGCGCGGGCGAGCTCGCCTGCCGTGGTGGCGAGCATCGTGTCCAGGAACCGTCGCGTCGCGAGCGCGTGGTCCGCCGAACCACCGACGTCGAACTGATGACAGGTGAGCGTGATCAACGCCGCCGGCCAGCCGGAGCCGGTCTCGTCGACACCAGCGGTGGTCACCAGCAGGTTGCGCTGCAGTTCGGTGATCGCCCGCTGGTAGCGGCCCCGGTCGCCGATCAGCGCTCGCAGGGTCGCGGTCGACAGCGGTTCGGCCGCGATCGCCTCGGCGATCTCATGGGCGGCCGGCGACAGCTCCATCAGCACGTGGTCACCGGGGTCGCCCGCCGCCGGGTAGAGGGCCCGCAGGAGCTCCGGCGACAGGAACGAACTCCGGCCGCCGAGATAGGCGCCGTACCAGGCGAGACCGCGGCGGGGCAGCTCGTCCTTCCACGTCCAGACGCGTTGCTCGTTCACGCCCATGCCGCCGCCGAACGGCTCCTCGTCCTCGCCGGCGACGGCATCCCACAGCGACGGTACGACGGCTCGCCGCGCCGGGAAGAGCAACGCGAAACCGATGTCGTCGACGAACTTCGCGGCGCGCTCGATCGATCCGACCCGTCGCCCGCGGACCCACCAGCGGCCGGCGCGAGCCTGGCCGAGCTCCGCGTCGGAGGTGTCCTGGATTCCCATCGGACCAGTCAAACCGGTCCCTTGCGCGGGCGCGGGGGGCGGAGGAACGTGGAGGGTGACCGGCGGCGCCGCCGGGGCGCTGCCCTGAGCGTAAGGGGGTGGATCGTGTACGCGCGTTCCACCACAATCACGGCCGTGCCGGCGACGATCGACGCCGGTATCGCGCGGTTGCGCGACGAAGTGATGCCCAGGCTGGTGGAGATGGACGGCTGCATCGGTCTGTCCATGATGGTCGACCGGGAGTCCGGCCGATGCATCGCCACCAGCGCCTGGCAGTCGGCGGAGGCGATGCGCGCCACCGACGAAGCCGTCCGGCCGATCCGGGACGAGCTTTCGCAGACCCTGGGCGGCGGGAGCCCGGAGGTACAGGAGTGGGAGATCGCCGTCCTGCACCGGGATCACCGAACGGTCGCCGGTGCGTGCGTCCGGGCGACCTGGGTGAAGTCCGATCCGGGGGACCTGGACCGGACGATCGACGTCTACAAGCTGGCGTTGCTGCCGAGGCTCGAGGACCTCGCCGGCTTCTGCAGCGCCAGCCTGCTCGTCGACCGGGCGTCAGGGCGTTCGGTGTCGTCCGTGACGTACGACAGCCGGGAAGGCATGGACCAGAACCGCGAGGCCGCCGCATCGATGCGGTCCGCGACCGCGAAGGACGCCGGCGCCGAAGTCCTGGACGTGTGCGAGTTCGAGCTCGCCGTTGCCCATCTGCGCGTCCCCGAGCTGACCTGATCCGCTCACGTCACAGGAGTACGGCCCGGGTCCCGGGCCGTACTCGTGCTCGAGTCGGCGTCGAGGAAGAGTTGTACGTCGGGGTGGGTGCGGAGCGCCGTACCGGGATAGGCGGGGTCGATCGGCCGGGTGAGCGTGTCGTGGACCGCCTGGCGTTTGACCGCGCCGGGGACCGACCCGATCAGCGTGCGTGCGTTCAGCAGCCGGGGGATCGTGACTGTGACCGCATGCGTCGGTACGTCGGCCAGCGTCGGGAAGTTGCCCTCGTCGACCTGCTGGCGGCGACTCGTCTCGTCGAGCGCGACGCGCTCGATCGCCCGCGAGTCGTCGAAGTCGGCGGGCGGGTCGTTGAAGGCGAGGTGCCCGTTGACGCCGAGGCCGAACAGGACCAGGTCGAACGGCTCGTCGCCCATCAGCGCGGCGTAGTCGTCGGCCTCCGGATCCAGCGGATGAAAGGTTGCCTGTGGCACCTTTTCGAGGAAGGTCCGGCGCAGCCAGTTCCGGAACGACTGCGGGGCCTCCGGCGGCAGACCGACGTACTCGTCCATGTGGAAACAGACGACCTTGCTCCAGTCGAGATCCGGTTCCCCGGCGAGCGCGGCGAGGGTCGCGGTCTGGCTGGGTGCGGCCGCGAGCATGATCCGCGCCCGGCCGGTCGTCGCGATCGCCGTGCGGAGTTGCTCGGTAGCCGCGATGGCTGCGGCGCGCCCGAGTTCCTCCCGGTCGGGGTAGGTGCTGACCCGCGGAGCATGCTCGACAGTCATAAGGAGAACGCTCGCACAACTCACCGTACCGGGGACCGGCCCCGGTGGGTTTCTGTTCGGATGCTGAGAAAGTCAAGTAGAAGGCTCGACTTTGACTACTCTCGACGGAGGAGTTGCCGCCGAGGTTCAGGAGATGGGTCAGATGTCCTCAGTCGGGTTGGAGTGGCCGCAGGCCGTGGTCACGGTGGTGGGCAATCCGCGTGCGGGTTCGCGGACGGCGGCCGCCGCGGCGTCGGTCGCGGAGTTGCTCGCCTCCGAGCTCGGTACGCCGTACCGGATCGACGAGCTGATCGACCTGGTGACGTTCGCGCCGGCGATCTTCCAGGGCGAGCAGGCGGGCGCCGCCGCGCGGTCCGCGCTGGAGAGTGCGGTCGACCAGGTGTCCGCGGCCTCGGTGATCGTTGTCGCGACCCCCGTGTACAAGGGCAGCTACACCGGTCTGCTGAAGAGCTTCCTCGACGTACTGCGGCCGTCCGCGCTGGCCGGATCGGTGGTGATCCCGGTGACGGTCTCCGCCGCCCCGAGTCACAAGCTCCTCGCCGACCAGCACCTCCGCCCGGTCCTCGCCGAGCTGGGCGCGAGCGTCCCGGTCCCCGGCGTGATCCTGGAGGAGCGCGACCTGGAGGATCTCCAGGTCGTGCTCTCCCCGTGGATCCGGGACAACGCCGGCATCGTTCAGGCGACGACCATCGCTCTCCAACCGGTCGCCGCGCCGACGCCGGCTCGCTAGTCGGTGTGGGTCGGCTGGCCGGGGGAGTGCCGGAGGGCCGCGGTCGCCGGGACGAGTGTCGAGCCGAACGTCAGTACGGCGGCCGCGCCGGCAATGGCCAGGTAGATCCAGAGCGGCCCGGTGGGGATCGCGCTGCCGGACACCTTGGACGAGAACGGGAGCAGGCACGCCAGCGCCACCGCAGTACCGAGGGTGATGCCGATCAGCGTGACCAGCGTGCTCTCGGTGGTGAGCATCCGTAGTACCTGGAAGCGGGTGGAACCGGTCAGGCGCTGCAGGGCGAACTCGCGCCGGCGGCGCAAGGTGGTCGACACGAGGGTGTTGACGACCGAGACCGCGGTGTACGCGATCAGCATGCCGACGAGCATGTAGTTGACCCACGCCTGCGTCTGCAGGTCCGCGACGTTCGTGGCGACCAGCGCGCTGCGATCCGCGACCTGTACGCCCGGGTGGGCGGCCGCGAGTTTGGCGAGCGCCGGCCGTACGTCGGTACCGCGGACCAGCACCTGCTTGATGAGCCCGTCCGTGGTGTGCGCGGCGACCAGCGACGCGGGCAGCATGATCGTTTCGTACCCGCGTTCGGCCGCGAAGGTCGCGACGACCTTGAGCTTCACGGTGGTGCCGTCGCCGAGCGTCATCGTGATGTCCGAGCCGACGCCGCGACCGGTCGTGGTCGCCATGCTTTCCGGTACGGCGGCCGTCAGTCCGGTCAGGCCCGTGAGCGATCCGGCCGTCAGCCGTACGGGCGCCGTACCGTCC
>NZ_DASRVN010000715.1:0-11434 GCF_035655035.1 Kribbella sp. | reverse complement strand
TACACCGGCTCGGTCGCGGCCGACGACATCTCGCTGCGGATCTCCGCCGCGGCGGACGGCCCGGCGGGGATCCAGCAGGTGCTCGAGTTCGCGAAGGCGCTCTCGTTCGCCACCAGCAGGTAGTGCCGTGATCGCCCCGGTTTCCCCGCAGTACGGCGGGGGTGCCCTCGCCGACGTGCTGCCGTCGGTGGCCGGTGCGCTGTCGGTGCCGGGGGAGACCAACGTCCTCGGGCTACCACCCGCGGCGCGGTACGCCGTACTGCTCTTCGACGGCCTCGGGTGGAACCTGCTGCAGCGGTACGCCGACGCCGCGCCGTACCTGTCCTCGCTGGCCGGGCGGAGCCTGACCGCGGGCGTCCCGTCGACGACCGCGGTGAGCCTGACCAGCCTCGGTACCGGCCTGCCGCCGGGCGCGCACGGGATCGTCGGCTACACGTCGATCGTCCCGGAGAGCGGCGCGTTGCTGAACGCGTTGCAGTGGGACGCTCCGGTGGATCCGCGGCGCTGGCAACCGCACGGGACCGTGTTCGACCGGGTGACGGCCGCGGGCATCGCTACCCGCAACGTGAGCAAGGTGCGCTTCGAGAAGTCGGGACTGACCGCGGCCGCGTTCCGGGGGAGCATGCACCGCGGCGCCGACACGATCGAGGATCGGCTGGACGCGACGCGGTTCGCGAGCCGTGAAGGCCGATCGTCGTTGGTGTACGTGTACGACTCGCAGCTCGACTACATCGGTCACCAGCAGGGCTGCGACTCCTGGCAGTGGCAGAAGGAGCTCACCGCGGCGGATACGTTCGCCCAGCAGGTACGGTCCGCGCTGCCGCGGGACGCCGTACTGATCGTCGTCGCCGACCACGGCATGATCGACGTCGCGCCCGAGCACCGCGTCGACCTGGACGCGGACCCCGCGCTGACCGAGGGCGTCAGCCTGGTCGGCGGCGAATCCCGTTTTCGGCACCTGTACTGCGTTCCCGGTGCGGAGGCCGACGTACTGGCGACGTACCGCGCGCGGCTCGGGGACAAGGCGCTGGTGCTGACCCGCGCGGAGGCGATCGCGCGCGGCTGGTTCGGTCCGACCGTCGAGGACCGGGTGTCACCGCGGCTCGGCGACGTGATCGTCGCGACTCTCGGCCCGGTCGCTCTGGTCGCGAGCCGTCGCCACGCGCAGGAAGCCGCGCTGATCGGCCTGCACGGATCCCTCACGCCCGACGAGATGGAGATCCCGCTGCTGATCGACGCCGGGTACTAGAAACTCCAGACGTCCCAGAAGAAGCTCGTCATCGCGGTCTTCGCCTCGCCGTCGCGCGCGGTGACCGTCACCTTGTAGCGGCCGGAGCCCGGCGTGAGCACGCCGACGATCCACCCGCTGGTCTTGTCGATGCTCAGCCCAGGCGGCAGGCCGACGGCGGTGTAGGTGATCTCACCGGTGCCGCCGGTGCCCTTCAGCTGCAGTGGGAACGCCGGGATCCCGCCGACGCCGAGCTGCTCGGACGGCTGCGCGACCGCGACCGCGCCCCGGGGGTGCGCGGCCGCGGCACCGACCGCCTCGGCCGCGTCCACCAAACCCTCGCCGTAGAACGAGTTGTCGGCGGCCGACCCCGTGCATTGACCCGCGGAGCCCGCCGGGCACGCGAGGTCGTCGGCCTGCTGCGCGAGCTCGGCCCGGACCTGAGCCGGCGTGAGTTTCGGGTTCACACTGCGAAGCAGCGCCGCGACACCCGCGACGTGCGGCGACGCCATCGACGTACCCTCGAGGATCTTGTAGCCACCACCCGGCACGGTCGAGTAGACGGCCTGGCCGGGCGCCGCGAGGTTGATCTTGTTCACGCCGAAGTTCGAGAACGGGGACTTCAGGTTGGTCGGGTCGACCGACGCGACCACCACGACGTTCGGCAGCTCGGTCGGCAGGCTGATGCAGTCGTTGGTGACCGGCCGGTCGGTCACGGTCGAGTCGTCCGGGCTGGAGCTGTCGTCGGTCTTGTTCGCCAGGTCGTAGTTCTCGTTGCCGGCCGCAGCCACGTTCACGACGCCCTTGGAGTCCGAGTAGGCGACCGCCCGCCGTACCGCCTCGGCGATCGCGTCCTGGTCCTTGTCGCTCGGGCAGTTGAACAGCCACGGGTCGACGTAGTAGCTGTTGTTCGTCACCGAAACGCCCTTGTCGGCGGCGTACATGAACGCGCACACCGTGTTCTCCGGGAAGAACAACTGGCTGCCCGGCTCGGCGATCCGGATCGACGACACCCGGACACCCGGCGCGACACCGATCATCCCGATGCCGTTCTTCGCGGCCGCGATCGTGCCCGCGACATGCGTGCCGTGCTCACCGACCGGCCGCCAGGCGCCGGGACGCGCGTCGACCTTGCCGTACGCGCAGGACGCCGACCTGCTCGCGTCGAAGTTCGCCTTCAGATCCGGGTGCTGGTCGTCCACGCCGGTGTCCAGTACGCCGACCGTGACGTTCTTCGAGCCCGGGTTCTTCGTCCAGGCACGGTCCGCGCCGATCTGCGCCATGTCCGCGCGGTCCGTCTCCGGCTGCGTGGTCGCGACCTCCGGCACCTGCTGCGGGATCGCCGGGTTGCCGACCTCGGCCGGCAGGTCCGTGGTCCGGGTCGCGCCGGCCTTCTGGACGCCGTCGACGCCGCGCAGCTTGTCCGCGAAATCGGTCGCGGTCGCATGCGCGACGATCACCCCGATCGCGTCGTACGTCGCATACACCGTGCCGCCGTTCTGGGTGATCGCGCCGGTGACCTTGGCGGTCTGGTTCGGCGCGGTGATCACGAAGTACGCCCGCAGCCCGGCCTCGGAGCGGACCGGCGCGGCCGCGGCCGGCCGGACGGCGGAGACGGCCAGCAGGCAGGCCGCGAGGACGAGAAGCAGGGGTTTGCGCACGATTCATTCAAACGGACCCAGGGCCCAGATCCCAACCCACCCCTCCGACACACCCCGGAGTGCGCGCCGGTCCGCTGACTTGGCAGGATGTTCGCCCGTGGCTGAGCTCCTGTACTTCACCGGCACCATGGACTGCGGCAAGTCGACACTCGCGCTGCAGATGGACCACAACCACAAGGCGCGCGGCCGGCTCGGGCGGATCTTCACCAGCCACGACCGGGCCGGGGAGTCGGTGCTCTCGTCGCGGCTCGGGCTGTCCGCGGACGCCGTCGAGGTCCGGGAGGAGTTCGACTTCTGGGACTACGTGGTCGGCGAGCTCACGCACGGCGGGCGGATCGACTACGTGGTCTGCGACGAGGCGCAGTTCTACAGCGCGCTGCAGATCGAGCAGCTCGCGCGGCTGGTCGACGAGTTGCAGGTCGACGTGTTCTGCTTCGGGATCCTGACCGACTTCCAGGCCCGGCTGTTCCCCGGGTCGGCGCGGCTGGTGGAGCTCGCGGACCGGATGGAGCTGCTGCAGGTCGAGGCGTTGTGCTGGTGCGGCGAACGGGCCACGCACAACGCCCGTACGATCGGTGGGGAGATGGTGACCGAAGGCCGTCAGATGGTGGTGGGTGACATGGCGACGCACGACGACGAGGTGTCGTACGAGGTCCTCTGCCGCCGGCACTTCCGTCGCCGACTCACCCAGGCGCGCGCCCGCGCGACGCTGTCACCCGAGGTCCTGCCGTTCGGAGGAGCCGCATCGTGAGTCCGCTGATCACCGTCGAGGAACTGCGCGCGCTGGACACCGCTCCGGTGCTCGCCGACGTCACCTGGAACCTCGCCGGTCCGCCCGGCAAGGAGGCGTACGACGCCGGTCACCTGCCCGGCGCGTACTTCGTCGACCTCGACACCGAACTCGCCGGCCCACCCGGGCCGGGCCGCCACCCGTTGCCTGACGCAACCACCGTGACAGCCACCTTCCGGCGCCTCGGCATCGCGTCCGCCGACACTCCGGTCGTCGTGTACGACGCCGCCACCTCGATGTCCGCCGCCCGAGCCTGGTGGACCTTCCGCTACTTCGGCCTCACCAACGTGCGGGTCCTCGACGGCGGCCTGGCTGCTTGGCAGTCCGCCGGGGGAGAGCTGACAACCGAGGTCCCGCCGGCCGGCGAGGTTTCCGGCGGTTTTGTCGCTACTCCTGGGCATTTGCCGGTGCTGGATGCGCAGGGGGCTGCGGCGGTGGCTGCTGGCGGGATCTTGCTGGATGCGCGGGCTCCGGAGCGGTTTGCCGGGGAGGTGGAGCCGATGGACCCGGTGGCGGGGCATATTCCGGGGGCGGTGAATGCGCCGACCGGGGCGAATGTGACCGAGAGCGGGCATTTTCGGTCGGCCGGTGAGTTGCGAGATCGGTTTGCGGGGTTGGGTGTGACGGACGGGGCCGAGGTCGGGGTGTACTGCGGTTCCGGTGTGACGGCGGCGCATGAGGCGCTCGCGTTGGAGACGGCCGGGATCCCGGCGACGGTGTACGTCGGCAGCTGGTCCGAGTGGGTGACCGACCCGAGCCGGCCGGTTGCCACCGGGAGGTAGCCGGCGATGGTGGCCAACCCGCTCGGTGTACTGCTGCGTGGCCGACGGGCTGGGCACGACACGCTCGTGTGGGCGTGCCCGGAGCTCCAGGCGCCGGAGACCTTCGCGCTCACCAGCCCGGCCTTCGAGCACGGTACGCCGATCCCGCCGGCGCACCGCGGTCACCTGTTCGGCGCGAACGTGTCGCCCGCCCTCACCTGGACCGAGCCGCCCCACGGCACGGTCGAGCTGGCGCTGATCGTGCAGGACCCCGACGTACCGCGGAGCACTCCCGCCACGCATGTCCTCACCGTCGGCATCGACCCCGCGGCCGGTGCCCTCCCGGCCAACGCGCTCGCCGACCCCAGCCCGGTCCCGAACCTTCGCCACGGCCGCGGCCCGCTCGGTCGCCGCGGCTGGATCGGTCCGATGCCGATCCGCTCCCACGGACCGCACGCGTACGTCTTCCAGCTGTACGCCCTGGACCGGTCCCCGGACCTCCCACCCGGCTTCACCCTCGACCAGCTCCGCACCGCGATCACCGGCCACCTCCTCGCCCGCACCCGCCTCGACGGCACCTACGAGATCCCCTGACCCTCAATCCGTACAGGGGTTGGGTGAGGCGTTCGAGCGGTTGCGATCCGCGGCTCGACAGGTAGTGCACCTGCGAGACGCCGTACGCACGGCCGCGTTCACGCTCACGCGCACCACCGGGCTGCCGACACCACCTGTCCAGCGGCACGGCCCCACTTTCGGGGGATGTGGGTTGAGGGTTGACTTCCACGGCAAGCGTGCGGGATGGTGTGGCAGAAATCGATTTCCCATCAGTCCGCCCCCTTGATGCCGGGAGTCACCACAGATGATGAAGCGATCCACGTTCCTCAAGGCCGCGGTCGGTGCCGGTGTACTCGCTGCCGTGCCGGGCCGCTCGTTCGGCAGCACCCAGGCGGTGCTGACCAACAAGGTGGCCGACCTGACCGGGCCGGGGTTGACCGACCGGTTCCGGATGGCCGCGACCGACCTCGGGATCCCGGCGCGGACGCCGGACGGGCGGTTGCTGTTCATGTTCGGCGACACGTTCGAACAGCCCATGGTCGGCGGGGGCTGGTGGCGTTCGCCGGTCGCGCTCTGGTCGACGACCTCCGACCTGGCCGGCGGCGTGACGTGGTCCGGCGCGGTCGGCGGTGACGCGGCCCAGCAGCTCTGGGACTACCCGCACGACAACCCGACGTTCTCGACCGTCCTGCCGTCCGACGTGATCACGATCGGCGGCTCGATGTACCTGCACGCGATGGTGAACAAGGGCCTCGGGAACGTCGTGTGGACGGAGATCTGGCGGTCCGACGACTCCGGCGCCAGCTGGTACCACACCGGCGCGAAGTTCGACCCGAACATCGACGGCGGGATGTTCCAGCTGCTCACCTGGGGCCTCGGGAACGACGGGTACGTGTACGTCTACTCGACCGGCTTCCAGCGCAACAAGCCGATCATCCTGAAGCGTGTCCGCCAGGAGCAGATCGCGAACCCGGCGGCGTACGAGCCCTGGGGATACCTGAACGGCGCCTGGGCGTGGGGGAATCCCGCGACGCCGATCCTGTCCGGGAGCTTCGGCGAGATGAGCCTCCGGCCGCTCGGCGGGAAGTGGGTGCTGACCTGGTTCAACGCCGGCGACTACCGGATCGACGGGATGATCATGGACACGCCGACGTCGAACCTGTACACGGCGTACCGGCAGACCCTGATCTACGGCGGCGCCTGGGGCTCCGAGGACGACAACCACGTGGCACAGCTGTACGGCGGGTACGTGATCCCGGGCTCGACCTTGTCGGACATGCACCTGTCGGTCAGCCAGTGGAACACCGACGCCGGCTGGCCGTACCGCGTGATGCAGTTCCGGGTCCGCGGCTTCGGTTAAAGGTCCAGGACCATCGTGTCGGACGTCCCGACGACGCCGACCTTGTGGAAGCCGAGTGATTCGTAGAGGGTCCGCGCGGGGTTGTCCGGGTCGACGCTGAGCGAGAGCTGCCGGTACGACGCCGCGCGGGCCCGCGCGATCACCTCGGTCAGTACGCCGCGCGCTACCCCGCGCCGCCGGAACCCGGGCGCCACGCCGAGGGTCAGCTCGGGTACGTCGTCCGCGACGTACCCGTACCCCGGCGCGTCCGCCGTGAGCAGCCGTGCCCAGGTGGCACCGGCGGGGGAGCCGTCGAGCTCGGCAACCACCCCGAAGTCGCCCTCCTGCGGGAACCCGCCGAGGTAACCCCACGCCCGCGGGTCCGCGCGCACTTTCGCCTCGTCGTACCAGGGAGTCCCGTCCCAGTTGCACGCCTCGAGCAACATCTCCAGCAGGAACGGGAAGTCGGCAGCAGTCGCCGGTCGCAGGTGCATGCCGCCATCCTGACGCCTCGCGGCCGGCGACCTCCACCCGTTTACGACGTTGCGAAAGCGTTACCGCAACCAGGTGCATCCAGGTCTTGAGTTAGTAACACGCTTGGTTTAACTTACTCGGGACCTGGCCGGTGTGTGGCTCAGAGCACACCGGCGGCATCCGGAAACCTGAGGAGTTCCGATGACGTTTGCGAGCAGGTGGGGCCGGTTTGGGACTGCCCTCGGAGTGGCTGGGCTGTTGCTGGCCGCGGGGTGTGCGAAGGGCACCACCCCGGGCGCGTCCGGTGGCGGCGGTGCCGTCGACGAGAAGGCGGCGGTCACGATCACGGTCGGGGACCGGCCCACCCCGGACAAGCCGAACGACCTGAAGGCCTTCAACCAGAAGGTCAAGGACTTCATGGCGAAGTACCCGAACATCACGGTGAAGTCGACCGAGACCAGCTGGCAGGCGCAGACCTTCCAGGCGCAGGTCGCCGGCGGCACGCTGCCGACGGTGATGAGCATCAGCTTCACCGAGCCGGCCAACATGATCCCGAACAAGCAGTTGCCGGACATCACCGACGAGCTGAAGACGGTCGACCTCACCAAGGACCTGAACCCGAACGTCCTGAAGATCGTCCAGGACGCCAACGGCCGGATCTACGGCGTACCGACCGACGTGTTCTCGGTCGGCCTGGCCTACAACCGGAAGCTGTTCACGCAGGCCGGCCTGGACCCGGACAAGCCGCCGACGACCTGGGACGAGGTCCGGCAGTACGCGAAGCAGATCGCGGACAAGACCGGTAAGGCCGGGTACGCGCAGCTCACCACCAACAACACCGGTGGCTGGATGCTGACCACGATGACGTACAGCATGGGCGGCACCGTCGAGAGCGCGGACGGCAAGAAGAGCACGTTCAACGACGCGCCGACCAAGAAGGCGCTGCAGCTGCTCAAGGACATGCGCTGGACCGACAACTCGATGGGCAGCCGGTTCCTCTACAACCAGGAGGAGGTCCGTCAGGACTTCGCGGCCGGAAAGATCGGCATGGTCCTGCAGGCGCCCGACGCGTACGACATGAGCGTCAAGCAGTTCGGCATGAAGCCCGCCGACTTCGGTGAGGCCGCGCTGCCCCAGGACGGCGGCCCGCACGGCACGCTGACCGGCGGTTCGCTGAAGATGATCAGCCCGAAGGCGACCAAGAACGAGATCGTCGCGGCGCTGAAGTGGATCAAGTTCGACCAGTTCGACAAGTACACGAACCAGGCCGCCGCGGTGGCGGACGCGAAGAGCACGATCGCGGACAAGGGCTTCGTCGGACGGCCCGGTATCACCCCGCTGAGCGAGTCGACGTACGCGCAGTACAACAAGTGGCGTGAGCCGTACGTGAACGTGCCGATCAAGCAGTTCCAGAGCTACATCGACTCGACCAACACGCTGAAGCTGCTGCCGGAGCCGTCGAACAAGGGCCAGGAGGTCTACTCGCTGCTCGACCCGGTCGTCCAGCAGGTGCTGACGAAGAAGGATGTGGACATCGACAAGCTGGTCAGCGATGCCGCCTCGAAGATCGACGCGCGTCTGGCCCGGTAACCCCGATGTTCCAGCTACGCACGCCCAAGCAGAGCCGGAGCAGTGCCAGGTCGGTGATGACCTGGTACCGCTCCGGCGGGCTGAGCGCGATCTTCTTCGCGCTGCCCCTGGTCCTGATCTTCCTCTACTTCTCCTGGGGACCGATCGTCCGCGGCCTGGTCCTCAGCTTCCAGAAGAACAACCTGGTCCAACCGGCAGAATGGGTCGGCTGGTCGAACTTCAGCTACGTGCTGACCGACCCGCAGCTCCCGCAGGCGGCACTGAACACGCTGTACTTCGCGGCGCTGGCACTGATCTTCGGGTTCCCCGTGCCGCTGTTCCTGGCCGTGTTCGTCAGCGAGCTGCGCAAGACCGGCTGGCTGTACAACGTGCTCTCGTACCTGCCGGCCGTCGTACCGCCGGTGGCCGCGATCCTGTTGTGGACGTTCTTCTACGACCCGAGTGGCGCGGGCGTCTTCAACGCGATCCTCGGCTGGTTCGGGATCGGGCCGTTCGCCTGGCTGAACTCGCCGACGCTGGCGATGCCGGCGATCGTGCTGGAGGCGACCTGGGCCGGTGCCGGCGCGACCTCGATCATCTACCTGGCGGCGCTGACCGGCGTTCGCACGGACCTCTACGAGGCCGCCGAGCTGGACGGCGCCGGGATCTGGAGCCGGGTCTGGCACGTCACGCTGCCGCAGATCCGCGGAATCATCCTGATCATGATGCTGCTGCAGCTGATCGGGACGTTCCAGGTGTTCACCGAGCCGTTCCTGTTCACCGGCGGCGGCCCGAACAACGCGACCACGACGGTGCTGCTGCTGATCTACCACTACGCGTTCATCAACGGTGACTTCGGCGCCGCGACCGCGCTCAGTGTGCTGCTCGCGCTGGTGCTGTGCGTGCTGTCGGCCGTCTACCAACTCGTCACTCGCCGCTGGAGTACCTCATGAGCTACGAGCGCGGAATCATCTCGACCGCCGACCGGCAGCGTGGTCTGGTCCGGTACGGCCTGCCGGTGATCCAGGTGCTGATCTTCATCGCGGTCGCGATCGCCGGCGTCGGCCCACTGCTGTGGCTGCTGAAGTCCGGCGTGTCGACCAGCCAGGACATCCTCAGCGGCCCGATGCAGCTCTGGCCGTCCGGGATCCAGCTGAAGAACATCCCGGACGCCTGGAACCGGGTGCAGATCGGCGCCTACCTGGGCAACACCGCGTTCATCGCGATCGGCTCGATGATCTCGACGTTGTTCGTCTGTACGACGGGTGCGTTCGTGCTCAGCGTCCTGCGCCCGAAGTGGGGCCCGATCATCACCGGTGCGGTGCTGGCGACGTTGTTCCTGCCCGGAGTGATCTCGCTGGTCCCGCTGTACATGACCGTGCTCGACATGCCGCTGCTGCACATCAGCCTGCAGAACACGTTCTGGGCGGTCTGGCTGCCGTCAGCGGCCGGCGCCTTCAACGTACTGGTGATGAAGCGGTACTTCGACGCGATCCCGCGGGAGCTGATCGAGGCGGCCCGGATCGACGGGGCGAGCAACCTGAGGGTGTTCACCGCGCTGATCCTGCCGCTGTCGAAGCCGATCGTCGGCGTCGTCGCGCTGCTCACCGTGATCGGTTCGTGGAAGGATTACCTCTGGCCACTGCTGGTCCTGCCGGACCCGACCCTGCAGCCGATCTCGGTCGCGCTGCCACGTGTGCAGAAGACCACAGAGATCTCGCTGCAGATGAGCGCGCTGTTCCTCGCGGTTCTGATACCTGTGGTGCTGTTCTTGTTGTTCCAGAAGCAGTTCTTGCGAGGCGTCGGAATGTCCGGAGGCATCAAAGAGTGAGTGAACTGAACGGCCGGCGGGTGCTGGTCACGGGGGCTGCCGGCCGGATCGGCCTGGTCACGGTCGAGCACCTGAACGCCCTGGGCGCGAAGGTGACGGCACTGTCGAACGTCCCGCACCCGGACCTCAAGGCGGACCGGGTGCTGATCGGTGACACTCGGTCAGAGGCGGACGTGGCCCAAGCGCTGGAGGGTGTGGAGTACGTCGTACACCTTGCGGCGCTCGCGCATCCGTCCGCCGGCACGCCGTACGACGTGTACACGATCAACGTGGTGTCGACCTTCAACGTGCTCGCGCAGGCGGGTGCGCTGGGGATCGACCGGGCGGTGATCGCGAGCAGTATCAACGCCACCGGTGTACCGTTCAACCCCCACGAGATCCGCCCGGCGTACTTCCCGTGGGACGAGAAGGCGCCGAGCGACGTCGGCGACTGGTACTCGCTGTCGAAGCAGAACGACGAGAACACCGCGCGGATGGCGTGGCGCCGCTGGGGGATCGACGTGGTCGCCTTCCGGTTCCCGCACGTGAACTCGGCCGAGGCCCTGGAGCGGATGGCCGGACACGTCCGGGAGAACCCGGTCAGCGGGCTGCGCGAGGCGTGGACGTACCTGGACACCCGGGACGCGGCGTACGTCGTGGAGCTCGGGCTGACCGCGCCGCTGACCGGCGCGCACACGTTCTTCGTTGCCGCGGGCACCAGCAGCGCGCCGTACGCGACCGAGGACCTGCTGGACGCGTACGCACCCGAGGTGCCGCGGCTGCGGCGGTTCGTCGGGCGTGAGGTACCGATGGACCTGACCGCAGTACGGACGATGCTGGGCTTCCAGGCCCGGCACGAACTCGAACTACCCACCCTTCCTCTGGAGCCCTGATATGCCCTCGAACTTCGACCAGCCGTGGCCGGTCCGCGACGACCTCCGGATCCGCGAGGTGAAGGCGATCGTCACGGCGCCGCAAGGCATCCCGCTGGTGGTCGTGAAGATCGAAACCACCGAGCCGGGCCTGTACGGTCTCGGCTGCGCCACGTTCACGCAGCGCTGGAAGGCGGTGCAGACGTTCGTCGACGAGCACCTCGCCCGGTTGCTGGTCGGCCGCTACCCGGGCGACATCGGCGACCTGACCAGGCTCGCGTCGTACTCCGGGTACTGGCGCGGCGGACCCGTGACCAACAACGCGATCTCCGGGATCGACCAGGCGCTGTGGGACATCGCCGGCAAGCGCGCCGG
>NZ_DASRVN010000714.1:0-36515 GCF_035655035.1 Kribbella sp. | reverse complement strand
ACCCAGGAGATTGCGGACGGCGCGACGATGCTGATGCGCCGCAGGGTAGACGCCACGACCGTGGGAAGAGCAGCACGGCCGGCCAGCGGGCGGGCATAGGCGCGGCAAGTGGCGCGGCAAGTGGCGCGGCAAGTGGGAAGGCAAGCGGCGCGGCACGCGGGAAGGTCGAGGTGGGGGAGCGGGAGGTAGGGCAGCGGGGGTCAGGGTAGGCGGTCGATCAGCCGGATGAGCGCCTCGTCGGTCTTTTGCGGTGGGGGACTGGTGGAGGCGAGCAGTTCCAGCGCCTGGGTGTAGGCCTCGACGTCGTCGCGTTTGTCGAGGTAGAGCGCGCTGGTCAGGTGCTCGACGTACACGATGTCGGGCAGATCGCGCTGCGGGAACCGGAGCAGGGTGAAGGCGCCCGCGGTGGCGGGGTGGCCGGCGTTCTCCAGTGGGACGATCTGGACGGTGACGTTCGCCCGGGTGATTGCCTCGCGGAGCGCGACGAGTTGGCGGCGCAGGACGTCGACGCCACCGATCGGCCGGCGCAGGACGGACTCCTCGATCACCGCCCACAAGCGCAACGGCGGCTCACGGTCGAGCACGCGTTGCCGCCGGGTCCGGAGCGCGACGACCCGCTCGGTCTCGGCGTCGGGCCGGTTGCCGCTCGGGTCGAGCTGCAAGACCGCCCGCGTGTACTCCTCGGTCTGCAGCAGGCCCGGAACGTACTGGATCTCGTACGTCCGGATCAGCTCCGCCGTCGCCTCCAGCCCCAGATACGCATCGAACCACTCCGGCGTGACATCGCCGTACCGCTGCCACCAGCCCGGATCGTTCGCCTCCCGCGCCAGCTCCAGCAACCGGTCCCGCTCCCTCGCGTCCTGTACGCCGTACAGCGTCAACAGGTCCGAGACGTCCCGCTCCTTGAACCCGACCCGCCCCAGCTCCAGCCGGCTGATCTTCGACTCCGAGGCCCGGATCGCCCACCCCGCATCGGTCCGCGTGACACCGGCCCGCTCACGCAACTCCCGCAGATGCGTCCCGAGCAACATCCGCAGCGCAGTAGGCCCCACCACACTTCGCCCCGCCATGCCCCAACTCTACATCATTTTCGAACAAGTGTTCCCATCGGATTCAAACTGTTCGAGTGCCGACCAGGAGTGAGTTCCGCCGGTCGGGCAGTACGACCTCGGTCGCCACCAGCCGTGGGTTGCGGAAGAAGAACTCGCGCTTGGGGTCGCTCAGCCGGAACGGTGAATCCGCCGGCAGCAGTTCCATCGGGGTGACGTCGTCGCACACCAGCCGGCCGCCGACGCGTAGCAGTTCGACGATGTCCGGAGGCTGGCGCCCCCCGTCCGCGAACAGGAGATCGAACGGTGCATGGCTGATCAGCTCCACGGCGGCATCGCCGTGGATGACCTCGACCCGCGGCTCGTCCGCGAACACGCGCCGTGCCGCGGCGACTCGCGTCTCGTCTGACTCGACGGTGACGAGACGGCAGTCGGCCGGCATCGCCGAGGCGATCCACGCCGCGCCGTACCCGACTCCCGTCCCGGACTCGCCGATCGTTCCACCGGTGCAGCCGGCCGCCAGCATGGCCAGGAATCGGCCGGCGTCGGGTAGGCAGCACGACGGGCCGGTTCCGGTACGCCGCAGCGGCATCCCGACCTCGGCGGCAGCCAGCTCCGCCCGAAGCACTAGCCCGGGCAAGGCGCCATTGTGCTCTGCGGGCCGCGGCTCGGGCATCAGTCGCGGAGGTACTCGGCGCGCCAGCGGAGGATGGTGGGGTCGGTGGGGCTGGGGGCTTGGTCCAGTTGGATGAGGTGGAGGTCGGGGCGGGTGAAGGACTGGATGGTGGTGCGGGTGAGGGGCCAGGGTGGGCCTTGAGGGGTGGTGTCGTCGTCGGGGCGGGCGGCGGCGATGACCAGGAGGGTGCCGCCGGGGGCGACCAGGTCGGTGACGTGGGTGATGGCGTCGGGCTGGAGGGGGATGGGGAGGGCCTGGACGGTGTAGATCTCGACGACCAGGTCGAACGCCTGGTGCCAGTCCGCGGGTGGGTTGAGGAGGTCGGCGACCACGTAGTGCGCCCTCGAGGCCGGGTGGTTGCGGTGGGCGGTCTCGATCGCGCTGGGGGAGATGTCGAAGGCGGTCGTGTCGTAGCCGCGGTCGACGATCAGTTCGGCGTCCCAGCCGGTGCCGGCGCCGACCACCACCGCGGTCTTGCCGGTGCCGTCCGGCGCGGACTCGGCGATCCAGTCCGCGAGCAGCTGATGCGCCGTACCGCGGTCCCACGGCACGATCGCCTCGCCGTCGGCCGCGGCGGCGTACAGGTTCTCGAACCAGCCGGTGGGGTCGTCGTTCTCCAGCGACGCGCGGGCGATCCGCCGGGTCACGACCTCGGGGTCTTCAGTCATCGACGCTCTCCTCGAGCTCAACTACAGGTTCAGGTCCGGTGTGGATCGACCGTACGGTCTGCACGGTGTCGACGTCGGCCGGGCGTTTGTCCTCGCGATACCGGATCACCCGGGCGAACCGCAGCGCCATCCCGGCCGGGTACCGCGGCGAGGTCTGCACCCCGTCGAACGCGATCTCCACCACCACCTCGGGCCGGATGTACACGACCCAGTCGTCCTGCCGTACGGCGAGCTCCTGGAACCGCTCGGTCTGCCAGCGCAACAGCTCGTCGGTCAGACCCTTGAACGTCTTCCCGAGCATCACGAACTCGCCGGTGGTCTCGTCGCGCGCCGCGAGATGCAGGTTCGACAGCCAGCCCTTCCGCCGCCCGTGCCCCCACTCCGCGGCCAGCACCAGCAGGTCAAGGGTGAACGTCTGCTTGACCTTCACCCATCCCGACCCACGCCGGCCGGCCTCGTACGGAACCGTCAGCGACTTCACCACGACGCCCTCGTGTCCCCGCCGTACGGCGTCGTCGAAGAACGCCTGGCCCGCCTCCGCGTCGGACGTCACCAGCCGTGGGATCCGGCGCTCCTCCGGCAGCAGCTTCGCGAGCCACTGGTGCCGGGTCGCACCGTCCAGCCCGAGCAGATCCTGGCCGTCCAGGTGCAGGATGTCGAAGAAGTACGGCGTGAGCGGCACGCTCTCCGGCCCCGTCGCGGCACGCGTCGCCGTCCGCGACCCGGTGACCTGGAACGGCTCCGGCCGCCCGTCGCCCCGCAGCGCGATCAGCTCACCGTCCAGCACCACCTGCTGCGCGTCCAGCGCGAGCACGGCCGTCACGACCTCAGGCACCCGTGCCGTGATGTCGTCCAGTGTCCGCGTGTAGACGACCACGCGGTCGCCGTCGCGATGCACCTGGATCCGGATGCCGTCGAGCTTCCACTCCAGCGCCGCCGGCGTACCGGTCTTCTCCAAGGCCTCCGCGACCGTGGTCGCCGACTGCGCGAGCATCGGCTGCACCCCACGCCCGACCTCGAGCCCGAACTGCGCGAGCCCCGCCTCGCCCCCGGTCAGTACGGCGACCGCGACCGGAGCCGTCGCGCCACGCAGCATCGTCGCGGCCCGGATCTTGTCCAGCGGAATGCCCGTCGCCCGCGCGACCGCGTCGGCCATCACGCCGTCCAGCGCGCCCTGCCGCAGCTCGCCGCCGACCAGCAACCGGAGGAACTGCTGCTCGTCCTCCGTAGCCCGCCCGAACAACGCGTCGACCGCGGCCCGGCGCCGGGCCTGCACCCCGGCCCCCGACATCTCGGCCAGCTCCGCGAACGCCTGGTCCACCTCGGTCACGGTCAGCGAAGGCTCCGCGGCCGGCGCCGGCGCGTCCATCAGCGTCCGCCACCCCACCCCGGTACGCCGTTGCCGCAGCTCGCCGGACAGGTACGTCACGACGATCCCGATCTCGGCCGGATCGGTGGCCTCGGACAGCAACCCGGCGATGAACCCGGCCTTCTGCAGCCGCGACCGGGTGCCGGCCAGCGCCGCGGAGGTCTCGACCAGCCTGATCAGCAACATGCCCCAAGTGTCCCTCGACCCACCGACAGTCCGCAGAACAGTTGGCCGACCTGGGACGACGACCTCGACGCGCCGCTGGTCGGCGAGTGAACCCTCAGGGCGCCGGCGGAAGGTCGTCCAGGAACTCCGCCGGTGGCGTGAAGAACAGGCCGCCGGTGACCGCGGTGGAGAAGTCCAGCAGCCGGTCGTGGTTGCCCTCGGGGACCCCGATGAACATCCGCCGCAGCATCAGCTCGGTGACCGAAGGCGTCTTCGCGTAGCCGATGAAGTAGGTCCCGAACTCCTGCGTGCCGATGGTGCCGAACGGCATGTTGTCGCGCAGGATCTGCAGCTCGTTGCCGTCGTCGTCCTCGACCACGTTCAGCACGATGTGCGCGTTGCCGGGCTTCTTCGCGTCGTCCATCTCGATGTCGTCGAGCTTGCTCCGGCCGACCGCGAGCTCCTGCTGCTCGACGGTCAGCGAGTTCCACGCCTTCAGGTCGTGCAGGTACTTCTGCACGATCACGTAGCTGCCGCCGCGGAAGTCCCGGTCCTCGTCGCCGACCAGCACGGCGTCGCGGGCCTCGTTGCCGGTCGGGTTCTCGGTGCCGTCGACGAAGCCGAGCAGGTCGCGCATCTCGAAGTACTTGAAGCCGTGCACCTCGTCGACGACCGTGGCGGCGCCGTCGAGCACGGTCATGATCTGCGCGGCGAGCTCGAAGCACTGGTCCTGGTGGGCGGCCCGGATGTGGAAGAGCAGGTCGCCGGGCGTCGACGGCGCGTGGTGCGTCCGGCCCTGCAGCTCGACGAACGGGTGCAGCTCGGCGGGCCGCGGACCGCCGAACAGCCGGTCCCAGGCGTCCGACCCGATACCGGTGACGCACGACAGGTTGCCGTCCGGCACGCGGAACCCGACCGAGCGCACCAGGCCGCTGAGGCGCTCCAGCAGGTCGCGGGCGCGGTCCTCGCCACCCGGCTCGATCCGCACCACGAGGAAGATGGCCGACCCGCTCAGCGGCATCAGTACGGACTGCGGCAGCGCGTCCGTCTCCCGATCCGGTTCCGTGACCACCGTGTTCTCCCTCCGTCCAGTTGGCCCGATCTTCTAGAGTCCAGTCATGGACCCGCATCAGCCCGGGCCGTCTCCGCAACCGGGCCCATACTCCCAGCCGGGGCACCCCTTGCCACCGCCGGGGCCGTACCAGCAGCCATACCCACAGCCGTACGCTCACCCGTACGGCCGGCCATACGCTCAGCCGTACGGGCAGCCCGGCCTGCCGTACGGCTACCGTGAGCCGCGGATCGTCCCGGCTCCCCCCGGTACGCCGTACCACCGGCTGGCGCGGACGCCGAAGCACACCTGGTGGCGACCGGTGCTCGGCACGCTGCTGCTCGTCGGGACGGCGTTCCTCGTGATGACGTTCGTGGTCGTCGCGTGGGCGGTCCTGCACAGGGTGTTGGTGGGCCCGTTCGCGACCCCGGCGGGCACGGACATCTTCCCGAGCGCGACCGAGAACCTGGCGTTCCAGCTGGTGCTGCTGGCGGTCCTGACGCCGCTCGTCGGCCTGGCTGCGTGGCTGGTCCAGCGGCGCCCGTTCTGGAGCGTCGCCTCGGTGCTGAACAAGGTCCGCTGGAGCTGGCTGCTCTGGTGCTGCCTGCCGGCGTTGGGGTACGTCGCCCTGTCGTACCTGATGGGTCTGTTCGTCGACGCGGTGTTCCCGCCGCAAGACGCGATCGGCGACGAGGGTGGCGCGTGGATCGGCCTCGGCGCGTTCGTCGTACCGGCGTTGCTGATCCTGGTGCTCGTACCGTTCCAGTCGGCGGCGGAGGAGTTCGTGTTCCGCGGCTGGGTGATCCAGGCGGTCGGGGCGTACGGGCCGGACAGCGCGGAGGGCAGGGCGCCGTGGCTGCGGCGGCTGTTCCGGTCGCCGTGGCCCGGGATCGTGCTCGGTGCGGCCGCGTTCGTGTCGGCGCACGGGTACACGGGCTGGGCGATGGCGGACGTGTTCCTGTTCGCGACCACGGTCGGCTGGCTGGCGGTGCGCACCGGGGGACTGGAGTCCGGGATCGCGCTGCACGCGATGAACAACCTGTTCGCGTTCTTGTTGCCGTTGGCAATGGGTCACGGCGACCAGTGGAACCAGCAGGGCGGCGCGCCGTGGACGCTGCTCGCCTCCGACGTGATCTGCCTCGGCGCCTACGCGTACGCCGTCACCTGGCTGGCGCGGCGCCGCCAGGTCGGCCGGCTGAGCTGAAAAGCATGCGATAACTGTCGGCCGGCTCTGGCAGGCTTTGCCGGGTGACGAACGTGAAGATCGAGGCCGTCCTGTTCGACTGGGGCGGCACGCTGGCAACCTGGCACGACATCTCCCTGCACGACACCTGGCGGGCGGTGACCACCGTGCTCGACCAGGCGAACGCCGACGAACTGGCGGCCCGGCTGGTCGCGGCCGAGGGCTCCGTCTGGCGGCGGTCCCGCGACGAGCATCGGAGCAGCACGTTCGAGGAGGTGTGCATGCTGGCCGAGGTCGTGATGACCCCGGACGGCCTCGCGGAGTACGAGCGCCAGTGGGACCCGCACACGGTCCTCGCACCGGACGCGATCGAGACGCTGCGCGCGCTCCGGGCCGCCGGGCTGAAGCTCGGCGTGCTGTCGAACACGATCTGGCCGCGGCGGCGGCACGAGGAGATCTTCGCGCGGGACGGCGTGCTGGAGCTGTTCGACGGCGCGGTCTACACCAGCGAGATCCCGCACACCAAGCCGCACCCGGAGGCGTTCCTGGCGGCGATGCGGGCGGTCGGGGTGTCCGACCCGTCGCGGTGCCTGTTCGTCGGCGACCGGCTCTTCGACGACGTCTGGGGCGCGCAGAACGTGGGCATGCGCGCGGCGCACCTGCCGCACAGCGCGATCCCGGTCGAGCAGATCGGCCACACGGAGGGTACGCCGGACGCGACCGTCCAGCAGCTGTCCGAGCTGCCGGCCCTGATCGAGTCCTGGAACGCCGGCGAGGGCGCCGCCTGACACCGAAAGGACCCCCGGGCCAGATCGTGGCCCGGGGGTCCTGAGGGGTTTCGGGGTGGGGTACTACGCGGCCAGAGTCGGATCTGCCAGCAGGCGGAGGCGGCCCAACGCCTCGCGCTCGATCTGGCGCACCCGCTCCGCCGAAATGCCGTGCACGGCGCCGATGTCGGCCAGCTTGGCCTGGCGGCCGTCGTGCAGACCGTACCGCCGCCGGATCACGTCCGCGGACCGCGGGTCGAGCTGGTCGACCAGGCTGAACAGGCCCGAGCGGTCCGACGCGTCGGCGACCAGCTGGTCCGGACCCGGCGCGGTCTCGGCCGCGATCAGGTCACCCAGCGAGGTCTCACCCTCGTCGTCGACCGGGCTGTTCAGGCTGATGTGGTCCCGGCCGATGCGGATCAGTTCGGTGACCCGCTCCTCGTCCAGGCCCAGCTCCGCCGCGATCTCGTCGATCTCCGGCTCACGCCCGAGCTTGCGCTCCAGCGTGCGCCGAGCGGACCCGATCTGGTTCAGCTGCTCCACCACGTGCACCGGCAGCCGGACCACCCGAGCCTGCTGCGCGATACCGCGGGTGATGGCCTGCCGCACCCACCAGGTCGCGTACGTCGAGAACTTAAATCCCTTCCGGTAGTCGAACTTCTCCACCGCCCGGATCAGCCCCGTGTTCCCCTCCTGGACCAGGTCCAGCAGCGGCATCTGGGACCGCCCGTAGCGGCGCGCGATCGACACCACGAGCCGGAGGTTCGCGGTCACGAACCGCTGCTGTGCGCGCCGGCCCTCTTCGGCCAGCCACTCCAGCTCTTCCTCCGACGCATATTTGGGCGCTCCGCCCTTCTTCCGTCCAACCCGCCCCTCGGCCAGCAGTTGCTCCGCCAGGAGTCCTGCCTCGACCGTCTCAGCGAGCTCGACCTCTTCCTCAGCCGTCAGCAGCGGAGTACGCGCGATCTCTTCCAGGTAGAGACCTACGCTGTCCTTGCCGTCGATACCGTCGTCCGTGGACCGGACACGAGTCATGCGAGCCACCGAAACTCCCTTCGTCGTTACATGGAGAGCAACGCTCGAGTAGGGTTCAAGATTCCGGTACCAGTGTGTAAACACCCTGAAGGTTCCCTGAGAGTTCCCGGCACCGAATCCGCGCCGGAAACCGGTGTCCCAAGGCCTGGTGGGGATATTCCGCACGACACTCCGCGAGGATCCTGAGAAACCACGCAGAAATCCGCCCCCGGATGTGTTGCACAACACACGTCCGAGGGCGGAAATTCCCGCTTTTCGCCGGTCTTTGCGTCCGGGATTCAGCTCAGGCCGAGGGTGTCGAGTTCCCAGGCGAGCGAGAACGCGACCTCGCGCCAGGCGTCGTACCGCCCGCTGCGGCCGCCGTGGCCGGCCTCCATCTCGGTCTTCAGCAGCACCTCGGAATCACCGGTCGCGGTGGCCCGGAGTTTCGCCACCCACTTCGCCGGCTCGACGTACAGCACGCGGGTGTCGTTCAGGCTGGTGATCGCCAGGATGGCGGGATAGTGCTGCGCGGTGACGTTTTCGTACGGCGAGTAGGACTTCATGTACGCG
This sequence comes from Kribbella sp., assembly GCF_035655035.1. GTDB lineage: Bacteria > Actinomycetota > Actinomycetes > Propionibacteriales > Kribbellaceae > Kribbella. Next base: position 28,000 of record NZ_DASRVN010000714.1, on the reverse strand, counting down.
TACACCTCGGGGTCCGCGAGCGGATTGCCCCATTCCTCCCACTCGATCACCGTCAACGGCAGCGACGGGTCCAGAATCGTGGTCAGCGCGTCCACGAACGGGACCTCCGCGACGATTCCGGCGAACGCCTCCGGGGCCAGGTTCGCGACCGCGCCCATCAGCAGGCCGCCGGCGCTGCCGCCCTGCGCGACGATCCGTTCCGGCCTGGTCCAGCCGGCGTGCACCAGGTGCTCGGCGGCGGCGACGAAGTCGGTGAACGTGTTCCGCTTGGTGAGCATCTTGCCGTCGTCGTACCAGTGCCGGCCGAGCTCGCCGCCGCCGCGGACGTGCGCGATCGCGAACACCACGCCGCGGTCCAGCAGCGACAGCCGCGGGATCGAGAACCACGGGTCCATCGAGCTCTCGTACGAGCCGTACCCGTACAGCACGACCGGCGCGTTCCCGTCCTTCGCGACGTCCTTGCGGGCGACCATCGAGATCGGCACCTTGGTCCCGTCCGCCGCGGTCGCCCACTCGCGGTACTGCGTGTAGTCGCTCAGGTCGACGCCACCGAGCACGGGCTGCTGCTTCAGCAGTCGGCGCTCGCCCGTCGCCACGTCCACGTCGTACGTCGAACCGGGCGTCACGAGGGACGTGTAGCCGAACCGGTACCGGGTGTCGTGCCACTCGTCGTTGCGGCCCGGCGAGACCGTGTAGATCGGCTCGTCGAACTCCAGCGCCTCGGGGGCGCCGAAGCTGTCGCCGGTCCGCCGCATGATCGCCAGCTCGGTGAGGGCGTCGCGGCGCCGGTACAGGATCACGTGGTCGGCGAACGCGTCCGCGCCGAGCAGCCGGCTGGTCTCGTCGCCCTCGATCAGCGTCGTCCAGTCTCCGGGGGAGTCGAGCGGCGCGGAGGCGAGGGAGAAGTTCGCGGCGTCGGCGTTGTGCGTGATCAGCAGCTGGTCGCCCGCGTGCTCCACGTCGTACTCGACGCCTTCACGGCGGGACGCCACGACGACGGGCTCGCCGGCCGGGTCGTGCGCGTCGAGCAGCCAGACCTCGCTGGTCAGCTTGCTGCCGAGCGCGATCATGATCGCCTGCTCGTTGCGGGTCAGGTCGACGCCGACCCAGAACCGCTCGTCCGGCTCCTCCATCACCAGGACGTCGTCCGTCGTACCGAGGGTGTGCCGCCAGACCTGGTACGGGCGCCAGGCGTCGTCGACCTTCGTGTAGAACAGCGTCGACCCGTCGGCGGACCAGGCGGAGCCGTAGTGAACGTCGGGCAGCTCGTCCGGCAGCAGCTCGCCGGTGCCCAGGTCCTTGATCCGCAGGGTGAACCGTTCGTCGCCCTTGACGTCCACGGAGTACGCGAGCAGCCGGCCGTCGGGGGAGACGTCGACGGTGCCGAGCGAGAAGAACTCGGAGTCGCCCGCCACCGCGTTGCCGTCCAGCATCACCTCTTCGCCGGCGATCTCGCCGTCGGTCGCGGGCGGCTGGTCGCCGTCGGCCTTGACCCGGCAGTGCAGCGCGTACTGCCGGCCCTCGATCGTGCGCGAGTAGTACCAGTAGCCGCCGCGCCGGGCGGGCACGCTCAGGTCGGTCTGTAGCGTGCGGTCCGAGATCTCCTTGAAGATTGCCTCGCGCAACGATTCCTGGTGCGCGGTGCGCGCCTCGGTGTACGCGTTCTCGGCCCGCAGGTACCCGAGCACCTCGTCGTCGTCCTTGTCCCGCAACCACTCGTACTCGTCGACGAACGTGTCACCGTGGTGCGTCCGCCGAACCGGCTTCCGCGCCGCAACAGGCGGCGCCGCAGGAGAGTTCTCAACCATGCCGCGAGACTACCCGGACGCTCGGACAAAGGGTCCGCCCGCGGGAGGGCGCGCAGCGCTCAGACGCCGTACGTCGCGACGACCGGGGCGTGGTCGCTCCAGCGTTCGGCGTAGGTGGGGGCGCGGTGGACGACGCAGTTTCTGGCGAGGTCGGCGAGGGCGGGGGAGGCGATCTGGTAGTCGATGCGCCAGCCGGCGTCGTTGTCGAACGCCTTGCCGCGCCAGGACCACCAGGAGTACGGGCCGGGGCCGTCGCCGCCGAACCTGCGGCCGAGGTCGACCCAGCCTGCCGCGAACAGGCGGTCCAGCCAGGCGCGTTCCTCCGGCAGGAAGCCGCTCTTCTTGCGGTTCGCCTTCCACGCCTTCAGGTCTTCCTCGCGGTGCGCGATGTTGAGGTCGCCGCACATCAGCACGTGCCGGCCGTCGGCGCGCAGTTCGGTCAGCCGCGCGGTGATCGCGTCCAGGAACGCGTACTTCTCCTCCTGCCGCGGCGGCGTCTCGAACTCCCCGGTGAAGACGTACGTACTGATCGCCGTCAGGGTCGACCCGTCGTCGAGCACCACGTCCGCCTCGACCCAGCGCCCGGTGCCGTCGAACCGCTCCGGGCCGAGCTCGCCACGCTCGCCCTTGATCGGCCGCCGGGTCGCGACCGCGACACCGGCGCGGCCCTTGTGCCCGTCGATCGCCGGCTCGGCGTGCGCGAGGTTCCAGTCGCCGCCGAGCAGATCCCGCAGTACGTCGTCGGGCGCACGAACTTCCTGCATCAGCAGCAAGTCCGGGTCGACGTCCTGCAGCCAGGGCCCCATCCCGCGCCGGAAGGCGGCCCTGATCCCGTTCACGTTCACCGTGGCAACCGTCAGCACGGCGAAACCCTACCCGTTGTGGTGGCCCGGCTTGAGCACCATCAGCACGAAGACGACCAGCCAGAGCAGCGCGAAGATCCCGGACGTCATCGACAGCAGCTTGGCCTTCGGCAGTACGGCGCCGCGCTCCTCCGCGGTACCGCCGGCAGCCGCGAGTACGGCGGACTGCGCCGGCACGACCAGGTACGCCAGGACCAGCGCGGCGGCCAGCGTCAGCACGATCGAGATGATCAGCCACGCCTCACCCATCACGTGCATGCTGCCCGCGAGCGCGAACCCGAACAGCGGCACGACGAGGCTCGCCCACGCGTACACGGTGGTGATCCGGTGCAGGATCTGCAGGCCGCCCGCCTCCGACGGGGCGTCGGCGGCGAGCAGCTTGCGGGCGATCGGCGGGAACATGCTGGCCGCGACCGTGATCGGTCCGACTGTGAGGATCGCGGCGAGGAGGTGGACGATCAGGAAAAACTTGTTCATCAGTCACTCATTAAGGTCGTCGAGAGGCGAGGTGGTCGAGAGGATGGCGTCCAGCGACCGTTCGCACAGCTGCTCGAGAGCCTCCGGCGAGACGGTCGGGTCGTCGATCCAGGCCAGCAGGGTCTGTTCGACGTAACCCTGCCAGCCGTGACAGGCGAGCTCGACGACGGGGGTGACCTCGATGCCACGCTGGGCGACCGCGCCGACCACCCACTGGCCGAAGACCCGTCGCAGGTCGGAGTGCAGCGCCCGGATCTCCGGGTCGCCGGCCGCGGACATCAGCAGCGTCGCGCGGTACAGCTGCGGGGCCTCCAGGACGGCACGGACGAACGCCCGGATGCCGGACCGGAGCTGCTCGTGCGGCGGCAGCGACGGATCCGGCGCGGTCCGCAGCATCACCTCGGCGGCGGCCTCCTCGATGACGGCGTACTGGAACTTCTTCTTCGAGCCGAAGTAGTGGAACAGCAGCGCGGGGGAGACGCCTGCCTCGGCGGCGGCCAGCTCGACGGTGAGCTCCCGGTGCGGATCCGCCAGCAGCACCCGGCGGGCGGCCTCGAGGATCTGCGCGCGCCGCTGATCGGGTCGCAGGCGTGAGGTCTGGCTCATACCGCGCAGTCTATTGAGTATTTGCTCAACAAGCACTTACTGTTGAGTATCCACTCAACAAGCTGGAGGTTCCCGATGCGTCCGTTGGCCGGTCAAGTCGTGCTCGTCACCGGAGCCTCCCGGGGGATCGGCGCCGCGGTCGCCCGGAAGCTCGCGCAGGACGGCGCCAAGCTCGCCCTGGTCGGCCTCGAGCCGGACGAGCTGAAGAAGGTCGCGGAGGACTGCGGCCCGGACGCCGGCTGGTGGGAGGCCGACGTCACCGACGTGGACTCGCTGCAGGCCGCCGTCGAGGGGATCGCCGAGCGGTACGGTCGGATCGACGTGGTGATGGCGAACGCCGGGATCGCCGCGCCGGGCTTCACCCGGAGCATGGACCCGAAGGCGTGGGAGCGGGTCATCGACGTGAACCTGCTGGGCGTCTGGCGGACCGTCCACCTGACGCTGCCGTACCTGCTGGAGAGCAAGGGGTACCTGCTGCTGGTGTCGTCGCTGGCCGCGATCGTGCACATCCCGGGGCTGGCGTCGTACAACGTGGCGAAGGCCGGCGTCGAGGCGATGGGCGACACGCTGCGCCCGGAGCTCAAGCACCTCGGCGTCCGGGTCGGGGTCGCGCACATGACGTTCGTGGACACCGACATGGTGCGCGGTGTCGACACGCACCCGGTGTTCGGGAAGGTCCGGACCGGGATCCCGATGGTGAGCAGGACGTACCCGCTGGACTTCGCGGTCGGCAAGTTCGTCGAAGGGATCACGAAGCGCTCGCGGACCGTGCACGTGCCCGGCTGGATCGGCGCGCTGAAGGTGGTTCGCTGGGTGCTGCCGCACCTCATCGAGGCCGGTTCGCGGTTCAGTGTCCCGAAGGCGGACGCGGCCGCGCTCGCCGACGTCCAGGCCCGCGGCGCCGAGGCGTCGTCGCGCCCGACGGGTGCGGGCGGCCTGGCCGACGCGGAGAAGGCCGCGGGACGATGAGCCGCGCGTACGACGCCGTACTGCTGGGTGCGTCCGGTTTCACCGGCGCGCTGACCGCGGAGTACCTGGAGAAGAACGCGCCGGAGGGCTTCCGCTGGGCCGTTGCCGGACGCAACAAGTCGAAGCTGGAGCGATTCGGGCGGGACGTCCTGTACGCCGATGTCACCGATCCGCGGTCGCTGCGCGAGCTGGCCGAGTCGACGAAGGTGGTCGCCACCACGGTCGGTCCGTACGTGCAGTACGGCGAGCCGCTGGTCGCGGCCTGCGCGGAGGCCGGGACCGGGTACCTCGATCTGACCGGCGAGCCGGAGTTCCTGGACCGGATGTACGTGCGGTACCACGAGCGTGCGACACAGACCGGTGCGCGGATCGTGCACGCATGCGGGTTCGACTCGATCCCGTACGACCTCGGGGTGCAGTTCACCGTCGAGCAGCTGCCGGAGAACGTACCGATCCAGGTCGACGGGCTGCTGCGGGCCGGTGGGCGGCCGTCGGGTGGGACGTTTCACACCGCGATCACCGCGTTCTCGCGACCGAAGCAGAACCTGGAGGCCCATCGCGCCCGGCGCGCCGCCGAGGGTCGGCCGCAAGGGCGGAAGGCGCGGGCGGTGCCGGGCCGGATCCACCGTCAGCAAGGGTTCTGGGCGGTGCCGTTGCCGACGATCGATCCGCAGATCGTCGGGTTCTCGGCGCGGCTGCTGGAGCGGTACGGGCCGGACTTCCGGTACTCGCACTACGCCGCGCTGAAGCGGCTGCCGACTGTTGCCGCAGGCATCGGTGGTGTCGGGCTGCTGGTTGCCGGCGCACAGGTGCCGCCGGTGCGTAACGCGCTGCTGAAGCGCCTGCAGCCCGGTGACGGGCCGAGCGCGGAGACCCGTGCGCGTTCGTGGTTCAACGTGCGCTTCATCGGCCGCGGCGGCGGGAAGCAGGTCGTCACCGAGGTCGCGGGTCGTGATCCCGGGTACGACGAGACCGCCAAGATGCTGGGGGAGAGCATGCTGTGCCTGGCGCTCGACGACCTCCCGGAAACCGCGGGCCAGACCACGACAGCCGCCGCGACGGGCCCGGCCCTGCGCGATCGCCTGGTGAGAGCGGGGATGACCTTTGCCACCCTCGAAGTCGACAGCTACTAGCGCCGACGGCACGCGGCTCGCCGTCTACACCTACGCCAACCCCGGTGCGCCGGTTCTCCTTTGTGTGCACGGGTATCCGGACAACGCCGCCCTGTGGGGTGAGGTGGCCGCGTTGCTCGCGGACGAGTTCGAGGTCGTGACGTACGACGTACGCGGAGCCGGCGCATCCGACCACCCAAGCAGCACGTCCGCCTATTCCTTGAACCGCTTACAAGAAGATTTCCAGGCAGTCCTGGCCCGTGCCGAAGCCGGGCGGGCGGTGCATGTGCTCGCGCACGACTGGGGATCGATCCAGGCGTGGCACTTCGTCACCGACCCTGAACTGCAGAACCGCATCGCATCCTTCACCTCCATTTCCGGGCCCTCGCTGGATCACGCCGGGTACTTCATCCGCCGTCGCGACCGCGCAGCAATCAAACAACTGCTGCACTCCTGGTACATCTTCTACTTCCACCTCCCATGGCTCCCCGAGCTCGCCTGGCGAAAGGGCTGGGCGCAGCGCGCCTTCAACCGTCTGGAAAAGCAGCCCGCGGACGACGATCGCGCGCTCAGCGACTACCTCAACGGCATGAAGCTGTACCGCGCCAACGTCCTGCCGCGCCTGCGCCGACCAGCACCCCGGTGTATCGACATACCGGTCCTCGCCGTGTCACCCGACGAAGATCCGTTCGTCACCACCCCGCTGCAGACCGACATCGCACGCTGGGCCCCGAACCTCACCGTCAAGGTGGTCAGGGGTGGCCACTGGATGCCCCGGAACGATCCCCGACTTGTGGCCGGACTCGTCCGGGAACACACCCGTCAGGTGGCACGCTGGGAGGCATGAAGACGCTTCTCAACCTGATCTGGCTGGTGCTGGCCGGGTTCTGGCTGGCGGTCGGCTACGCGGTCGCCGGCATCATCTGCTGCGTGCTGATCGTCACGATCCCGTTCGGCATCGCGGCGTTCCGGATCGCCGGGTTCACCCTGTGGCCGTTCGGCCGGACCGTGGTCGACAAGCCCACCGCGGGCCCGGGCGCGCTGATCGGCAACCTGATCTGGATCGTCTTTGCCGGCTGGTGGCTGGCGCTCGGCCACTTGACCACCGGGATCGCCCTCTGCCTGACCGTGATCGGCATCCCGCTCGGCATCGCGAACTTCAAGCTGATCCCGGTCTCGCTGCTGCCGCTCGGCAAGGAGATCGTGCCGAGCGATCGCCCGTTCGCGTGAGGTCACTGACCGTCCTCGGCTCCTGCGGGGCGTGGCCGGAGCCGGGTCGCGCGTGCGCCGGGTTCCTCCTGGAGTACGACGGCTTCCGCGTGGTGCTGGATCTCGGGTACGCCGCGCTCCCGCGCCTGCTCGAGCACTGCCCTCACGGTGAGGTCGACGCGGTCGTGGTGACGCACCAGCACCCGGACCACTGCGTCGACGTGAGCGCGCTGGCCAGAGTCCGGTACTACGAGACTCCGGACGCGCCGCCCATTCCGCTGCACTGCACGCCCGGGACGCTGGAGGTGTTGCGGGCCATCGAACCGAGCCCGGATCCGGCGACCGTCTTCGCGGTGCACGAGTTGGCGTCGACCACGCGCATCGGGCCGTTCGACGTACTGACGGTGGAACTCCCGCACTACAAGACGAATCTCGGAGTCCGGCTGTCGGCGCCCGGCGTTTCCGTTGCCTACACCGGCGACAGCGGACCGTCACCCGACCTGCGAAGGCTCGCCGAAGGGACCGACCTGGTCATCTCGGACGCCACTCTCCAAGGCGACGCGTCCGACAGCTATCTGATGACCGCCGCTGAGGCAGCCCACGGTGCCCACGGCGCAAGCCGCTTGCTCCTGACGCACTTCTGGCCCGGCTCGGACCGGTCGATCTCCGTACGCGAGGCAGAAGCCGTGTTCGACGGGGAAGTGATCGCGGCGGACGAAGGCCTCAGACTGGTGCTGTGAGTATGCAGAGAGCGTTGATCCGACGACCGAGTCCGCGGCTGGCCGAGGGGCTGGTCACGCATATCGAGCGGCAGCCGGTGGATGTTGAGCTCGCGGTGCGGCAGTGGCACGGGTACGTCGACGCGCTGCACGCCGCCGGCTGGACCACGGTGGAGGTGCCGCCGGTCGACGAGTGCCCGGACGGGGTGTTCGTCGAGGACACGATGGTCGTGTACGGCGACGTCGCCGTGATCGCCCGCGCCGGCGCCGACGAACGCCGGGCCGAAGCACCGGCCGCCGCGGAGACCGTCGCCGCCCAGGGCTACCGCGTCGTACCGATCACCGCCCCGGGCACTCTCGACGGCGGCGACGTCCTCAAGCTCGGCTCGACCATCTACGTCGGCCAGGGCGGGCGGACCAACGCCGCCGGTATCGAGCAACTCCGGGCAGCCCTGAGTACCGCCGACGTACGGCCGGTTCCGGTGCGGAAGGTGTTGCATCTGAAGTCTGCCGTGACGGCGCTGCCGGACGGGACCGTGATCGGGTACGAGCCGCTCGTCGACGATCCGGGAGCGTTCGAGAGGTTTCGGGCGGTGCCTGAGGAGGCGGGCGCGCACGTCGTACTGCTCGATGACGAGCGACTGTTGATGGCTGCGTCGGCGCCGCGGTCGGCAGAGCTGTTCGTGAGTCTTGGTTACACGCCGGTCGTCGTGGACATCAGCGAGTTCGAGAAGCTGGAGGGGTGCGTCACGTGCTTGTCGGTGCGTCTGCGCGGCTGAGCAACTGCCGCGCCGCCCCGGCCAGCTGGACGTCGCGCTTCTTCCCGCGCGCCTCGGCCACCTCGCACGCCTCCGTCAGCGCCGCACGATAGACGGCAGTGTCGGGATGACCCGGTACGGCGTCCCGCATCACCTGGATCAGCGCCTCCATCGCGTCCGAGATGTCGCCGCACGCCAGCAACGCCTTCCCCAGCGCGGCCCGGTCGCGCACCAGCTGCGGGTCCGTAGCGGTCAGCCGATGGATGTCAGCGGCAACAATGTCGGTCAGCAGCAGCGCCTCCGAACGTGGACCGCCGACCATCAGCCGCGCGCCGGTGACCGCCTCGGTCGCCGCCCGGGTCAGCTCGTGATGCGGCCCGAACACCGCGACCAGCTGCGGCCTGATCAGCTCGAACCACGCGATCGCGCGCCCGTAGTTCGCGGTCGCGAGCAACCCCTGCGCGACCCGCAGCCGGACCCGCAACGTCGCCGGGTCGTCGGCGGCCAGCACCTGCTCCCGCTCGGCCAGCGCCGCCTGATAGTGCGGCAGCGCCTGCCCGGGCTCGCTCTCGGCCCAGCACGCCTCGGCCAGCCGGTACTCCGGGGTCGCGTCGAGCTCGGGATGCGCGACGACCACCGGATCCCGCCGTACGACGGGTGGCTGCGGCTGCTCGATCACCCGGCGGGCGACGTACGAACGGCCGCCGGTCGGGATGATCCGGTACCGCCCGGCCTTCGACACCGGCACCCACAGCACCGTGTTGTAGAGGGTCCGCACCGAGGACCCGCAGTTCTCGCAGACGTCGTGGTGGCCGTAGAACCGGCCGCCCATCGGGCCTGTCAGCTCGGCCGCACCCCAGGCCTCCGACGCCGCGGTACACGGCGCGCAGAACGGGTACACACCCCGCCGCTCGTCAGTCACCTGACCCATTGTGGTCGGTTTCGGGTCCGCCGTCTGCATCCGCACCGGTGAGCTGCACCTTGCTGAGCGCCGGGTCGTCCACCGAGAACGTCCGGACCGGGCCCGGCGGCGTGTCCGCGGTCTCGAACCGGACGGTCACCCGGCCCAGGCCGGAACCCCACACCCAGCCGCGGCCGTGGTCGGGGTGCTCGACGTCCTGCCCTGGGTGGAACCCGCGCTGATCACGCGGCCGGGACGGGAATTCGACCACGTCGACCGGATTGGCCGCGTGCTCCTCCTCGGTGAACAGGTCGTCCTGGATCCAATCGGCCAGTGACGAGACGCCTACACCGAGCAAGCGGATGCCGCCGCCGATGTCGCTCTCCTCGAGCAGCCGGCGGGCCACCCGGGTGATCACCCGCCCGTCGTCGGTCGGCCCGGCCAGCGTCGAGGAGCGGGTGTGCGTGGTGAAGTCGTGCATCCGGGTCTTGACCGTGACGGTCCGGCCGGAGAGCTGCGCCTTCTGCAGCCGCTCGGCGACGCGGTGCGCCATCCGGTCGCTGATCGCGGTGAGCAGCGCGCGGTCGATGATGTCGGTCTCGAACGTGTCCTCGACGCTGACCGACTTCGTCTCCCGGTCGCTGACCACCGGACGGTCGTCGGCCGCGATCGCGAGCCGGTGCAGGCTGGTGCCGTGCGCCGAACCGACCTGGCGGATCAGCTCGTCCTCGTCGAGCTGCTGCAGGTCGGCGACGGTCCGGACGCCGGCCATGCTGAGCCGCTGCGCGGTCGCGGGCCCGACGCCGGGGATCACCGTGACCTGCATCGGTGCCAGGAACTCTGCCTCGGTCCCGGCGGGGACGACGACCACGCCGTCGGGTTTGTCGAGGTCGCTGGCGATCTTCGCGATCAGCTTGGAGGTGCCCGCGCCGACCGACGCGGTCAGCCCGCCGCTGACCTTGCGGATCGCGGCCTTCAGATCGTCGGCGATCGCCCGTACGTCGTCCACGGTCAGCCCGGTGAGCCCGCTCGCGGACAGGTCGACGAACGCCTCGTCCACCGACAGCGGCTCGACCAATGGCGACAGCGCCCGCATCTCGGCCATCACCGCCCGGCTGGTCTCCCGGTACACCTCGAAGCGCGGACCGAGGTACGCCGCGTGCGGGCAGCGCGAGCGGGCCTCCGCCGTCGACATCGCGGACCGGACGCCGTACCGCCGCGCCTCGTACGACGCCGTGGACACGACTCCGCGCAGGCCGATCCCGCCGACCACCACGGGCTTGCCCCGCAGCGACGGCTTGTCCCGCTGCTCGACCGCCGCGAAGAACGCGTCCAGGTCGACGTGCAGCACCGACGGATCATTACGCACTGGGCAATTGTCGCTGGTGTCACCGACAATTCCCGCATGAGCTTCCCCGACCGCTGGGACGACGGCACCGACCGGTCCAGCCCCGCTCACCAGGTGCACTGGTACGACGACCGCACCGCGATCATCCGCCAGTCCCTCCGCACGAACTTCGAAGGGCCGTTCCTCTACCTCCTCCTCGGCACCACCCGTGCGCTGCTCCTCGACACCGGTACCGGCGAGCCGGGTCTCCCCGGCCTGATCCACAGCCTGCGGGGCGATCGCGAACTGATCGTCGCTCACAGTCATGGGCACGGAGATCATGTTGGTGGCGACGGGGGATTCGACCGGGTCGTCGGACGGACCGCCGAAGAGGTTGCCGAGTACTTCCGGATCGACTGGCCGCGCGGCACGGGCGCGATCGACCTCGGGGAGCGGGTCGTCGACGTGATCCCGATCCCGGGGCACCAGGGCGCGGACATCGCCTTGTACGACCGGAACACCCGGCTGCTGCTGACCGGGGACACGCTGTACCCCGGACGCCTGTACGTGAAGGACTGGCCGGCGTACCGCGAGAGCGTCGCTCGGCTCGGGGAGTTCGTTGCCGCGGGCAATCCTGTGGAATGGGTACTGGGCGCGCACATCGAGATGACCGCCACACCGGGCAAGGACTACGCGATGGGCGCCGACCGGCATCCCGGCGAGCACGTGCTGCAGCTGGGTCCATCGGTGCTGGCCGAGCTGGTCGGCGTGCTGGCGGACGCGGGGGAGCAGCCGGTGCGGATCGAGCGCGACGACTTCATCGTGTTCCCGGTCTGACCACGACTCGATTGAACAGCGCGCGGGCGGGCACCTTCAGGCACACTGAGGCCATGCTGTAACCGCAGTAGCCGCTGTCACCGGGCAGCCACCACGGGAGGCGCTGATGGGTGAGGAAGTCGACCGGGTCGAGTTCACCCGGGCGGACCGGACCGCGTTCCGGGAGCAGGTGCACCGCAATCTCGACGCCTTCGCGCGGATGCTGCGGGAGAACCGGTTCGCGCCGGACCGTCCGATGACCGGGATCGAGATCGAACTGAACCTGGTCGACGACCACTGCGACCCGGCGATGAAGAACGCCGAGGTGCTGAGCGCGATCGAGGACGACGCGTTCCAGACCGAGCTCGGCCAGTTCAACATCGAGATCAACGTGCCGCCCGGGCAGATCGACGGACTCGGGCTGGACACCATGGAGTCGAACATCCGCGACAGCCTGAACGCCGCCGAGGACAAAGCGGCCCGGACCGGTTCGTCGATGGTGATCGTCGGCATCCTGCCGACGCTGCTGACCGAGCACATCCGCCGGGACGCGCTCAGCACCAACCCGCGGTACGCGCTGCTCAACGACCAGATCTTCGCCGCCCGCGGCGAGGACGTGCAGATCTCCATCGACGGTGTCGAACGCCTCCAGGTGACCGCGGACAGCATCGTCCCGGAGGCCGCCTGTACGTCGACCCAGTTCCACCTGCAGGTGACACCAGAGGCGTTCCCGCGGTACTGGAACGCCGCCCAGGCGATCTCCGGCGTCCAGCTCGCGGTCGGCGCGAACTCGCCGTTCCTGTTCGGCAAGGAGCTGCTCCGGGAGACCCGGATCGCGTTGTTCGAGCAGGCCGCCGACACCCGGACCCACGAACTGAAGACCCAGGGCGTGCGCCCGCGGGTGTGGTTCGGCGAACGCTGGATCACCTCGATCTTCGACCTCTTCGAGGAGAACTCGCGGTACTACCCGGCGCTGCTTCCGGTCACCTCCGAGGAGGATCCGATCGCGGTCCTGGACCGCGGCGACACACCAGCTCTTTCGGAGTTGCGGCTGCACAACGGGACGATCTACCGCTGGAACCGCCCGGTGTACGACGTTGTCCGGGAGAAGCCGCACCTGCGGGTGGAGAACCGGGTGCTGCCGGCCGGCCCGACGGTGGTCGACACGATTGCCAACGGCGCCTTCTACTTCGGCCTGGTCCGGGCACTGGCCGACGACGAGCGGCCGATCTGGTCACAGATGTCGTTCAGCGCGGCCGAGGAGAACTTCCACAACGCGGCCCGCAACGGGATCGACGCCGAGGTGTTCTGGCCGGGCGTCGGTACGGCGCGCGCGACCGAGCTGGTGCTCAGACGCCTGCTGCCGTTGGCGGTTCGCGGTCTCGACGCGTGGGGCGTCGACGTGGCGGTCCGGGACCGGTTGCTCGGCATCGTCGAGCAGCGTTGCCTCACGAACCGTAACGGTGCGTCGTGGCAGGCCGACGTCTTCCATCGCCTGTATACACAGGGCTCCCACGGTCGCCGGGACGCATTGCGCGGGATGTTACGCCGGTACCGCGACCACATGCACGACAACACGCCCGTGCACGAATGGCCCGTGGACTGAACCGGTTAGGAATCCCGGACAACGTGGGACAAGCCTGCCCGGAACCCCGGTCCTCCTGGCGGAACCCGGCCGCTCTTGCCGTAGGCAACGGCGTCCCGTACGGCGTCCGGTGGCACTTCTCGAGGCCTGAACGGGACGAGTTCGATAACGACCCGGACTACAGGGGTGGCGCTTTCGGTGACAGCCCTGCAAAGGTGTGGCCACCGGAAGGTTAGGCAGGCCCGCGGCGGGTAGTAGTCGGGCACCGGAAGCCCTCCGTCACCGGTGCGACACAACAGGTGCAAATGCAGCGGATGCCGACCGGGGTCGGGAGCAGTATCGTTCGAGACGGGTCGACACACACCCGGAGGTGAGGCAGGGCGATGACGACCATCGTCGTGGGTTATGTGCCGAAGGCGGAAGGCCGTGCGGCCCTTCGGCGAGCAGCGGAGGAAGCGACGCTGCGGGACGCCAAGCTGGTGGTGGTGAACTCGCATCGGGGCGGGCGCAGCTACGACAGCGACGAGGCCGCGGCAAGCGACGCGGCGCTGACGGAAGTACGGGAGCAGCTCGACTCGACCGGTGTGCCGTACGAGGTGCGGCAGCTGGTCCGTGGCCTGGACCCGGCGGAGGACCTGGTGGCCGTCGCCGAGCAGGTGCACGCGGAGTTCATCGTGATCGGGCTGCGGCGCCGGTCTCCGGTCGGCAAGCTCATCCTCGGCAGCAACGCGCAGCGGGTGCTGCTCGACGCGCCGTGTCCGGTGCTGGCCGTGAAGGCCGACGAAGGGGAGGACTGAGGTGACTTCGACACGCAGCAGGAAGCTGTGCCTGGCCCAGCAACCCGACGCCGACGAGATGTTGAGCAGAGATCCGTTCGCCCTGCTGGTGGGCATGCTGCTCGACCAGCAGATTCCGATGGAGCGGGCGTTCGCCGGCCCGGTCGCGATCGCGCAGCGGATGCTCGGTCCGTTCGATCCGACCACGGTCGCGCACTACGACCCGGACGCGTTCGTGGAGGTGGTGGCCGGCCCGCCCGCCGTGCACCGGTTCCCGACCGCGATGGCGGCCCGCATCCAGACCCTGGCCAAGCACCTCGACGAGCAGTACGCCGGGAACGCCTCGGGCCTGTGGTCCGACGTGAAGTCCGGCGACGACCTGCTCGCCAGGCTGTCCGCCCTGCCGGGCTTCGGCGCGCAGAAGGCGAAGATCTTCGTCGCGCTGCTCGGCAAACAGCTCAAGGTCCGGCCGCGCGGCTGGCGCGAGGCGTCGGAGCCGTACGGCGAGGACGGCGCCTTCAAGTCGGTCGCGGACGTGATCGACGTGGCCTCGCTGGTGAAGGTCCGGCAGTTCAAGCAGGAGCAGCAACTGGTCCGCCGTCCGGTGGTCGCGCGACCGCTCCGGCAGACACGTAACGGGTGAGCAAAGATCGACCGACGACCCCCCGGAAAAGCGCCGTTCTGGGGGGTCGTGCGACGCGTGGGCTTGGTTCGCGGATTACAATGGACTGTTGCCGCCGCCTGACCAGCGAGCAGCCGCGAAACGCAGTACCCAAAGACTCAGCAACACCCATAGCTTCATCAGTCGTACCGTCGTACAAACCCTGCGTCAGACGAGAGGTAATTCGTGTCGTCCAGCTCGTCCGAGAACCTTCCCGCCGAGCCGGCCCGGGCCGTGGCCGCCACCGCCCGTAGTACGGCTCCGAGGACCAGCGCCCGAGTGACCGAGCCGGCCGCCAAGAAGGTGGCCGCGAAGAAGGCGGCGGTGAAGGCCGCCGGCATCAAGGAGGACGGTATCCCCGCGAAGAAGGCCGCTGCCAAGAAGGCTCCGGCGAAGAAGGCAGTGTCCGAGGCGGGTCTGGCGATCGACCCGAAGACCGGCAAGCCGCGCGCGCTCGACGAGGTGGACGAGGCCGACTTCCAGCCCGACGCGGTGAAGGGGCTGGAGAAGGAGCTCACCGAGGACCAGGGCTTCATCGTCTCCGAGGCCGACGAGACCGACGAGCCCGAGCAGCAGGTGATGGTCGCCGGTGCCACCGCGGACCCGGTCAAGGACTACCTGAAGCAGATCGGCAAGGTCCCGCTGCTGAACGCCGAGCAGGAGGTCGAGCTCGCGAAGCGGATCGAGGCCGGCCTGTTCGCGGAGGAGCAGACCGCCGACGAGACCGCCAAGCTCAAGGACAAGGTCCGCGACGAGTACGAGTGGATCTCCGAGGACGGCCGGCGCGCCAAGAACCACCTGCTGGAGGCCAACCTGCGCCTGGTGGTGTCGTTGGCCAAGCGCTACACCGGCCGCGGCATGCTGTTCCTGGACCTGATCCAGGAGGGCAACCTCGGTCTGATCCGCGCGGTCGAGAAGTTCGACTACACCAAGGGCTACAAGTTCTCGACGTACGCCACCTGGTGGATCCGGCAGGCGATCACCCGGGCGATGGCCGACCAGGCCCGCACCATCCGGATCCCGGTGCACATGGTCGAGGTCATCAACAAGCTGGCCCGCGTCCAGCGGCAGATGCTGCAGGACCTCGGCCGGGAGCCCACTCCGGAGGAGCTCGCCAAGGAGCTCGACATGACCCCGGAGAAGGTCATCGAGGTGCAGAAGTACGGCCGCGAGCCGATCTCGCTGCACACCCCGCTCGGTGAGGACGGCGACTCCGAGTTCGGCGACCTGATCGAGGACTCCGAGGCGATCGTGCCGGCCGAGGCGGTCTCGTTCACGCTGCTCCAGGAGCAACTGCACGCGGTCCTCGACACGCTGTCCGAGCGCGAGGCCGGTGTCGTCTCGATGCGCTTCGGTCTCACCGACGGCCAGCCGAAGACGCTCGACGAGATCGGCAAGGTGTACGGCGTGACCCGCGAGCGGATCCGCCAGATCGAGTCCAAGACCATGTCGAAGCTCCGGCACCCGTCGCGGTCGCAGGTTCTCCGCGACTACCTGGACTGATGACGATGGGGCAGGTGTTCGCTGGCGTGTGGTCGCTGGCGATGCCTGCCCTCGGCCCCGATGCGGGCCTGCTGGCCGTCGCCGTGTTCACGGCGGCGGCCGTTCTGTTCCTGGCGGTCCAGGTCGCCCGTACGGCGGCCCGCAACCCGCTGGTCTCGCCGCTGCCGGCGCGCTCGAGTGCCACCCGCGCCAATGCCCGGCGTACCGCCTATCTCTCCCTCCGGGATCCCGACTCAGCTGGGCGGCCCCGGCCACGAGCACCGGGACGGTAGCGCTCCACCTCGCTACCTGTTCCTACACACTCGTGGAGTTTTGTCGTGCCTTCTTTCCTGGAGGCACCGGTTTCCGGTGCCTATCACTTGCTCACGTCCCTCGTCACCGCACTCCAACCGCTGACCGGCGCGTACGCCGCCGTGATCGCGATCGTGCTGTGCACCGTTCTCGTCCGGTTGTGTCTGGTCCCGCTCAGCGTGCGCGCGCATCGCGGCATGCAGGCCCGGGCCGCGATGATGCCGCAGTACAAGCAGCTCACCGACAAGCATCGCGGCGACCCCGAGCGGCTGCAGCGTGAGCTGACGAAGCTGCAGGCCGAGTCCGGTACGTCGGTGTTCGCCGGGTTCCTGCCGTTGCTCGCGCAGCTGCCGTTCTTCTGGCTGATGTACACGTTGTTCTCCCGCACGGTGGTCGCGGGGGAGTCGAACCAGCTGATCAGCGGCAGCCTGTTCGGTGCGCCGATCGGTACGCACTGGCCGATCCTGACCGGTACTCCGGCGTACCTGGTGATCGCGGTGTTGCTCGCTGTAGTCGCGTTCTTCTCGGCGCGGTTGCAGCTGCGGCAGTTGGACGCGTCGGCGTCGGTCTTGTCGCGGCGGGTGGCGCAGGTGCTGCCGTTCGGGACGTTGCTGACGGTCGCGTTCGTGCCGCTGGCGGCCGGGTTGTACGTGCTGACCACGACCACCTGGACGGTCGTGGAGCGGTTCGTGCTCAACCGGTAGTTGCTTGCGGCAACGACCATTGCCGTCGGGTCGGCCATTCTGTTACCGTCTTTATTAAAGCCGGTTCTTTAATGGGTTGGGGTCGATGGAGACTGCACGCGGAGCCGCGCAGGCGGAGCGGGCTGCGAACCAGGTCGCCTGCCTGCGCATCCTCGCCGACGCGGACGAGCCGCGCACCGTCGGCGTACTCAGCGAAGCCACCGGACTGTCGCGGCCGACCGTGCACGCCGTCCTCGACGACCTGCTCGACGCGGGGCTGGTCGAACCCACCAGCCCCGCAACCGCCGGCCCAGGCCGTCCCGCCCGAGCCTTCCGCTTCGCCCGCGAAACAGGCCTGGTAGCCGGTGTCGACCTGGGCCCCCGCGGCGCCCGCGCCATCATCTGCGACCTCTCCGGCCACCGAGTCGGCTACGCCGAACTACCCTCCAACGGCCCCGCCGACCTGAGCCTGATCCCCCGCGCCCTGCAGGCCGCAGCCGACGCCGCGCGCTGCGCGTCGGAGGTATCCGCCGGCTCAGGTGGTGCCGAGTGGCGTGCGCTGGACGCGGCTGCCGGTTCGCACGGTGGTTCCTCCGCGTCTTCGGGTCCGCTTGACCTTCGGCGGTTGCGGGCGGTGGGGATTGGGCTGCCGGGAGTGGTGGAGGCGGACGGGCGGTTGCGGGCCAGTCTCGCGACCCCCGGGCTGGTGGGGTTGCCGGTGGGGGAGTTGCTGGCGAAGGAGCTCGGGGTTCCGGTGGTGGTGGACAACGACATCAAGCTGGCGGCGCTGGCGGAGCAGCGGGGTGGAGCGGGGCTTGGGTACTCCGACGTCGTCTATCTGCAGATCGGGCACCGGCTCTCGGTGTCGATCGTGCTGAACGGCGTCATCCGGCAAGGACGCCACCGGCTGGCAGGCGAGTTGGGCGCGCAACGCGGAATGCGCTGGACGCGGAACGCCCAACGCGGCCAGCTCGTCTGGTCGAGTCGGCCGACCGGCGCCGAAGTACTGACCGCTGCCGCCGCCGGAGACGCCGCAGCGCAGGCCGAGCTCCAAGAGTTCTGCCAGCAGATCGCCCCGCGGATCGCGACCGTCCTCCTGGTCGTCGACCCAGAGGTGGTCGTCGTCCGCGGCGGCCCCGCGGCAGACAGCAGCGCCCTGCTCCGCCCACTCGCCGCCGCGGTCGAAAACGAACTGGTCTTCCCCGAACGCCCACCCTTCGCCGCCGCAGCCCTGGGCCGCGAAGCAGTGGTACTCGGCGCCGCCGGCAACGCATTCGACCGGTACAGCTCGGACATCTACGGCGTCCACGACTACCCGAGTCCGTGGGCGCGCATCACCCATCACGAAGTGGAGAGGACCACCACGTGAAGCTCGGAGTCAGTTCGTACTGTTTCCGCCAGCTCATGACGAGCGGCGAGATGGACCTGATCGGTGTCCTGGACTGGGTCGCGGCCTCGTCGGCCGGGCACATCGAGGTGGCCGCGCTGGACGGCGAGTACTACCTGGAGCACCAGGACGTCGTCCGCGACACCGCGAAGCACGCCGAGGAGATCGGCGTACCGATCGTGAACTACCTGGTCAGCGGCGACCTGCGGACCGCGGACACCGCCGAGGTCGACCGGCTGCGCAAGCAGCTGGACGTCGCGCACGCGTTCGGCGCGCGGATCTTCCGGCACGACGTCGCGCCGTGGGCGTGGCGGGAGCAGGATCCGGGCGAGTTCGAGACGACGTTCGCGCAGGTCGTCGAGGGCTGCCGGGCGGTCGCGGACCACGCGGCCGGGCTCGGCATCGTGTCGACGATCGAGAACCACGGCTTCTTCATGAACGGCAGCGAGCGGCTGGCTCGCCTGGTGTACGAGGTGGACCGCCCGAACTTCCGGGTCACGCTCGACCTCGGCAACGGCCTGTGCGTCGGCGAGGTGCCCGGCAAGACCGCCGCGGGCCTGATCGACGTCGCGGCGTCGATCGGCGTGAAGGACTTCCACATCCGCCGCTCGGCGGGTGACGGCTGGCTGAAGACGCTGGCCGGCGACTACCTGCTCGGCACGGTCACGGGCCACGGCGACGTGGACGTGGCCGGTCTGCTCGCACTGGCCGCGACCAAGCCCGACGTACCGGTGAGCCTGGAGTTCGAGGGCATGGAGGCGCCGCTGCCTGCCATCGAGCGTTCGCTCGCCAACATCCTCCGACTGACGGAAGGCAACGCCTGATATGACGACGCGGATTGCAGTGATCGGGCTCGGCTCGATCGCCGTCGAGCACCTGAGCGCGTACCAGAAGAACCCGGACGCCGAGCTCGTCGCCGTGTGCGACGTGGACCTGGAGCGGGCGAAGGCGCGCGCCGAGCAGTTCGGTGTCGAGCGGGTGACCGGCGACGCGGCGGAGATCTTCTCGGACCCGGCGATCGACGCGGTGAGCATCTGCGTGCCGAACACACTGCACGCCCCGATCGCCGAGGGGGCGTTGCGGGCCGGCAAGGACGTCCTGGTCGAGAAGCCGATGACCGTCACGGTGCCGGAGGCCGAGGCGCTGGTGAAGGCGGTCGAGGAGACCGGTAAGGCGCTGCAGATCGGGTACGTACGCCGGTACGCACCGAACGCGCTGGTGACGAAGCGGTTCCTGGACGCGGGCGAGTTCGGCGACATCTACGCGGCCCGGGCCACGCTGCTCCGGACGGCCGGCAATCCTGGCGGCTGGTTCGGCGACGTGGCGCTGTCCGGTGGCGGCCCGCTGATCGACCTGGGCGTGCACATCATCGACCTGTGCTGGTACCTGATGGGGATGCCGAAGCCGGTGTCCGCGTCGGGTGCGACGTTCGCGCCGCTGGGTGCGCGCGACAACATCCAGAACCTGACCCGCTACAAGGCCGCGTCGGCGGCCCGGCCGAACACGGTCGAGGACTACGCGACCGCGCAGATCCGCTTCGAGGGCGGGGCGGTCCTCGACGTGGACACGTCGTACTCGCTGCACGCGCGCAACGAGCTCCGCGTCCGGATCCACGGTGAGCGTGGCGGCGCGGAGATCGAGCCGGAGCTGCTGATGATCACCGAGCGGCACGACACGCTGCTGCACGTCCAGCCGCAGATCGACTCGCTCGGCTTCGACTTCAAGGTCGGCTTCGCGAACCAGATCGACCACTTCCTGCAGATCTGCCGCGGCGAGATCCCGGCCGACGCGACCGCGCACCAGGGCCTGGAGATGGCCAAGATGCTGTCCGCGATCTACGAGTCGGCAAAGACCGGCTCCGAGGTCAAGATCACGCACTGACCGGTCGCTGGCGGGATGCTTCACGACTGGCGGGTTGTAGCAGGCCATCGGCCGGACAACCCGCCAGCGGGCGGCATCAGCTGAGGAGCGCTGTGGTGAGCGAGTCGGCGGTCTGCTCCAGCCAGGTTTGGCGGTGGCGGATCTGGTCGCCTACTCCCTCGGTCCACATTCGTTGCCAGCCGCCGCCGAGGGTTTCGGCGCGGTACTTCATCGTGTGCCAGGCACGGTCGTTCAGCGCGATCGCGAGCGGGAGCACCCGGGCCCGGTCGGCCACCGACAGTCCGTACGCGTCCGCCAGCATCCGGCATCGGCGCGGGCGGTCGAGGCCGCGGAGCTCGGGGTCCAGGTCGCCGTCGGCGCCGAGCGGTGCCCACCACAACATCAGGTTCACGAACTCACGGGCGCGGCTCACCGGGCGGGCCAGATCGAAGTCGATCAGCGCGTAGGCACGGCCCTCGCGGAACACCACGTTCTCCGGTGTCACGTCCTGATGCCCGACCAGCTCCGGCGGATCGTCGAGGTCCGGCAGCCCGGGAGGCTCGATCGGCGCGGGCAGGTTCTCGGGTACGCCGTACGGTTCGATCGCGTCGTCGTACGCGCGCAGCAGCCGGGCCACCGACAGCATCCGGTCCTCGTCGGCGATCCACGGCGGACGCGGACGGCCGGCCACCTCGCCCTCGACGTACGTCAGGGTCTGCCGGCCCTTCGAGTCGATGCCGAGGTACCGCGGTGCGCCCTCGAAGCCGGCCTTCTCCAGGTAGAGCAGCACCTCCCGCACCAGCTCGGCGCGTTCGCCGGGCGGACGCCGTACGGTGTCGCCGACCCGTACGAGCCCCTCGGTCACGTCGCCGCCGAGCAGCGGGATCTCCTCGCCGTCCTCGATCACTGCTTGCCTCCGGTCCACTGCGTGAAACGTTTGTATGCACAAAGAAGCCGGCCGGAGTAGCGTGCCACGATCCGCACCTGATCGGAGGCGCACAGTGACCGCCACATCTGTGAAAGCTCCGCCCGGAGCCAGCCGCACGAGGTACCTGATCCTAGGGCTCGCGTTCGTCGGACTCTCACTGAATTACCTGGACCGCGCGAACCTGAGCGTCGCGCTGCCGTTCATCCAGGACGACCTGCACCTGCATCTGAGCAACGCCGAGAAGGGCCTGATTCTCGGCGCGTTCTTCTGGGCGTACGACGGGGCGATGCTGGCCGCGGGCTGGTTCGCGGACAAGGTCGGCTCCCGCAAGGCGTTCACGTTCGCCGCGTTGTGGTGGAGCGTCGTGACCGCGCTGACGCCGCTGGCGCGCGGGTTCTGGTCGCTGTTCGCGTTCCGGTTCGCGCTCGGCGCGGGCGAGGCACCGGCGTACCCGAGTGCGACCAAGGCCGCGTCGCGCTGGTTTCCGGCGCACGAGCGGGCGTTCGCGAGCGCGGTGATCGACTCCGGGTCCCGGGTCGGCACGGTGCTGTCGCTGCCGGTGGTGACCGGGCTGATCGCCTTGGTCAGTTGGCACTTCTCGTTCGTCGTACTGGGCGTGCTGGGCGTCATGCTGGCCGCGGTCTGGTACTGGTACTACCGGGACCCGATGGAGCACCGGCACGCGAACGCCGAGGAGCGCTCCTACATCGCGGCCCATGGCGCACGGCTCGAGGACAACGACGACGAGGCCGCGGCCCAGATGCGCTGGCGGGACCTGTTCCGGTACCGGACGGTTCGCGGCATGATGCTCGGCTTCTTCTGCCTCAACTTCGTGATCTACTTCTTCCTCACCTGGTTCCCGTCGTACCTGAAGGACGCCCGCGGGCTCGACCTGGCGCAGCTCGGGACGCTCGGCACGCTGCCCGGGATCACCGCGATCACCGGCGGCTGGATCGCGGGCATCGTCGCGGACCGGCGGATCCGGGCGGGCGCCGACGTGACCCGGGTACGGAAGACCGTGATGGTCGGCGGGCTGCTCGGCGGCGCGGCGATCGTCTTCGCGGCGCCGGCGAAGTCGGTGTACGTCGCGCTGCTGTTCCTGGCGATCTCGTACGCGAGCCTGGCGATCGCGGCGACCGGGATCTGGTCGTTGCCCGGCGACGTGGCGCCGTCGTCGCGGCACGTGGCGTCGATCGGCGGCATCCAGAACTTCGCCTCGAACATCGCGGGCATCATCAGCCCGTACGTGTTCGGGCTGCTGCTGGACGCCTACCACGGGTCGTACCTGCCGTCGTTCGCGGTCGCCGGGGTGGTCGCGGTGATCGGCGCGCTGACGTACGCGTTCGTGGTCGGGAAGGCTGAGCCGCTGCCGGTCCGGGACCGCTGACTTGCCGACCTGGCAAGAAGGTTTGCCAGGGTACGGCGGGATCGCGCACCATCGCTGCATGACGACCGAACAGCTCCCGGACGAGTACTGGAACGCGTTCTACTCCGAGCACGAGCAGATCTGGAGCGGCAAGCCGAACGCCGCGTTCGCCGAGGAGGTGGCCGGGCTGGAGCCGGGCCGCGCGCTGGATCTCGGCTGCGGCGAAGGGGCCGACGCGATCTGGCTGGCGGAGCGGGGCTGGAAGGTCACCGCGGTCGACATCTCGACGGTCGCGCTGGGCCGGGCGGCCGGGCACGCGAAGGCCGCCGGGGTCGGCGACCGGATCGACTGGCAGCAGCACGAGCTGGGCACGTCCTTCCCGGACGGGGAGTTCGACCTGGTGTCCGCGCAGTTCCTGCACTCGAAGACCGAGCTGTCGCGTGAGCGCATCCTGCGCTCCGCGGCGGCCGCGGTCGCGCCGGGCGGCGTACTGCTGATCGAAGGCCACCTCGGCTTTCCGCCCGGTGAGCACAACCCGCACCCGGACATCCACTTCCCGGGTCCCGACGAGGTGATCGAGAGCCTCGCGCTTCCGGACGGCGAGTGGGAGACGCTGGTCAGTCGCGCGCACGACCGGGCGCAGGTGATGCTCGACGGCCGGCCGATCAACCGCCGCGACTGCACGGTCAAGCTCCGCCGCCGCTGATCCGTTCATCTGCAGGTCATCAATGCACCGGATTCTGGGGTCATGAGCGAGCTTGATCTGGTGCAAGAGCTGGGGTTCCGGGTTCTCGACGAGGAGGACGACGACCCGGTGCTGCTGCGTGCCGACGGTACGCCGGTGGACACCTGGCGCGAGGGATATCCGTACGCCGAACGCTTGCCGCGGGAGATCTACGACCGCGACAAACGCCTGCTGCAGATCGAGTTGCTGAAGCTGCAGTACTGGGTGAAGCGCTCGAAGCAGCGGGTGGTGATCGTGTTCGAGGGCCGTGACGCGGCGGGCAAGGGCGGCACGATCAAGCGGTTCATGGAGCACCTGAACCCGCGCGGCGCGAGCATCGTCGCCCTGGAGAAGCCGACCGAGCGCGAGCAGACCCAGTGGTACTTCCAGCGGTACGTCGCGCACCTGCCGGCCGCGGGGGAGATGACGCTCTTCGACCGCTCCTGGTACAACCGCGCGTGCGTCGAGCACGTGATGGGGTACTGCGACCAGGAGCAGTACGAGGAGTTCATGCGCCAGGCGCCGGAGTTCGAGCGGATGCTGGTGCGGTCCGGGATCAGGCTGGTGAAGCTGTGGTTCTCGGTGTCGCAGGCGGAACAGCAGACCCGCTTCACGATCCGCCAGATCGACCCGG
Source organism: Kribbella sp. (assembly GCF_035655035.1). Classification (GTDB taxonomy): domain Bacteria; phylum Actinomycetota; class Actinomycetes; order Propionibacteriales; family Kribbellaceae; genus Kribbella. The sequence goes on along the minus strand of NZ_DASRVN010000714.1, from coordinate 4,037 downwards.
TCCGGCAGTGGAAGCTGTCGCCGACGGACCTCGCGTCTTTGGACAAGTGGCAGGCGTACACGGAGGCGAAGGAGGCGATGTTCCACTACACCGACACCGAACACGCCCCGTGGACGGTCGTGAAGAGCAACGACAAGAAGCGCGCCCGCCTGGAGGCGATGCGCCACGTCCTGTCCCTGTACGACTACACCGACAAGGACGAGGACCTGGTGGGTCACCCCGACCCCAAGATCCTGGGCCCCGCCGCCCAGGTCCTGGAGCACGGCGAATCCGCGACCCGCACCTTCCCGCCGCTGTGACGGGCTAGCGGATCGTCACTCGGGCTGTGGCGATGACCGGCTTCTTCAGGCCGCAGTACTGACCCACGTAGGTGTAGGTATAGGTGCCTGCCTTGGGATACGTGAACGTGTCCGGTGGGTACGTCGCCTTTCCTGTGTACCGTTTCGTCGACTTGGCGCATTCCTGCATGTCGCTCAGTGCGCCGACCTTCGGCCCGTAGCCGTACGACGTCGTCGACCCCTGTCCGAGGCCCGCGAGGCCCTGGTCGGTCGGCAGGTAGCCGCCGACGAACGGGACCAGGATCGTCCCGGACGCCTCGATCGTCATGGTCAGCGTCCGGCCCTTGACGTGCGGCGTCAGCTTGAGCTGGACGCCGAGTGCCGCAGGGGTGGCTGGTTTGGGGGCCGCCGAGGCCGACCGCGATGGCGGTCCGACGACGGGTGGCTGGGTGCTGGGGCCGCTCAGGTTGCCGGCGATCGCCACGGCCGCGACCACGGCGGCCGAGGCCAGCCCGGCGACGCCCACGGCGCGGCGGCGGCGAGCCTTGCGGACCCGGGCGAACACCGCCTCGCTCGGCGCCCGGCTCGGGGCCGGCGGCTCGGCGACGAGCTGCTCGAAGCGCTGCTTCAGCTCATCGGTCATGAGCGACTTCCTTCCGCGCAGGGGACGTGACGGCGGCGACGAGCTGGTGCTCGCGGAGCCTGGCCAGGCCGCGGGAGACGTTGCTCTTCACCGTACCGACCGAGCACCCCATGATCTGGGCGATCTCGGCCTCGGGCAGGTCTTCGAAGTACCGCAGGACGAGCGTCGCGCGGGTCCGCTTCGGCAGCTCGGCCAGCGCCCGGAGGAGGAGGTCGCGGTCGTCGACCACACCGTACTGTGAGTCACCGGGCCGCTCCGGTAGGTGCTCGGTCGGCGTTTCGCCCTTCCACTTGCGGCGCCACCACTGGGTGCTGGTGTTCACCATCGCCGTCCGGGTGTAGCTCTCCAGCGCGTTCGCGCTTCGCAGCGAGTTGCGGTGGAACCACACCTTGGTCAGCGCGGTCTGCACGAGATCCTCGGCCAGATGCCACTCCCCGGTGAGCAGGTAGCCGAAGCGCTGCAACGCGGTGAACCTGCCGTCCACGAACTCGGCGAACTCCCGGTCCCGGCCGGTGTCCATTGCCATCCTCAGCCTTTCGTCTCGGTCCTGAGGGTGATGACCGGGGACCCGGAAAAGGTTGAGTCGTTAAGTGCCGAGAGGCAGGTGGACCGTGAAGGTCGCGCCGTGGGGAGTGGTGTCGGTGGTGGTGACGTGGCCTTTGTGGGCGGCGACCAGGGCGGCGACGATGGACAGGCCAAGGCCGGAGCCGCCGGTGGTGCGAGTACGGGCGGTGTCGGCTCGGTAGAAGCGTTCGAAGACCCGGGCCTTCTGCTCGTCGGACAGGCCGGGGCCGGTGTCGCTGACTTCGAGAACAGCTTCGGTACCGCGGGTGCCGACCGAGACCGTGATGGGTGCCTCGACGGGGGTGTAGTTGAGGGCGTTGCTGACCAGGTTGCCGAGCACCTGCCGCAGGCGCGCCTCGTCGCCCTCGACGACCGGTGCCTCCGAGTCGGGGAGGATGGTCAGCGACAGCGGGCGGTCGGGCTGGATCGCCTGGGCGTTGTGCAGCGCGTCGGCCGCGATCGGGAGCAGGTCGACGGACTCCATCCGCAGCGGGCGTTGCTGGTCGAGCCGCGCCAGCAGGAGCAGGTCGTCGACGAGCAGGCCCATCCGCTTCGCCTCGTCCTCGATCCGCCGCATGGTGTCGGAGTCGGTGGTGTCGCCGCGCTGCCGGGACAGCTCCGCGAACCCGCGGATCGACGTCAACGGCGTACGCAGCTCGTGCGACGCGTCCGCGACGAACCGCCGCATCCGATCCTCGGACTGCCGCGCCGCCTCCTCCGACTCGCGCGCGGCCTCCTCCGACTGGCGGGCCACGTCCTCCGAGCGCCGCGCCGCCGCCTCGGACGCGGTGCGTTGCGCGAACGCGTTCTCGATCTGCCCGAGCATCTGGTTGAGCGCCAGCGACAGCCGGCCGACCTCGGTCCGCGGATCCCGCTGCGGGACCCGGCGGCTCAGGTCCCCGCCGGCGATCGCGACCGCGGTGTGCTCCACGTCCTCCAACCCGCGCAGACTCCGCCGTACGACGAACGTCCCGACACCGGCCAGCAGGACGAGCAGGATGACACCGGCCGCAGCCTGGATCCCGACCAGCTGCTGGATCGTCCGGTCCATGTCCTTCAGGCTCTGCGCGACCATCACCGAACCGGTCTCGTCATCGGTCGGTACGGCGAGCACGCGCCACGTCGTCCCGCCGGACTGCGCGCCGACGTTGAACGGCCTTCCCTCCAGCGCGCGGACCTGGTTGAGGTTCAACGTGGGCAGCTTCGGCAGCGGCTCGGTCTCGGCGATCCGCGAGCCGACCGGCCCGTTGTCGCTGACACCGTCCGCGTCGTTGAACTGCACCACGAACTGGCTCGGCAACTGCCGGCGCCCCGGACCCGCGCCGGGCGGCAGCGGCCGGCGGTCCGGCTGGGCATGCGACAGCGGTACGGACGTCTGCTGCAACTGCTCGTCGACGCGGTCGATCAGGTAGCCGCGCATGATGGTCGTCGACAGTACGCCGGACGCGGCCAGCGCGAGCACGACCAGCGCCAGCAGTACGACGACGATGGTCACGCGCAGCGGGTACCGGTCGGTGAACCGCCGGTGACTCAGTTGCATCAGTTGGGGCCTCGCGGGGTGCGCAGGACGTAGCCGACCCCGCGGACGGTGTGGAGCAGCTTCTGGTCACCGGTGTCGACCTTGCGGCGCAGGTACGACATGTACGACTCGACCACGCCCGCGTCACCGGCGAAGTCATAGTTCCACACCGCGGACAGGATCTGGCCCTTCGACATCACCCGCTCGGCGTTCTCCAGCAGGCACCGCAGCAGCTTGAACTCGGTCAGCGACAGCTGGACGGCGCGGCCGGCCTTGAACACCTCGTAGCTGTCCTCGTTGAGCTCGAGGTCGGCATACCGCAGTACGGCGGCCTCCGTCGCGGTCTCCTCGCGGTGACCCGAGCGGCGCAGCAGCGCCCGGACGCGCGCGACCAGCTCGTCGAGGCTGAACGGCTTGGTGACGTAGTCGTCGCCGCCGGTCTGCAGCCCGAGCACCTTGTCCTCGACCGCGTCCCGGGCGGTGAGGAACAGCACCGGCACGTGCCGGTCCTCACCGCGCAGGCGGCGGACCACCTCGAACCCGTCCAGTCCGGGCATCATCACGTCGAGGACGACGAGGTCGGGCTCCACGTCCCGCGCCTTGCGCAGCGCCTCGGCGCCGTGCGTCGCCGTGGTCACGTCGTACCCGGCGAACCGCAGACTCGCGGACAGCAGCTCGACGATGTTCGGTTCGTCGTCGACGACCAGCAGATGCGGACTCATGGTGCCAGTGTGCCGCCGGCAACCGTGTGAACCCTGGAAGGTTCCTGGCAATCGCCTGTGAGTCGCCGGGGCGGCGACTGTCAGCGCGGTCCGTGCTTGAAGCCCCAGCTCTGACCGGCGGCCTTCCGGACCGTGCCGTCGTTGACCCGGATCGCCGTCGCCGTGCCGTTGGTGACCTCTGCCGCCACGTTGACCGTGTTGCCGGTCTTCACGTCGCCGATGCCGTTCCGGGCCGCGTTGACCATCGTGTTCGAGGTGACCGTGTACGTCTTGGTGAACCCGTCGGCGCTCTTCACCGTGAGCGAGCTGTT
>NZ_DASRVN010000713.1:0-2279 GCF_035655035.1 Kribbella sp. | reverse complement strand
CGGCTTGTTGAGCTTGTCGCGTACGGCGGCGTTCAGGTCGATCTCGGCGATCGAGCCGTCCACGACCTGGGCCGACGCGACGGAACGCGCGCACAGCGGGTAGCTGAGGGTCGCGCACCCGGTGCCGCCGGCGGCGTTCGCCGCGATCGCGCCCGCACCGATGACTCCGACCGCTGCGATCGACGCGGCGATCAGCTTCTTCTTCTTGGTGTTGAAGAGCCTCACAACTGCATTCCCTTCTGAAGCCCCCGGCACTCCCAGGTGGTCCGGGCGACGGGAGAAGGTATCAGGTCTGCACCGGTATCCACACCCCTTCGGCGCCTGAACTTCACGCGTCCTTGAACTTCGGGAACGGACGGACGTCCGGCTCCACCCATCCGGTCCGCGCATCGGCCGCCGCGAGCGTGCGCGAGTTGTAGAAGTGCGTGGGCCGGGCGCAACCGAGTTATCGGAAGGGCTTGTGTTGATGACGGTAACGATATATCGTTAGTGTCATGAAGAATATCGAGGAGGATACTATGAACACCCCGAACGAATTTCGTGGTCGCGGACGCGGCCACCAGCACCCCCGGCGCGGCGGACCGCGGATGGGGGAAGGCATGCCGATGCACCGTGGCCGTGGTGGTCGCGGGCCGGGACGGGGCCGCGGGCGAGCGCCGCGCGGTGACGTCCGGACGGCTGTCCTGATGCTGCTCACCGAGGAGCCGATGCACGGCTACCAGTTGATGCAGGCCATCGCCGACCGCAGCGGCGGGCGCTGGACCCCCAGCCCCGGCGCGATCTACCCGACCATCAACCAGCTGGAGGACGAGGGCCTGGTCACCGTGACCGCGGACGCCGGCCGCAAGCTCGTCACCCTGACCGACGCGGGCCGTGAGTACGTCGAAGGGCGCCGGGACGCCTCGGCGGACCCGTTCGCCGCCTTCGCGAGCGCGACACCCGGAGCGGACCTGCGAGGCCTGCTCGAGGAGTTGCACTCGGCCACCCGTCAGGTCGCCCGCAACGGCACGGAGGAGCAGCGCACCGCGGCCGCCAAGATCCTGACCGACGCCCGCCGGTCGCTCTACCTCCTGCTCGCCGACGCCCCGAAGGCACCCGAAGCCTGAGACCTGCGTCACGCAGGGAACGTCTCGACCGAACGGCTCCTCTTCACCAGTTGTCAGTGCCAGCTGAGGAGGGGTCGGGATGGAGACTCGAAGGACCGTCGCGGGCGTACTCGTTCTGCTGGCGGTGATACATGTCTACTGGGCGACGGGCGCGACCTGGCCCGCGTCCGACGAGCGATCGCTGTCCCGAGCGGTGCTCGGCATTCAGTTGTCGTTCGCCCCACAGGTGGTGCTGCCACTGGCGGCACTGCACCTGGTGCTGGGCTACGCGGTTCTCAGATCTGACAGGTCTGCGGTCTGCAGACTTGTCGTCGCCGGCGTCGCAGCCGGACTGGCTGCGCGTGCCGCTCTAGGGGTGGCCTGGGCCTTCACAGACGGCGGTACTGCGTTCTACTGGCTCAACCTGCTGCTCTACACCCCGGTGTGCATCGCACTGTGCGTTGCTGACCTCAACCTGCTACGACGGCGCTGGCTGAAGTTAACCGTCGTCGTAGGCCCGGTGGCAGTGGTGACAGCGCTCGCATTGGTTGCCTATGTGTACCAGCCGGCCGCGCAGGCGCATCCGAGCGCTGCGGCTGACTCGAAGTACGTGGAGACTCCGTTGGCGCGGGTGCATTACCTACAGCGTGGGGCTGGCGCACCGGTTGTGCTGCTGGCCCCGGGGGCATCGCCGGCGTTGGCCTGGGATGCTGAGATGGCTGCACTGGCTAAAGATCACACCGTGTACGCCGTGGATCTCCCAGGGCAGGGGGAGACCCGGCTGCACGACGAGGGCTTCTCGTTTGATTTGGACGGGATGACGGCGGCTCTTGGGCAGTTCTTGGATGCAATGCAGCTGCAGAGCGTCGTGCTTGGCGGCAACTCGTGGAGTGGTGGCTGGGCGCTCGCCTACGCGCAACGCCATCCGGAGCAGGTCAGCAAGCTCGTCCTGCTCGCCCCGTCCGGCTTGGACGAGCCGGACGTGTGGAGCTGGGAGACCCTCAAGCTCCCGCTGGTCGGCGAAGCCTTCGCCAAGCTGGCGACGAGCCGCAGTATGGTCGAGTCCGCGGTCCGCGGCCTGTTCGTGCACCAGGACCGGGTCACGCCGCAGCTGGTCGACGCGATGTGGATCCCCGGAACGTATCGTGACAACGTGCGGTCCATGTACGCACTCGAGCGCGGCCTCGACTGGAG
>NZ_DASRVN010000712.1:0-3024 GCF_035655035.1 Kribbella sp. | reverse complement strand
GCAGAGGCCCTCGCGCAGGTCGCGGCCGAGGAGACCGAGGAGAACCCCTGGGGTCGGGCATTGGCCGCGATCGTGTCCGCTTACGTGATGCATTCAGGTGACACGCGCCCGCGGGTGGCCATCGGCAGGAGCGAGGTGCGCGACGTCCGGCAGGAGCGGGGCGCGGCCGGCAGGGCAGCCAAGAGGGCGATGGACGCGGTCTACGCCTACGTGCTCGAAAAGGCCGGCCCGGACGGCGAGCAGTTGCGGCAGCGAGCGGCGTACGCGCTCGAGGTGTTCCTGCTGACCCAAGTGCGGCAGGACAGCCAGGCCTTGTGGGCACTGGCGAGGCGGGCGATTCAGCAAGCCGCGCAGGACGCTGAGACCACACAAGCGGCGGTGGCCGCGATGGTCGCGTTCCTTGGTGCCAAGGCGGCCGAGCAGGCTCGGGCGGCGTGGACCGAGGCCACGGCCCGGCTGAGGTCGGCGACGAATGCCCCGCGGGTCGGCTTCGAGGACCGACAGGCGATCGATGTCGTCAACACCACGGTGCGAGCCTGGTCGACTCCGGTCGGCGAATACGTCCTGGAGCCCGTGCAGCAGAACGTCACCAGTAGGGTGCCCGCGGCGCCGCAGGAAGTGGTCGAGGCTCTCGCGGTCGCGTATCTGGTTGAGCCGGAGCAGCGACCGGCGGCGATCGCTCACGCGGTGGACCGGCTGGTGCACTCGGTGAGCGACCAGCCGGCCGATATCGCCGTGAGCAGGCTGTACGACGCGTTTCAGGCCCGGCTCAGGACGGACCAGGGCGCCGCGACGGATGACGAACTCCAAGCCATAGTGGAAGCGGAGACGGACGCCGCCGAGGCGCTCATGATCGTGCTGATCGCGGCGACGGCTCGCGACCCCGACGCTTCGGAGCGGTGGATCGGTCTGTACCTGCGCGCGTCCGAACAGCTCTCGCCGACCGACGACCCGGCCGAGGCGGCAGACACCGCGGTCGACGTGGCGGAAAGGATCGCCGCGTACTGGTCGGGCGACCACACTGTGACCGAGCTGGCGGCGGCCCTGACGGATGCCGCGACTCTGCTGGCGACGCAGGAGACCGATTCGGCGTTGGCCACTCTCCGTGCTGCGTTGGCTGCTGGTCCGGTCGCCGCGTTCGGTGAGGTTCGCCAGGTGGTGACCGAGGCTTTCGAGAGCGTCGCTTCCTGGTACGGCGACAGCAGCGAACTCGCCAAGCAGCGAGCTACTCGTGCGATCAACGAGGCGGTCACGCGATGGGCCGGTGAAAAGACGCAGCTGCGGCAACTGCAGTCCGAGTGGATGTCCGGTACGGCGAGCTGGTCGAGCCCGGTGCTCGACGCGGCGCAGCGCGCGCTGACCACCTTCCAGGCGTACCTGCTCGGCCGGACCGGCCCGGATGGTGAACTGCTCCGGTCACGCGCGGATCACGCACTCCAGATCTTCCTGCTGCTCAGCGACGAGGCGGACGTCAATGCCAAGGCACAGAAGGCGCTCGATGCTCTCAGGACCGCCGTCGAGTTGGCGGCACGCCACGGCCGGGAGAGCGACCAGGCCCGGCAGGCGGCGTCCCGCGCCGTGCAACCCGTCGCGGCAATGCTGCGCGCCCGGGCTGCCGACTTCCTGCATGCCGCCACGTTCTGGGCCAGAACCGCCGTGGAGTTCGCCGCCGAGAGACTCGAGCACGACTCGGACGCGCAGACGATCGACGTCGTTCAAGGGGAGCGGCTCGCCTGGCGGCGCGACGTACCCGCCGACAATTTCGGGAACGTGCGAGCAGCGCGGGACAACCTGGCGGATGAACCGGGCCTGTCCGCTCACGACGTCACCAAGGCGCTGCTCACGTTGCGGTCGTCGGTGCGGTTCCCGCTCGGCGTGATCGGCGTGGTCGACACTCCGGCCGAGCTTACGGAACGGTACCCGGGCCTCGACCCGGCGCAGTTCGTCGACGGGGTGTACGTCGGTGAGTACGCGGGCCGGCCGACAACCATCGTGGTTGCGGCGAGGCAGTTCAGTGCGCACTACCTGCGCCGGCGCGTGCTGGACCAGCAGCTCGGGAAGTACGGTCTCGACCTGATCGCCTGGGACCGCGTGGATCCGGACCGGGCCATGGGGCCGGACGAGGCCACGGCCGCGCGCAACGCGTGGGACAGGTTCGCGGAGTCGTTCAGGTTCCTCGCCGAGAGCGGAGCGTTCGCCACGAATCGGCCCGAAGGCGCCACCCGGAAGTTCCTCGAACGTCAGGTCAAGCCCGCGCTGGTCCGCGCAGGTCTGCTGCCCGAGACCGCCAAGCTGGACCAAGTGCTGGCCTTCGCCGCGCAGATCGCCAGGGCCGATACGCGAACAACCAGTCAGCACCAACCCATGACGTCCGAAAAGCAAGCCGAGCCGGCAACCCAGGCCGCACGGGTCACCTCCTGGGTGCGCCAGTACCTCTCCGGCCTCGACAACGTCATCCTGTCCGGTCGCGACGAAGTGCGCTTCGGGCAGACCTGGTACGACCAGGACTTCGTGGTCACCGTGCGGGTCGGAGACCTCGCCGGCCGGGCCGACGCCGGACTCGATCTCTACCCGGAGACGCTGGACCCGGTGATCACGCTGTCGGAGTGGCTAGACAGTCCGGAGGCGGTGCGGCGTGCCGTCGATCGGGTCACGGACCAACTTGCCGCGACCGCCGCGCTCATCACCGCTGCCAACACCGGTCGTGTGGCGCCAGGCGCGGCCGAGCAGACCGAGCGTGACGCCGTACAGGCGTTGCTGACCGCGATGGGCGCCAGGCCGGGGGAGGCCGACGAGGTGACGCGGGTCGAGGCGGCCGGCACCGTGCGCACGTTCGTCGCCGCTCGCTCGGACGAGTCCGAGGAATACGACGCGGAAACCACGTTGTGGCTCGCTGCCATCACCGTCGCCACCACCCTTGCGGACGCGGAGCCGGACGGCGGGCAGTGGTACAAGAACGCGGTCTTCTACCAGGCGCTCGTCCGGGCCTACCGGGACGGCGACGGAGACGGGTACGGCGACCTC
>NZ_DASRVN010000711.1:0-13111 GCF_035655035.1 Kribbella sp. | reverse complement strand
GTTCAGGGTGGCGTTGGGGGAGAGGTCGACCAGGTCGGCCAGGCCTTTGTCGGTGTCTACTCGGGGGACGCCAAGGGCAGGGAGGGCCAGGAGGTCCAGGGCGGTTTTGGGGATGGAGGGGTGCCAGGACCAGCGGTGGTCGATGCCGGGTTTTACGCGGCCGCCGAACATGAGGAGGGGGACGCGTGGGCCGTAGGCCAGTTGGATGCCGTCGGGGGTGATCTCGACGTTCGGGGTTTGGACGTGGTCGTCGTAGCCGCCCCAGTCGTCCCACGTGAGTAGGAAGACCGTCGAGTCCCAGGCGCCGGCAGCAGTGACAGCGTCGACCACTTGCCAGACCGCGTCCATGCCTTGGGTCACGTTCGCGGGTGGGTGCTCGTCGAGCGGCGAGTCGTGCCACACCATCGCGAGGGCGGGGAGCTTGCCTGCTTGCGCGTCGGTGATGATGTCGGCCGAGCGGACGATGTTCGCAGAACCCTTGAGCTGCTTGTAGAACTCGACCGGGTAGCCGCTGCTCCCGGTGTACGCCTTCCAGGTGAGGCCATGGTCGGCGGCATGTCCTGGCAGCGACGGCATGTCCCAGACCGGGCTCGGCTTACTGCGCGACGGGTTGCGCAGGGTCGGCGTCTGACCGCCGACGATGAGCAGGTGGTTCGGGGTCGAGTTCGTGCCGTACCCGGAGCAGTGGTTCTCGATGAACGCGCCGCTCGCGGCGAGCCACGCGTAGAACGGCAGATCCTTGACCGTGTCGAACTGGACGTGGTCCCCGGTGCTCTTCTTCGTCAGCCACTTGTAGTACGCCTTGCGGTCGTGCGGCTGGTCGGACGCGGGTGGGTTGGCGCTGGCCGGCCAACCGGTCGCGACGTTCGCGCCGTACGCCGCCATCGAGCTGAAGTAGTTGTCGGTGGTGTGGTTCTCCTGGACCATCACGATGACGTGGTCGATCGTGGGGTTGGCCATGGGGACGCCTTTCGGGTCAGGTCGTCGGGTTCTGCAGTGCCTGCAGGAGCGCTGCGCCGTCCGGAGTGCCGAGGCCGGTGCACGCGTCCCAGCCCGGCGCCGCCGCGTACGCTCCGTTGTTTCCGCTGGTGATGTCGTGGAAGCCCGGCTGTACGGCGCCCGCGCGGACGCCTTGGTACAGCTGGGTGTGCACCAGGCCGAGGTTGCGCCCGGTGCCCTGGGCCAGGCGGGCCAGGAGCGCCGCCCACAGCGGGGCGACGGCGCTGGTACCGCCGACGACGATGCGTTGGCCGTCGACCAGTACCTGGTAGCCGGTTGCCGGGTCCGCGTTGCCCGCTACGTCGGGCACACCCCGCCCGGTGCCGCCGCCGGCGCGCGTGGGTACGCCGGCCGTGGACTGGAACGCCGGTACGGCGAACGTGTCGCTGACGCCGCCGCCGGTGGCCCCGCCACCCGAGCTGTTCCAGACCGTCTCGGAGGCGATGGTGGGCGGCGTGCCTTCGAGGTGGGTGCCGCCGCACGCGAGCGCGTGCGGGCTCGAGGCCGGGAAGTCCGCGTGCTGCGCGCCGTCGGACTGGCCGTCCGTACTGCCGTTGTCGCCACTCGCCGCGCATACCGTCACACCGAGCGCCGCGGCGTCGGCGAACGCCTGGTCCATCGCCGTTCGGGCCTGCGCCGTCCACTGGTCCTCGGACTGGCCCCAGCTGATGCTGACCGCGGTCGGCGTCGGGGTGGCGTGTACGGCGGTGGTCACCGCGTCCAGGAAACCCTGATCGGTGTTGGGCGCGAAGTACACCAGTTGCTGGGCCCCGGGAGCGAGCGCCCCGGCGACCTCGATGTCGAGCATCACCTCGCCGTCGGCGGAGTTCGGGTCGCCGGTCGGTGCGTTCTTCGCGCCGTCCACCTCGACGGCGGTCACGGTCGGAGCCGGAATCTTGAGGCCCGCGAAGTACGTGCTGATGTCGGCCGGCGCGAATCCACCGCCGAGCTCGATGATCGCGATCGTCCGGCCGGTCCCGTCGGTCCCGGCCGGGAAGTTGTAGAAGGCGCCGAGCTGGTCCGGCGTGAACGACTGCGCAGCCGCCGGAGCCGCGTGCAGCCGGAACTGGGCGCGCGCCTGCGGACGGTCGTCGAGACCGAGTACGGCGGTGACGATCCCGTCGAGTGCGGCGGGTACGGACAACGGGCCGGACCGGACCCGGTGATCCGCGGTGGATCCCGCGCTGTCCCGGGTGCGGACGACGGAGAGCTCGGTACCGAAGACCTCCGTCAGCGCGGACACGGGCCCGCGTACGGTGACCCGCCGGGCACCGACGTGTGTCTCGGTGATGCTCAGACCCGCTGCCGTGAGTACCTCCCGCACCCGGGCGAGGTCCTCGTCGGCGGCGCCGTACCGCCGGGCGAACTCTTCCGTGGTCACGGTCTCGGGTCCGGTCACGAGACTCTCGTCGAGTTCGGTACGACGCCGCAGTACGAGCGTGACCGTGATCGACGTGTCCGGGGAGACCGGGCCGACTGCCTCGGCGTCGGCGAACGTAGGACGGGAACTGCCGGGAATGGGGGTACGCGCGGAGTTCGGCACGCGCTACATGATTGCCCACCGGCAGCTCATCAAACCACCCGGTGCAGTGATCCCGTCACACTCAGTTTCCGCTCAGCGAAGATGTGTCAAGGTTCCGCCCCGCGTCTCGTCAGCCGAGGGAGGCGCTGGCGGCGCGTAGTTCCTCGAGGGCGGCCAGGGCGTGTGGCGCGAGGCCGGCCTCGTCGTGTTCGAGGTCCATCCAGGCGGCATAGCCTCGTTTGAAGGCGAGGACGCCCAGCTCGGCGGCGAGGTGTGCGAGCGGGTCCGGTACGCCGCGCGCCAGCAGGGCGTCCGTCATCGCGGTCGCGAGCCCGACGCTCTTCAGGGCGTCGCGCTCCTGCAGTTCGGCGCTCGCGGAGACGGCCGCCTTCAGCCGGGGGCCGAGCTCCCGGTTCATCGGTCCCATCGCGCTCGCGGCGCGCTCGAGCCCGGCCGCGATCGCGGCGAGTGGGGCGGCGTCCTCGGGTGCTTCGGTGATCCCTTCGACCAGGAGGCGGCCGAGCGTTTCCTGCCCGGCCACTAGGAGCTCCCGCTTGTCCGGGAAGTACCGGAAGAAGGTGCTCTTCGTGACCCCGGCCCGGTCGGCGATCTGGGCGACGGTGGTGGCGTCGTAGCCGTGCTCGGCGAACAGGTCCACGGCGGCCAGCACGAGTCGTTCGCGCGCTCCGGGTTCCCATCTCGCCATGCGTCCAGTGTAGGTGATGGGACCTTTGTCCCGTCGGTGCTATCGTGATGGGACAAAGGTCTCGTCACGAGGAGTGTTTCCATGAAGGTCTTCGTCACCGGCGGTACCGGGCTGATCGGGTCCGCTGTTGTTCGTGAGTTGCTCGGCAACGGGCATGAAGTGGTCGGATTGGCGCGGTCCGACGCGTCGGACGCGGCGCTTCGGGAGGCGGGGGCGACGACCGTGCGGGGTGGCCTTGCCGACCTCGACGTACTCCGTGCGAGTGCTGCCGGGTCCGACGGGGTGATTCATCTTGCCTTTAGCAACGACTTCAGCAGTCCGGACGCGCTGGCCGCCGGCGTTGCGGAGGAGGGCGCCGCGCTGCAGGCTCTCGGGGAGGAGCTGGTGGACAGCGGGCGGCCGCTGGTGACGGTTTCGGGTACGCCGTGGGTGCCGGGGCGGCCGTCCACCGAGGAGGACCCGTTGCCGCTGGACGGGCCGGTCGGTGGACGCGGGCGTTCCGTGATGGCGGCGCTGGGGCTGGCGTCGCGCGGGGTGCGGAGTGCCGCCGTACGGATGCCGCGGACCGTCCACAATCAAGGCGACGGCGGGTTCGCGGGGCTGTTGACGCAGATCGCTCGCCAGGCCGGCGTCTCCGGGTATCCGGGCGACGGTACGCAGCGGTGGCCGGCTGTGCATGCACTCGATGCGGCGGTGCTGTTCCGGCTGGTGCTGGAGAACGCCCCGGCGGGTACGGCGTGGCACGCGGTGGACGACGAGGGTGACGCCGTACGGGACATCGCGGCCGTCATCGGTCGGCGTCTCGACCTGCCGGTCAAGTCCGTACCGGAGGAGACGTTCGGCCCGCTCGGCCCGATCTTCGCCGCCGACCAGCCGTCGTCCAGCGCGTACACGCGGAAGACCCTCGGCTGGCACCCCGAGCACCCGAGCCTGCTGGCCGACCTGGAGAACATCCAGCGCTGAGGCGCAGACTGTGGACGGAGGTGTGCGATGGCCACCGTTCGCTACATAGTTCACGACGTCGACGCCGCGATCGCCTTCTACTGCGATCTGCTGGGTTTCCATGAGGTGATGCACCCGGCGCCGACGTTCGCCATGGTCGCCCGGAACGACCTGCGGCTGACGCTGAGCGTCCCCGCGGGCGGTCCGGGCGGCGGGCAGGCGATGCCCGACGGGACGTTGCCCGCGCCGGGCGGCTGGAACCGGATCTCCCTCCAGGTCGAGGACCTCGAGGCCGACGTCGACCGGCTGCGCGTGGCCGGAGCCGTGTTCCGCAACGACGTGGTGACCGGCGTGGGCGGGAAGCAGATCCTGGTCGACGACCCGTCGGGCAATCCGGTCGAGCTCTTCCAGCCACTGATCCCCGAGGCCCGCGAGCCGGAAGGCGGTTAACGCCGCACCTAATCTTGACTCATTCCAGAAAACGCGGAAGACTGCGGAACGTGCCGACGGTGGATGAGCTCCAGGGGTTGTTGCGTGGGGTCTCGCTGCGGGTGACACGGCCGCGACTCGCGGTGCTGGCCGCGGTGTACGGGAACCCGCATGCGGACACGGACTCGATTATCGGTGCCGTGCGCAACGAACTGCCCCAGACCTCGCACCAGGCCGTGTACGACTCGCTGCAGACCTTGACGGCGGCGGGTCTGGTACGGCGGATCCAGCCGTTGGGCTCGGTGGCGCGCTACGAGTCGCGGGTCGGCGACAACCATCACCACGTCGTCTGCCGGTCGTGCGGTGCGATCGCCGACGTCGACTGTGCGGTCGGGCACGCGCCCTGCCTGACCGCGTCCGAGGACCACGGGTTCGTCATCGACGAGGCCGAGGTCATCTATTGGGGCCGGTGCGCGGACTGCGCACGACATACCTGAACTCCCGAAAACGTCCAGTCCTGGAAGGAATCCGATGTCCGAGAACCATGAGCCCCTGCCCGGCGAGGCCTCGACCGAGAGCCGCGGCGCCGAGACCGGTGGCTGCCCGGTGAACCACGGTCAGGGCGTGCACCCGACCAGCGGGAACGCCAACCGCGAATGGTGGCCGAACCAGCTGAACCTGAAGATCCTGGCCAAGAACCCGGCGGTCGCGAACCCGCTCGGCGCGGAGTTCGACTACGCCGCGGAGTTCAAGACGCTGGACCTGGCCGCGGTCAAGGCCGACATCGCCGAGGTACTGACCACCTCGCAGGACTGGTGGCCGGCCGACTTCGGCAACTACGGCCCGCTGATGATCCGGATGGCCTGGCACAGCGCCGGCACGTACCGGATCCACGACGGCCGCGGTGGCGCGGGTGCCGGTCAGCAGCGGTTCGCGCCGCTGAACAGCTGGCCGGACAACGGCAACCTGGACAAGGCCCGCCGGCTGCTCTGGCCGGTGAAGAAGAAGTACGGCCAGAAGATCTCCTGGGCCGACTTGCTGATCCTCACCGGCAACGTCGCGCTGGAGACGATGGGCTTCAAGACCTTCGGGTACGCCGGCGGCCGCGAGGACGTGTGGGAGCCGGAGACCGACGTGTACTGGGGTCCGGAGACCACCTGGCTCGGCGACGAGCGGTACTCCGGTGACCGCGACCTGCAGCGCCCGCTCGGTGCGGTCCAGATGGGCCTGATCTACGTGAACCCGGAAGGCCCGAACGGCAACCCGGACCCGATCGCGGCGGCCGTCGACATCCGGGAGACGTTCGGCCGGATGGCGATGAACGACGAGGAGACCGTCGCGCTGATCGCCGGCGGCCACACGTTCGGCAAGACCCACGGCGCCGGCCCGGCGGAGAACGTCGGCGCGGAGCCCGAGGGCGCCCCGATCGAGCAGATGGGCCTGGGCTGGAAGAGCACGTACAACACCGGCAAGGGCAAGGACGCGATCACCAGCGGCCTCGAGGTCACCTGGACCACGAAGCCGACGCAGTGGTCGACCGACTTCTTCGACATCCTGTTCGGCTACGAGTGGGAGCTGTCGAAGAGCCCGGCCGGCGCCAACCAGTGGGTGGCGAAGGACGCCCAGGCGATCGTCCCGGACGCGCACGGCGGCCCGAACAAGCTGCCGACGATGCTGACCACCGACCTGTCGCTGCGCTTCGACCCGATCTACGAGCCGATCTCACGGCGGTTCAAGGACAACCCGGAGGAGTTCGCGGACGCGTTCGCGCGGGCTTGGTACAAGCTGACGCACCGCGACATGGGCCCGATCGAGCGGTACCTCGGCCCCGAGGTCCCGAGCGAGGTGCTGATCTGGCAGGACCCGGTGCCGGCCGTCGACCACGAGCTGGTGACCGACGCGGACGTGACCGCGCTGAAGGCCGCGATCGCCGCGTCCGGGCTGAGCGTGTCGCAGCTGGTCTCGACCGCGTGGGCGTCGGCGTCGACGTTCCGCGGCAGTGACAAGCGCGGTGGCGCCAACGGTGCCCGCATCCGCCTGCAGCCGCAGAGCGGGTGGGAGGTCAACAACCCCGACGAGCTCGCCCAGGTACTGCGGACTCTCGAGGGCATCCAGCAGTCGTTCGGGAAGCCGGTCTCGCTGGCGGACCTGATCGTGCTGGCCGGCGGCGTCGGCGTGGAGATCGCGGCGAAGAACGCCGGTGTCGACGTCGTCGTACCGTTCACTCCTGGTCGTACGGACGCGACCGCGGAGCAGACGGACGCCGACTCGTTCGCCGCGCTCGAGCCGGTCGCGGACGGTTTCCGGAACTACTACGGCAAGGGCAGCAAGCTGCCGGCCGAGTACCTGCTGCTCGACCGCGCGAACCTGCTCACGCTGAGCGCTCCGGAGCTGACGGTCCTCGTCGGTGGCCTGCGGGTCCTCGGTACGAACTACGACGGCTCGAAGCACGGCGTACTGACCGACAACCCCGGCACGCTGACGAACGACTTCTTCGTCAACCTGCTCGACCTCGGCACCGAGTGGCACGCCGCGGACGACAGCCAGGAGACGTTCGAGGGCACCGTCAACGGCACGGTAAAGTGGACCGGTACCCGCGCCGACCTGGTCTTCGGCTCGAACTCCGAGCTCCGCGCCCTCGCCGAGGTCTACGCGGCCGACGACGCGAAGCAGAAGTTCGTCACCGAGTTCGTCGCCGCCTGGCACAAGGTGATGGAGCTCGACCGCTTCGACCTGCACCGCTGACCCACCCGAACCGGCTCCCCTCCCCGAGGGGAGCCGGTTCCCTTGTTCCGGGACAGGTCGTCTGGCAGGCTGGCTAGGTTTGCACTCGGGCGGAAGGGGTCTGTCATGCGGTTTCATCATGATCGGGAGCCGGTTGGTGACCTGACGTTCAGTGACGTGTTCCTGGTGCCGAACCGGTCCGGCGTGGCGTCGCGGCTGGATGTGGATCTGTCGACCTCCGACGGGAGTGGTACGTCGATCCCGATCGTGGCGGCGAACATGACCGCGGTGTCCGGGCGCCGGATGGCGGAGACGATCGCGCGCTGCGGCGGGCTGGCGGTGATCCCGCAGGACATCCCGGTGGACGTGGTCGCCGAGGTCGTTGCCTGGATCAAGCAACGCGACCCGGTGCACGACACCGCCCTGGTGCTGCCGCCGACCGGGACCGTTGGCGAAGCCCTCAATCTGCTGCCGAAGCGGAACCACGGCGCCGTGATCGTGGTCGACGACGGCCGTCCGGTCGGTGTGGTGACGGACGCGGACTGCGCCGGCGTGGACCGGTTCGCACAGCTGGACGCGATCATGTCCCGCGAACTGCTGACGGTGCCTGCCGGCATCGACCCCGAGACCGCGTTCAACAAGCTGCACGACGGCCGGCACCGGCTCGCACCTGTTGTCGACGGCAACGGTCAGATCGTCGGCATCCTCACCCGCCAGCGCGCGCTTCGCGCAACGCTGTACGACCCCGCGCTGGACGCAGGAGGCAAGCTCCGCGTCGCCGCCGCGATCGGGATGAACGGCGACGCCGAGCAGAAGGCGAAAGCCCTGCTGGACGTGGGGATCGACGTCCTCGTGCTCGACACCGCGCACGGCCACCAGGAGCGGATGCTCGAGGTCGTCGAGCGGGTTCGCGCGCTCGGCCCGGAGGTACCGATCGTGGCCGGGAACGTGGTCACCGCCGAGGGCGTCACCGACCTGGTGAACGCCGGCGCGGACATCGTCAAGGTCGGTGTCGGGCCGGGCGCGATGTGCACCACGCGGATGCAGACCGCGGTCGGCCGCCCGCAGTTCTCCGCCGTACTGGAATGCGCGACCCGGGCCCGGGAGCTCGGCAAGCACGTCTGGGCGGACGGCGGCGTACGGCATCCGCGGGACGTGGCGCTGGCGCTCGCGGCCGGCGCGTCCAGTGTGATGATCGGGTCCTGGTTCGCCGGTACGTACGAGTCGCCCGGCGACCCGCACCGGGACAGCCAGGGCCGGATCTACAAGGAGAGCTTCGGGATGGCGTCCGCGCGTGCGGTGAAGTCCCGGACCGCCGAGGACTCGCCGTTCCAGCGGGCCCGGAAGAGCATCTTCGAGGAGGGCATCTCGACCGCCCGGATGTACCTGGACGCGGAGCGGCCGAGCGTCGAGGATTTGCTGGACTCGATCGTCTCGGGAATCCGCAGCTCGTGCACGTATGTTGGTGCGGCCAACCTCACCGAGTTCCACGAGCGGGCCGTGGTCGGCCTGCAGACCGCGGCCGGGTACGCCGAGGGGAAGCCGCTCGAGACCAGCTGGCTGTGAGAGGGCGTCTGAGGCCCTCATACCGAGGGTGAGACCGGCGGCCACCAAGTTCATACGCCGGGCGATGGTCACGTACGGCGATCGGTGGCACCGTGGTGGCATCAGGGGGAGGAAGGGCACCGACCAGCCGTCGGGGGGTCGATGATCCGCCTTGGGGGCAGTGGATCCGGTCGACGCGGGGGCGCACAGCTACGGTGTCCTGCTCGTGGACGCGGGTGGTGGCGACACCACCCGCGCCCCGCGTGCAACGCATGCATGGTGACCTGCGGGGTACTGCGAGATAGTCGCAACGGTTGACAGGGAGCCGACTCCGTGGACGCGGGCAAGCACGCCCCACTGCGGGTTGATGCGGAGACCGCGATCATCCTGCGTGAGGCGTACCACAAGATCGAAACCTTGTTCCGGTCCGACCACTACGGCCTGTACGACTATGTCCGGGTGGTGGCCGGGAAGGTGGCGCACGTCGACGCGTTCTTCGTCGGCCTGCTGCAGGGCACCCGCCGGGTGCGGTACCCGTACGGCTACGTGGACGGGCAGTACGTCGACCCGGCCACGCACAACTTCGGCCCGAACGGGCAGACCGCGTGGCTGATCGAGCACCGGCGGACGTACCGGTTCGCCGACGACGACGGCTTCGCGATGCGGGCCGGCGTACCGGTCGGGGATCCGCGGCGCCGCCCGGCGGACGTGGTCACGGTACCGATCTTCCGGCCGGCCAAGGACGGGCCGGACCAGCTGCTCGGCATGCTGTCGATGCAGAGCTACACGCCGCGGTCGTACGACGACAACGCAGTACGGGCGTTCGAGTGGTTGTGCGACGTGGTCGAACGGGTGCTGACCCGCGAGGGCGAGGACCGGGACGCGTTGCGCCGGCTGCCGGCGGGCGACGACAGCTCGAACACGCTGACCTCCGACCACGTGATGGAGTACCTGACGCACCGGGTCGCGTCGATCCGCGAGATCGCCGCCGAGGCGCTGGGCGAGCCGGAGGTGGGCGCCGCGCTCCAGGCGCATCTGGAGCGGATCGTTGACGTCACCAAGCATATTCAGTCCGAGATGATCGAAATGCTGATGGACACCGACGAGGCACCCGAACGCCGTTTCGCCAGCCTGACCAAGGCGCAGAAAGGCGTCGCGCTGCTGCTCGCGGACGGTCTCGACAACGATCAGCTCGCCGCCGAACTGGGCGTCAGCCTGAACACCGTGAAGACCCACCTGAGCGCGATCCTCCGCAAGTACGGTCTGCGGCATCGCGCCCAGGTGGCCGAGGACGTCCGCCGGTACCTGGCCCGTTAGTACGAGCGGGCCACGTACGCCACCAGGTCCGGCTCGTTGTCCGACACCGGCAGCGAGCCGTCGGCGCGTTGCAGGCAGCGGACCGTGATGCCGGACTCGCCGAGGCGGTCCTCGCCCTCCTCGCCGATCGCGTCGTACGGCAGCCGAGCCCAACCGGATGCCGCCGCCTCGATCGCCTCGTCGACCGTGGCGACGTCGGCGATCCGCGACGCCTGCCGCTCGGTCGCCTCGGCCAGCAGGTGGGCCTGGTCGGCCTCGATGGCTGCTACCACGGTCGGAGTCAGCTCGGTCAGGGCGACGGCAGACTTGGTGGAGCGCAACCGGCGTACGACGGTGGCGACGCCGGCGGCCAGGTCCCGCGGGCCGATCTCGACCCGGACCGGCACACCCTTCAGCTCCCAGTTCACGGCGCGCCGCCCGAACGGCTGGTCGGCGCGGTCGTCGACCGTGACCCGGAGGCCCTGCGCGGTCAGTTCGCCGGCGATCGTGTGCGCGGCGGCGACCGCCTCGTCCTTGACCGCGAGTACGACGACCTGCACCGGCGCGACCGCGGGCGGGACCCGGAGACCGGCGTCGTCGCCGTGCACCATGATCAGCCCGCCGACCAGCCGGGTGGTGCTGCCCCAGGACGTCGTCCACGCCAGCTCGCGCTGCCCTTCGCGCGACAGATAGCCGATGTCGAACGCGCGCGCGAAGTTCTGCCCGAACTCGTGCGACGTACCCATCTGCAGCGCCTTGCCGTCGCCGGTCATCGCCTCGAGCGTCATCGTGTTCACCGCGCCGGCGAACCGCTCGCGCCGGGTCTTCCGGCCCGGCACGACCGGGATCGCCAGTACGTCGACCATCACCGCGCGGTACACGTCGTACAGGATCCTGGTCGCGTACGCGCGGGCGTCCTCGGCGGACGCGTGCGCCGTATGGCCTTCCTGCCAAAGGAATTCGGTGGTCCGCAGGAACAGCCGCGGGCGGAGCTCCCAGCGGACGGCGTTCGACCACTGGTTCAGCAGCAGCGGGAGATCCCGGTAGCTCTGGATCCACTTGGACATGTACGCGCCGATCATGGTCTCCGACGTCGGCCGGATCACCGCGGGCTCCTCGAGCTGCTTCCCGCCGGCGTGCGTCACCACGGCGAGCTCGGGGCTGAAGCCCTCGACGTGCTCGGCCTCGCGCCGCAGGTAGCTCTCCGGGATCAGCAGCGGGAAGTACGCGTTCACCGCGCCGGTCGCCTTGATCCGCCGATTCATTGCCTCCTGCAACAGTTCCCAGATCGCGTACCCGTACGGTCGTACCACCATCGTCCCCCGGACCGGGCCGTTGTCTGCGAGCTCGGCCTTGGCGATCACATCCTGGAACCAACGGGGGAAGTCCGTCGCCTGCGCGGCAAGCACGGATCGGGTAGCTGTCATGACGGTCAGTGTAGGAAGCCCCCACGGCATGCTGCCACGTATTTCCTCCTCGCCAATGTTCATCCAGGGGTGCCCGGGCGTTCACCGCCGGGCCGAAAAGTTGGCCCGTACCCGCTCGGACTTGGAGGATTTGTGAGAGTACGTCGTGCGCCCGTGATCACCGCGTGTCTGGCCCTGCTCGGGCTCGCGGTAGGTGTTCCGAACGCCGCCGCGGACCGGGGACCCGATCCGTACACGTTCGCCGTGATCGGCGACATCCCCTACGGCCCGGCGCAGATCGCCCGGTTCCCGAAGGTGGTCGACCAGATCAACGCGGACAAGCCGGTCAAGCTGGTCACGCACCTCGGTGACATCAAGGACGGCTCGTCGGTCTGCAGCGACGAGTACTTCGCCCAGGTGAAGGCCCAGTTCGACCGGTTCACGGACCCGCTGGTCTATACCGTCGGCGACAACGAGTGGACCGACTGCCACCGCGTGAACAACGGCGCCTACAACCCGCTGGAGCGGCTGGCGAAGATCCGGCAGCTGTTCTTCCCGCAGCCCGGCCGGACGCTCGGGCAGCACCCGGCGAAGGTCGAGAGCCAGGTCGCGCAGGGGATCCCGGAGGACGTCCGGTTCACCCGCGGCGACGTCGCGTTCGCGGCCCTGCACATCGTTGGCAGCAACAACAGTATGGCGCCGTGGACCGGGAAGACCGCGCCGACCCCGGAGCAGGCCGCCGAGGTGCTGAACCGTACGTCGGCCGTCATGCAGAGCATCCACGACACGTTCGCGCAGGCGCGAGCCGATCGCGACAAGGCCGTCGTGCTGCTGACCCAGGCCGACATGTTCGACCCGACGGTGACGAACCCGTCGTTCGCGGACTACTACGCGTTCCAGCCGATCGTGCAGGAGATCGCCCGGGAGTCGGCGAACTTCCGCGGGCCGGTCTACCTGTTCAACGGCGACAGCCACGTCTACAACAGCGACAAGCCGCTGGCGGCGGGCTCGTCGTGGCTCAAGTTCTACGGCGTGACGGCCCCGGCCGGGAACCTGTCGCGGATCACCGTCGACGGCTCGACCGGCGACAACGACTACCTGCGGGTGACGATCGACCCGCGCGACCCCGCCGTACTGAGCTGGACGCGGGTGCCGTTCACCTCCTGAAAAGCAAAGGGCGCCCGGGGAGGACCCGGGCGCCCTTCAACAGACGGTCAGAGCGAAGCGAGCGCCTCGTTCCAGGTCTTCGACGGGCGCATGATCGCGGCCGCCTTCGCGGGGTCGGGCTGGTAGTAGCCGCCGAGGTCGGCCGGGCTGCCCTGGACCGCGAGCAGCTCGTCGACGATGGTCTGCTCGTTCGCGGCCAGCGTCTCCGCCAGCGGCGCGAACGCCTTGGCCAGGTCGGCGTCGTCGGTCTGCTTGGCCAGCTCCTGCGCCCAGTACAGCGACAGGTAGAAGTGGCTGCCGCGGTTGTCGATCCCGCCGACCCGGCGGGTCGGGGACTTGTCCTCGTTCAGGAACGTGGCGGTCGCCCGGTCCAGG
>NZ_DASRVN010000710.1:0-2575 GCF_035655035.1 Kribbella sp. | reverse complement strand
CCATGCGCCAAACGGTAGTGCGTGAAAGGATTTCGTCGTGCACCTGTCTGAGCAGCAGCGGAGTGAGCTCGAGCGGTTGGCGGAGTCGGTGGTGCCGGGGGAGGGATGGCAGCGGGCGGCGGTCGCGTTCGTCGAGCGGGTGCTGACGGAGGACCGGCCGGACTGGATCGGACGCGTAGAGCGGGCACTGTCCGGCGGTGATCGGGACTGGCTGACACGGTTGGTTGCGCAGGGGTACTACGCGGAGCCCGCGGCCTGGGAGCGCGTGGGGTGGCGGACGGGGGAGTACGCCGCGGTCCACACCGAGCTGACGGTGACACCGTGGGACGCGATCGCGGAGCGGTACGACTGTGTGGTGATCGGGTCGGGCGCCGGAGGTGGCGCGGCGGCTGAGGTACTCGCGGAGTCGGGACGCTCGGTGCTGGTCGTCGAGCTGGGCAGCTACCCGTCGACGGAGTCGCTCGGGCACGACCACCTGCGGAACCCGCGGTCCTCGCTCGGCCTGCCGGCGCCGACCGATCCGGATCCGGCCGGGCGGCCGCGAGTCGCGATCGTGGACGGCGTACGGCAGCAGGTGCTCCCGTCCGACGGCGCGTGGGGGAACAACGCGTTCACGGTCGGCGGCGGCACCCGGGTGTACGGCGCGCAGGCCTGGCGGTTCGTGCCGCGGGACTTCCGGATGGCCACGACGTACGGCGTACCGGAGGGCAGCTCGCTCGCGGACTGGCCGATCTCGTACGACGACCTGGAGCCGTACTACTCGCTGGCGGAACAGCGGTTCGGGGTCAGCGGCGGCGGTACGGACCCGTGGCACGGGCCGCGGTCGATCCCGCTGCCGATGCCACCGCTCCCGCGGACCTTCGCGGCTCAGGTACTCGCGGGTGCCGCCGAGCGACTCGGGTGGGGCACGCTCGACGTACCGCTGCTGATCAACTCCGTCGACTACCAGGGGCGCTCGGGTTGCGTCCGGTGCGGGCAGTGCGTCGGATTCGCCTGCCCGGTCGAGGCGAAGAGCGGAACGCACAACACCGCGCTGCCCGTCGCGCTCGCGACCGGGAACTGCACCCTCGTCGTCGAGACCACCGCCGAACGCCTCGTCACAGACACGGCCGGACGGGTCGTCGGCGTCGCACTGGTCGGCGCAGGCGGACGGAGGACAGTGCTGTGCGACGAGGTGGTCGTTGCCGCGGGCGCCTCGGAGACGCCGCGGTTGTTGCTGAACAGCGCGCACGACGGCGAGCCTGATGGAATCGGCAACAACCAGGACCAGGTCGGCCGGCACCTGCAGGCCCATGTGTACGCCGGTGCCGTCGGGCTGTTCGACGACGAGGTGGCCGATCTCGTCGGGCCCGGTGTGTCGATCGCGACCTGCGACTTCCGGCACGGCAACGACGGGATCGTCGGCGGCGGGATGCTCGCCAACGAGTTCGTACCGACGCCCGCGGCGACGTACGACTACCTGACGGCGGCCGGGCTGATCCCGACGGCCGGTTCGGAGAGCCTGCAGGCGATGAGGCACGCCGTACGGCGGATGCTTCGAGTCGTCGGGCCGATCCAGGAGGTGACGTCGGCGGAGTCCCGGGTGCGCGTCGATCCGTCCGTCGTCGACCGGTACGGAAACCCGGTGGTGGTGACGAGCGGGTCGATCCACCCCGAGGATGCTCGTGCGCACCGCTTCATGAGCGCCAAGGCCGAGGCCTGGCTGACGGAGGCGGGCGCGGCCCGGACCTCAGCCGGTGAGCTCGGGAGTCTCGGACACCCGAGCACCGGACAGCATCAGGCCGGGACGTGCCGGATGGGCGACGACCCGGCCCGCTCGGTCACCGACCCGAATGGCCGCGTCTGGGGCCACGACAACCTGTGGATCGCCGACGCCTCGGTCCACGTCACCAACGGCGGCGTCAACCCGGTCCTCACCGTCCTGGCCACTTCGCTGCGCACCGCCGCCGGGATTGTCGGCGCTCACGACAGTAAGTAGCCGTGTACGTACATCCCCTCGCCCGCCTGAGCCCGCCGCGAAGGCGCCCGAATCGCGGGACACCTCCTGTCGTCAGTGCACCCGGGAGATCCCGACCCCACTGCGCGCGTCGCGGCCGTACTTGGCCAGTTCGGTGGGGAGGTCCAGCCGGGAGATGCCCGTCTTGTTCCGGTCCTCGTCGGTGAGCAGGTCGGCCGGGATGATCCAGACGATCTCGAACTCCAGGCCGTCGGGGTCCTTGCCGTACAGGGACTTGGTGGTGCCGTGGTCGGACGCGCCGACCAGCGCACCGGCCGCGCTCAGCGCGTTGGCCACCGACTCGAGGTCGCCGAGGGTGTCGACCTCCCACGCCAGGTGGTACAGCCCGACGCTCGTCCGTCCGGCGCCCGACGGACCGGCCTGGGAGCCGATCTGGAACAGGCCGAGGTCGTGGTCGTTGGTCGACCCGGGCGCGCGCAGGAACGCCGCGCCGGGGATCGCGTCGCCGGTCTCGGTGTACCCGAAACCGAGCACGTCTCGGTAGAACGCGACACTCGCCTCGACGTCACGTACGTACAACACCGCGTGGTTCAACCGGAAGATCGCCATGTCCACCAT
>NZ_DASRVN010000709.1:0-9005 GCF_035655035.1 Kribbella sp. | reverse complement strand
GTCAACAGATCACCGCAACGCATCTGAGGAGTTCATCTCGTGGCCGAGGTCAAGATCCAAGCCGAATCGCGTACTGAGTTCGGCAAGGGTGCTGCCCGCCGAATCCGCCGGGACAACAAGGTTCCCGCCGTCCTCTACGGCCACGGCAGTGACCCGGTGCACATCACGCTGCCCGGTCACGACACCATGCTGGCCCTGAAGACCGCCTACGCCCTGCTGCTGATCGAGGTCGAGGGTGGCGAGTCGCACCTGGCGCTGCCGAAGCAGGTCCAGCGCGACCCGCTGAAGGGCTTCATCGAGCACGTCGACCTGGTGATCGTCAAGCGTGGCGAGAAGGTCCAGGTCGAGGTCGCCGTGCACCTCGAGGGCGAGGCCGTCTCGGACGCGCTGGTCGTCACCGAGCACGCCACGATCCTGGTCGAGGCCGAGGCGACCCACATCCCGGAGAGCATCACGGTCTCGATCGAGGGCCTGGAGGTCGGCGCCCAGATCCACGCGTCGGACCTGACCCTGCCGACCGGCTCCACGCTGGCGATCGAGCCGGACACCCTGATCGTGAACGTCACCGCGCAGCCGACCGCCGAGCAGGTCGAGGGCGAGCTGGCCGAGGCCGAGGCCGAAGCCGGCATCGAGCGCGACCAGCCCGCCGAGGAGCCGGTGGCCGCCGCGGCCGAGTAGTCTCAGCCGCACAAGACATTCGGGAGGGCCGGGATCCGTGGCGGACGACGTGTGGTTGGTCGTCGGACTGGGGAATCCCGGCCCTTCGTATGCCCGCACCCGGCACAACATCGGGCACCTGGTCGCCGACGAGCTGGCCGCCCGGACCGGGGCGAAGTGGAAGCAGAGCAAGCAGGTCAAGGCCGAGGTGATCGAGACCCGGATCAGCGGCCTGCGGACGGTGCTGGCCAAGCCCCGCGCGTACATGAACGAGTCCGGCGGCCCGGTCTCCGGCCTGCTGAAGTTCTTCAAGCTGGACCCGGCGAACCTGGTTGTCGTGCACGACGAGCTGGACATCGACTTCGGCGTACTGCGGTGCAAGTTCGGTGGCGGCGACAACGGCCACAACGGCCTGAAAGCGGTCCGGAAATCGCTTGGCACCGGTGAGTACTATCGAGTCCGGTTCGGTGTGGGTCGTCCACCGGGCCGGCAGGCGCCCGCCGACTTCGTCCTCAACGAGTTCTCCGCGGCCGAACGCAAGGACCTCCCGTTCGCCGTGGACCGGACCGCGGACGCCGTCGAGTCCCTGCTCACCGACGGCCTCGAAGCGACCCAAGGGAAGTACAACTCGTGAAACTGAGCGGTCTGGTCGACACCCTGATCACCGATCCGGTGGTGTCCGAGGCCGTCCGTGACGCCCGCGCCGACGGCGCCACGACCCTCGACCTGAGCGCGCCCACCCCGGTGCGCCCGGTCCTGCTGGCCGCGATCGCCGCGGCCCAGAACGGCGCCGGCCGCCCGGTGCTCGCCGTCACCGCCACCTTCCGCGAGGCCGAGGAGCTGACCGAGGCGCTGCAGTGCCTCGTCGAGGAGCCCGGCACCGTCGCGTACTACCCGGCCTGGGAGACGCTCCCGCACGAGCGGCTGTCGCCGCGGTCGGACACCGTCGGCCGCCGGCTCGCCGTACTGCGGCGGCTCGTGCACCCGGATCCGTCCGACGAGACCACCGGCCCGATCCGGATCCTGGTCGCGCCGGTCCGCTCGGTACTGCAGCCGCAGGTCGCGGGTCTCGCGGACCTGAAGCCGGTGCAGCTGCACGTCGGCGACACCGCCGAGCTCGAGGACGTCGTAGAGCGGCTGGCCGGGGCGGCGTACCACCGGGTCGACCTGGTCGAGCGGCGCGGCGAGTTCGCCGTCCGCGGCGGCATCATCGACGTCTTCCCGCCGACCGAGGAGCACCCTCTGCGGGTGGACTTCTTCGGCGACGACGTCGAGGAGATCCGGTACTTCGCGGTCGCCGACCAGCGGTCCCTGGAGATCGCCGAGCACGGGCTGTGGGCGCCGCCGTGCCGCGAGCTGCTGCTCACCGACGAGGTCCGCGCGCGGGCCGCCGAACTGGCCAAGGAACACCCCGAGCTGGCCGAGCTGCTCGAGAAGCTCGCCGAGGGACACGCGGTCGAGGGCATGGAGTCGCTGGCCCCGGTGCTGGTCGACCACATGGAGCTGCTGGTCGACCTGATGCCGGCCGGTACGCACGTGGTCGTCAGCGACCCGGAGCGGGTCCGGGCCCGGGCCCACGACCTGGTCGCGACCAGCCAGGAGTTCCTGGAGGCGTCGTGGGCCGCGGCCGCCGGTGGTGGCGAGGTCCCGATCGACCTCGGCGCGGCGGCGTACGTGTCGCTGGGCGACGTCCGCTCGCAGGCGCTCAGCCAGGGGCTCGCGTGGTGGAGCCTGTCGCCGTTCGCGGCCGCGCCGGTCGACGGGCCGGAGCTGCGGGACTCGATGGGCGAGCGGATCGCGTTCGACATCGACACCGAGTCCGGCGCGGTCACCAGCAAGATCCTCGCCGTGCACGAGGTCGACCCGTACCGCGGTGAGACCGGCGCGGCGGCCGAGGACATCCGCGGCTGGCTGCGGGACGGCTGGCGGGTCGTCTGCGTGACCGAGGGCCACGGTCCCGCGCAGCGGCTGGCCGAGGTGTTCTCGGAGGCCGAGCTCCCGGCGCGCGCGGTCGACGGCATCGAAGGCATCCCCGAGCCGGGCGTCGTACTGATCTCGCAGGGGCAGCTCGAGCACGGGTTCATTGCCGAGGGCATCAAGTTCGCCGTACTCACCGAGAACGACCTGGCCGGCCAGCGGTCCGCGGCCGAACGCCGTTCGGCGCAACGGATGCCGTCGCGGCGGAAGAAGACGATCGACCCGCTGGAGCTGCAGCCCGGCGACTTCGTCGTGCACGAGCAGCACGGTGTCGGCCGGTACGTCGAGATGATGCAGCGGACCGTCGGCACCGGGTCGCAGCGGGCCACGCGTGAATACGTGGTCATCGAGTTCGCGGCCGGCAAGCGCGGGCAGCCCGGCGACCGGTTGTACGTACCGACCGACCAGCTCGACCAGGTCACGCGGTACGTCGGTGGCGAGCAGCCGACGCTGGACAAGATGGGCGGCGGCGACTGGGCCAAGCGCAAGGGCCGTGCCCGCAAGGCGGTCCGGCAGATCGCCGGCGAGCTGATCAAGCTGTACGCCGCGCGCCAGGCGACCAAGGGCCACGCGTTCGCGAAGGACACCCCGTGGCAGCGGGAGCTGGAGGACGCGTTCCCGTTCGTCGAGACGCCCGACCAGCTGGCCACGATCGACGACGTCAAGCACGACATGGAACGCGTCATGCCGATGGACCGGATCGTCTGTGGCGACGTCGGCTACGGCAAGACCGAGATCGCCGTCCGGGCCGCGTTCAAGGCAGTGCAGGACGGCAAGCAGGTCGCCGTACTCGTGCCGACGACGCTGCTCGTGCAGCAGCACTACGCGACGTTCGCCGAGCGGTACGCCGCGTTCCCGGTGAACGTGGCGCCGCTGTCACGGTTCCAGACCGACAAGGAGTCGAAGGCCGCTCTCGACGGGCTGGCCGACGGGTCGGTGGACGTTGTCATCGGCACGCATCGGCTGCTGTCCGGCGAGGTGCAGTTCAAGGACCTCGGGCTGGTGATCGTCGACGAGGAGCAGCGGTTCGGCGTCGAGCACAAGGAGCAGCTCAAGCGCCTGCGGACCGCGGTCGACGTACTGACGATGTCCGCGACGCCGATCCCGCGGACGCTGGAGATGTCGATCACCGGGATCCGCGAGATGTCCACGATCGCCACCCCGCCGGAGGAACGGCACCCGGTACTGACCTTCGTCGGCGCGTACGACGAGCACCAGGTGACCGCCGCGATCCGCCGCGAGCTGCTCCGCGAGGGCCAGGTCTTCGTCGTCCACAACCGGGTGAACACGATCGAGAAGGCGGCCGCCCGGATCCGCCAGCTGGTGCCCGAGGCGCGGGTCACGGTCGCACACGGCCAGATGAACGAGCACACCCTGGAGAACGTGATCCAGGGCTTCTGGGAGAAGCAGTCCGACGTGATCGTGTGTACGACGATCGTCGAGTCCGGGATCGACATCTCGAACGCGAACACGATGATCGTCGAGCGTTCCGACCTGCTCGGGCTGTCCCAGCTGCACCAGCTCCGCGGGCGGGTCGGCCGCGGTCGCGAGCGGGCGTACGCGTACTTCTTCTTCCCGCCGGAGAAGCCGCTCACCGAGACCGCGCACGACCGGCTGGCGACGATCGCGCAGCACGCCGATCTGGGTGGCGGTATGGCGGTCGCGATGAAGGACCTGGAGATCCGCGGCGCCGGCAACCTGCTCGGCGGCGAGCAGTCCGGGCACATCGCGGACGTCGGGTTCGACCTGTACGTCCGGCTCGTCGGCGAGGCGGTCGCGGAGTACCGCGGCGACACCCAGGCCGAGGAGCCCGAGGTCAAGATCGAGCTGCCGATCGACGCGCACCTGCCGCACGACTACATCCCGTCGCAGCGGCTCCGGCTGGAGATGTACCAGCGGCTGGCCGCGGTCCGGGACGCCGACGGGATCGCGGAGCTGGTCGAGGAGTTGCACGACCGGTACGGCGACATCCCGCAGCCGGTGCTGAACCTGATCGAGGTGGCGAAGTTCCGCAACCACGCCCGCCGGGCCGGGCTGCACGACGTCACGCTGCAGGGGAACCTGATCCGGTTCGGGCCGGTCGAGCTGCCCGATTCGAAGGTGCTGCGGCTGAACAGGCTGTACCCGAAGAGTCTGGTGAAGCCGCAGTTGCATACCATTCTGGTGCCGAGACCTGCGACCAGGCAGATCGGCGGGCAGCCGCTGCGTGACCAGGAGCTGCTGCAGTGGTGCACCCGGTTGATCGACGACGTGATCGCCGAACCTATTGTGGTGCCGGCGTGAGACCTTTATTGAGACACGAGGAGATTCGGTGAGCACACGGGTTCGGGCTCTCGGTGCGGTGGCGGCGATCGTGCTGCTGACCGGCGGTTGCGCGGCGGGTACGCACCCGGGCGCGGCGGCCGTGGTCGGCAAGACCGAGATCAGCGTCAGCGACGTCGACAACACCTCGCGCGCGGTCAGCACGGCGCTCGGCCAGAGCTTCAACACCACCGCCGCGCTGAACATCCTGGTCAGCAACGCGCTGGTCTCCGAGATCGGGCAGCAGAAGTCGATCACGGTCACCCCGGCGGAGACCGCCACCGCGGCGCTCAGCTCGGTCGGCGAGGACGAGACCATGTACCAGAAGTTCCAGGGCTCCGCGGACACCCGCGACTTCCTGAACTCGGTCGGTACGGCGTCGGTGATCACCGTCAAGCTCGCCGGCGGCACCATCAAGGACCTGCAGAACCAGGCCAAGCTGCAGCAGGGCGTGCTCGCGGTCCGCGAGGCCTCGAAGGGTATCGACGTCTCGGTCGCGCCGCGGTTCGGCAAGTGGAGCGACGGCACCCTCGACAACACGATCTCCGGGTCGCTGTCGAAGGAGTCCGACCAGACCGCCGCCAAGCGCAAGGCCGCCGCGGACGCCGCCCAGCAGTCCCAGGGCGGCCAGGGCCAAGGCCAGGGCTGAGCCCGACCCGGTGACCGAAGCACACCGGCCGACGGGCCGCATCACGGTCCTGGTAACCAGCCCCCGGGTAGCCCCAGGCCTCCTGACCCGCGCTGCCTGGCAGTCCCTGGAGACCGCCGGCGAGATCGCGGCCGCTGGTGGCCCGGAACGTGCCGACGTCCAGGCTGTGATCGGGTCCGGGCTCACCGTCACCAAGGTCGAGGGTGGCGTCGGCGAGCACTGGAGCTGGCTGTCGTCCGCGGCGGAGGCCGGGCGTGCGGTTGCCTGGCTTGTCGGTGACGACGGGGAGCCGGACCTGCTGCACGTAGTGGCGGCGCAGGTCGCGCGCGAGCCGCGTCCGCCGTACGAGGTGGAGATCGTGCACGGCTCGTACGACGTACCGGGCGCCAGGCTGATCGACCTGGTCCGCGTGATGGACCGGATCCGCCGCGACTGCGCGTGGACGCAGCAGGAGACGCACGAGAGTCTCGCGAAGTACCTGCTGGAAGAAACGTACGAGACCCTCGAGGCACTCGACACCGGCGACCGCGCGCACCTCCGCGAGGAGCTGGGCGACCTGCTCCTCCAGGTCGCCCTGAACTCCCGCATCGCCGAGGAGGACCCGGACGACGGCTTCACGATCGACGACGTGGCCGCCGGCATCGTCGAAAAACTCGTCCGCCGCCACCCGCACGTCTTCGGCACCGTAGACGCCACCGACGTAGCCACCGTCGAAGCCAACTGGGAAGCCATCAAGGCGACCGAAAAGCAACGCTCCTCGGTCCTCGAAGGCATCCCCCTCGCCCTCCCCGCCCTGGCCCTCGCCGACAAGGTCCTCGGCCGCGCCGCCAAACTCCTCCCCACCGACGCGCCCCAGCCCAACCCCACCACCGAGGCCGAGCGCATCGGCGGGGATCTGCTGTCCACCGTCCGCGAGGCCCGCGCTCACGGTGTGGACGCCGAGCAGGCGCTCCGGACCGCGGTCGCCGCGCTGGCCGACCAGGTGCGCGCCGCCGAGAAGACCTGACCGAGCCGTCAGGCGGTCCGGTCGTACAGCAGACAGAGGGCGCCGCTTTCGGTGCGGGTGCAGTCGGTGAGGCTCCACGACGAGGCCGCGGTGGTCTCGTCGAAGAGGGACACGCCTCCGCCGACCAGCTCGGGGCAGAGCGTGACCGACAGGCGGTCGAGTTCGCCGGCCGCGAGCAGGGTGCGGATGACACTGGAGCTCGCCAGTACGACGATGTCGCCGCCGTCCTGCTGACGGAGCTCCTTGACCGTGGCGACCGGGTCTGTGGCGGCGATCCGGCTGTTCTGCCACGGCGCATCGTCCAGCGTGCTGGAGAAGACCACCTTCTCGGTCTCGTTGAGCCAGCGCGAGAACGCCCGGCTCTCCTCCGGCGCCGTCTCGTCGTCCGCGACGGCCGGCCAGTACCCGCCGAAACCCTGGTAGTTCTTCCGGCCCAGCAGGGCGGTGGTCGCCGGCGACGTCACCCGGATCATGTGTGCCAGCGACCCGGCCGTGACGGCGTGCGGGGCGATCCACCCCATGTCGTAGTCCCCGCCGGGCCCGTTGACGCGGCCGTCGAGGGACAGCGAGATGTTGCCGACCACAGTGCGATTCATGATGTTCTCCTCGGGAGTTCGAATGTGACTAGAACTCTCGCCGGAGACCCCGGCCCGGGTCGTCATCAGATCTGACGACATCTCGTCCGGCACCCGGATGATGCGAGGATGACCGCATGGGGGCCGCCGTCAGTCCTGTGCTGATCAACCGCAGATCCGAGCTCACCGCCCTGCGCGGAGCCTACGAACGGGCCCGTGCCGGAGAGCCGGTGACCGTCCTGGTCTCGGGCGAGGCCGGGATCGGCAAGTCCCGCCTGGTCTCGACCGCGGTCAGCGGATTCGGCGGCGAGCCGATGGTGCTGACCGGTGGCTGCCTCGAACTCGGCGCGGACGGTACGCCGTGGGTGCCGTTCCTGGCGATCCTGCGTAACCTGCTGCGCGAGTGGGGCCCGGACCGCCTCACCGCGGCCCTGCCGTCCGGTGGTACGGCGCTCGCCGGCTGGCTGCCGGAGCTGTCCCTGCCGGAGGGACCGGCCGGTCACGTCCGGTTGTTCGGCGAGATCCTCGGCCTGCTCCAGCGGGTGGCGGTGGAACGTCCCCTCGTCATCGTGGTGGAGGACCTGCACTGGGCGGACGCGTCCAGCCGCGAACTGCTGGTGTACCTGGTGCGCAATCTCGACGCCTCCGCCGTACTGCTGATCGCGACGATGCGGACCGGCGAGCTGCCGTCGGGGCACCCCACCCGGCAGCTGCTCTCCGAGCTCGGCCGGCGCGCCGAGGTGGTACGGCTCGAGCTGCTTCCGCTGGGCAGGCAGGAGGTCGGCGAGTTGCTCGCGGCGCTCGACGGCCGCGCCCCGCATCCCCTGGCCAGTAGTGAGATCCACCGTCGCAGTAGCGGAAATCCACTCTTCGTCGAGGCCCTGTTCGCCTCCGGCGCGGACTCCTCCGAAGGGCTGAACGAACTGCTGCTCGGCCGGATCGGCGACCTCTCTCCGGCCGCGCGCAAGGTACTCGCGACCATCGCGGTGGCCGGCGGCGCGGTCCCGGACGACCTCTTGTCGGAGGTCTCGGGCGAGCCGGCCGACGACGCCGTACGCGAGCTGATCGAACGCAACCAGGTCGCCGTGCTCGGTACCGGTTACGTGATCCGGCACGACCTGATTCGGGACGCGGTGTACGGCGCTCTGCTGCCGGGCGAACGCCGACGCCTGCATGCCCGGTTCGCGGAGGCGATCGAGGCCGGGACCGGATCGCCGGCGGCCCTGGCCGAGCACTGGTCCGTGGCCGGGCACCCGGACAAGGCGCTGGAGGCGGCGTGGCGGGCCGCACTGATAGCCGAACGGCAGTACGCGTACGACGAGCAGCTGAACATGCTGGACCGGGTCCTCGAGCTGTGGTCCGGGGCAGACCTGATCGGGGTTGATCAAGCGGCCGTACAGGAACTGGCGGCCGCCGCGTCCTACACCACCGGTCGCTCACAGACCGGCGTGGAGCACGCGACCGCGGCGCTGGCGGTCATCGATCCCCACACCGAACCGCTGCGTGCGGCACGGCTCCTTCGTCTGCGCGGGCTGCTGCGATGCCGGATCGACGGTACCGGGAGCGACGACCTGTCCCACGCGGTGCAGCTGGTGCATCCAGGAGCGGACGACGTACTGCGCAGCCGTCTGCTGGCCGCGCTGGCATTCACCGAGCTGGTCGGTACACCTGGACCGGAGATGAGCGATCACGCGGCGCAGGCGCTCGACCTGGCGGAGGCCACCGGCGACGACCAGGCGCTCGCCGAGGCGCGGCTGGTTGTCGGTGGCGTCGCCTTGCACCTGGACGGCGGTCCCGCGGCGGTTCAGCAGCTCATGCAGGACGCACGGCGGGCCGCTGA
>NZ_DASRVN010000708.1:0-7180 GCF_035655035.1 Kribbella sp. | reverse complement strand
GGTGCTGGACGAGCCGGCCGCGGCGCTCGACGTACGGGCCGAGTCCGAGCTCGTCGAGCGGTACCTGGAGCTCACCTCGGGGGTGGCGTCGCTGATCATCTCGCACCGGTTCTCGGTGGTGCGGAACGCGGACCGGATCTGTGTACTGTCCGGCGGCCGGATCGTCGAGGACGGCACCCACGAGGAGCTGCTCGCGAAGAACGGCGAGTACGCCGGGATGTTCCGCCTGCAGGCCGAGCGCTACGTGACCGGGCCGGAGGCCGTCGATGCCTAAGTCCTTGCGGATCCTGTGGCTGTGGATCACCACGTCGTTCCGGGCGGCGCCGTGGCTGATGACGATCTCGACCGTCCTGGTCGCGGCCCGGGCGGTCACCGCTCCGGCACAGACGTACGGCGTCAGCCGGCTGGTGCAGGGGATCGCGTCGGAGCAGTCGAGCACGATCACGCTGGGCGTTGCGATCATCGTCGGCGGGCTCGCGGTGTCGTTCCTCGCCGACGGGCTCGGTACGCCGCTGCAGGACACCGCCCAGGAGCGGATGGCCGGCCGGGTGCACGCCGACCTGCTGGACGTGACCACCGGCATCCCCGGGTTGTCGCATCACGAGCGGCCCGATGTGGCCGACCGGTTGGAGCTTGTCCGGGAGCGGGCGTGGCGGATGGGCGTCGGCGCCGAGGTGCTGCTCTGGGCGTTCGCCACGGTGACGAACACGGTGACCGTGCTGACGCTGCTCGGGTCGGTGCATCCGGTGCTGCTCGTGCTGCCGTTGCTGGGCGGTGTGCGGATCTGGTCGGCGTACCTGAGCAGCACCCGGCAGCAGAAGGCGTGGGAGGACTCGATGCCGCAGGAGCGGCTCGTCGAGCGGTTGATCGAGGTCGCGAAGGACCCACGGACCGGGCTCGAGGTGCGTGTGTTCGGGCTCGGGAAGGTCCTGCTGGACAGGATCTTCGCGTTGCAGACCGAGCGGTTCGACCGCCGGGTGGCGGCCGCCCGCTGGGGCGGGAAGGTGGACGGGGCGGTCCGGCTGGTGTTCGGGCTCGCGTACTCGGCGGCGATCATCTGGGTGGTCGCGCGGGCGCGGAACGGGCACGCCTCGGCGGGGGACGTCGTACTGGTGCTGCTGCTCGCGCCTCAGGTGGACCAGATGACCGGCGGTATCGCGCAGAACGTGTACTGGGTCGGCGAGGTGGTGCGGAGCTTCAGCCGGTACGACTGGCTGCGCGAGTACGCCAAGCAGAACGCGTGGCGCGCCAGCCGGACGCCGGCGCCGGCGCGGATCACGCAGGGGATCGAGCTGCGGGACGTTGGATTCTCCTACCCGGGCTCGGATTCCGCGGTGCTGAGCGGTGTCGACCTGACGATCCCGGCCGGGGCGGCGGTCGCGCTGGTGGGGGAGAACGGCGCCGGCAAGACCACGCTGGTGAAGCTGCTGGCCCGGATGTACGACCCGACGACCGGGCGGATCCTGGTCGACGGCGAGGATCTGGCGACGATCCAACCGGACGCGTGGCGGTCGCAGCTGTCGGCGGGGTTCCAGGACTTCGTGAAGTTCGAGTTCACCGCCCGTGAGGTGGTCGGGATCGGTGACCTCGAACGCGCCGGCGACGAGGACGCCGTACGCGCTGCCGTCGTCCGTGGTGACGCGGAGTCGGTGGTGGCCGGGTTGCCGCGTGGGCTGGATTCCCAGCTGGGCAAGAAGTTCACCGACGGGGTGGAGCTGTCCGGCGGGCAGTGGCAGCGGCTCGCGCTGGCGCGTGCGTTCATGCGCGAGCGCCCGCTCCTCCTGTTGCTCGACGAGCCGACCGCGGCGCTCGACCCGGAGGCGGAGCACCGGCTCTACGAGCAGTACGCCGCCGCCGCGAAGATCGCCGCGACCGAGACCGGCGGGATCACCGTGCTGGTGTCCCACCGGTTCTCGACCGTCCGGATGGCCGACCTGATCGTCGTCATGCACCGCGGCCGCGTCGAGGAGTTCGGCACCCACGAGGACCTGCTCGCCGCCGGCGGCCGGTACGCCGAACTCTTCGAACTCCAGGCCCGCGCCTACCGCTGACGCCGCGCCCGGCCAGTCACAAATTCCTGGTGTGTCCTGTCTCAACAGGTATGACCCAACGGATCGAGACTCTCGACAGTCTTCATCAGCATCTGCAGTGGGCGATCGAGCTCGAGCACTCGACGCTCCCGCCGTACCTGTGTGCGCTCTACTCCCTCGACCCGGCGCGGAACCCGGATGCGGTCGAGGTGCTGAGCAGCGTGTTCGTGGAGGAGATGATCCACCTATCGCTCGTCTGCAACCTGCTGAACGCTGTCGGTGGCGAGCCGCGGCTGGACGTGCCGGAGCAACTGCCGGGATACCCGCGCCGGCTGCCGCACGGGTCGGTCGAGCTCTCGCTGCTGCCGTTCGGGCCGGAGGCGCTGGAGATGTTCCTACGGCTGGAGCAGCCCGAGGCACCGGGTGCACCGGCGGAGGGCGACCACTACGAGACGATCGGCCAGTTCTACGACGCGATCGAGGACGGGCTGCGGTATCTCGCCGAGGCGCTCGGCGAGGACAAGCTGTTCTCCGGCGATCCGGCCCGGCAGGTGACGGCCGGCCCGTTCCAGCACACCGACGGCGTGCTGCAAGCGGTCACGGATCTGGCGTCCGCGATGTCCGCTCTGGAGGAGATCGTCGAGCAGGGCGAGGGCAGCGCCCGCGGCGAGGGCAGTGCTACCGGCGGGGGTGGTGCCGGCGGGGAGGTGTGGGACGGCGACCACGACATGTTCCACCCGGACCGCGACGAGGTCGCGCACTACTACCGCTTCCAGGAGCTGAAGCTCGGCCGCCGCTACCAGCGTGGCGATACCCCGCAGTCCGGCCCGACCGGCGACCCGGTCACCACCGACTTCGCCGGAGTCTCCCCGATGCAGCCGAACCCGCATCGCTCGGACAACGAGCAGATCCGGGCCGCGCAGGAGGCGTTCGACAACACGTACTGCACGCTGCTCTACCTGCTCGAGCAGACCTTCACCGGCGAGCCATCGATGATCCGGGACGCGGTCCGCGCGATGTTCGGCCTGAAGGCGGAGGCCCTGAAGCTGATGCAGCTCAGCGAGGACGACCGCACCACAGCCGGCCCGACCTTCCAGTACGTCCCGCTCGACGACCGACAGTGACAGAACAGCAATCCGGCCGCGCGAAGACTGAAATAAAACTGAGAAGCGACTGAGAGCTTGGCTGCAATCGGTTGCTGCTCGTTCGCCAATAGTTAACTTTCGGTCTTCACGCGGCCGTACATGCCTTTCTAATGTATCCACCATGGACACACCGCCCGCTGTCCGTGCCCGCGGTCTCACCAAGTACTTCGGTGAGGTCGTGGCGCTCGATGGCGTCGACCTCGACGTCGCACCCGGCCAGCTGCACGGCCTGGTGGGACCCAACGGTGCCGGCAAGACCACGTTGCTCGGCCTGCTGCTCGGCCTCGCCGTTGCCGACAAGGGCACCCTGGACATCCTCGGTACGCCGGTCGGCCGCGCGCTCGCCGTACCCGACGGGGTGGCCGGTTTCGTCGACGGGCCCGGGCTGTACCCGTCGATGACCGCCCGGCAGAACCTGTCCGCGCTCGCCACCCTGCGCGGTGACGGGACGCAGCGCCTCGAGGAGGTACTGGAGCAGGTCGGCCTCACCGACGTCGCCGACGACCGGGTCCGCGGCTTCTCGCTGGGCATGCGCCAGCGCCTCGGCCTCGCCGCCGCCTTGCTCACCAAGCCCCGGCTGCTGATCCTCGACGAGCCGTCCAACGGCCTCGACCCGTCCGGCAAGAAGCACGTGTACGGCGTGCTCACCAAGATCGCCGCGGACGGCACAGCGGTGATCCTGTCGAGCCACCGGATGGACGACGTCGAGGCGCTCTGCTCCGAGGTGACGATCCTGGCGACCGGGCGGGTCGCGTTCTCCGGCCCGATCAGCAAGCTGGCGTCCGAGGACAGCGAGCTCGACTACCGCGTCCTCACCTCGAACCCGGTCACCGCACGGCGCGTGGCCCGCGAGACCGCGGGCGTCCGCCTGCGCGAGATCGACGAGGCGCAGGACGACGCCGAACTCCTGGTCATCTCGACGACGGTGCCCGCGCTGGACGAGTTCGTGAAGGAGCTCGTCCGGCAGGACGTCGCGGTCCGCGAACTCGCGCCCGTGGTGTCGCCGCTCGAAGCGGCCTTCCTCGCCCTCACCGAGCAGCAGGAGACCAACTGATGACGGCCACCATCGCTGCCCCCGACACCCCTGTCGTGCGCCGGGTTCCGATGCTCCGCGGGTATCGCTTCGAGCTGGTCAAGCTGCTGTCGCAGTGGCGGGTCCGGGTGCTGATCGTCGCGTGCTGGCTCGCGCCCGCCGTGTTCGTGACCGTGGTCAGCCAGCAGGCGTCGCTTCCGGTCGACACGTTGTTCGGCCGGATGATGCACGCGACCGGTTGGGCCGGACCTCTTGTACTGCTGGGCTTCTCCGGTTCCTGGGCGCTGCCGCTGCTGACCTCGCTGGTCGCCGGCGACGTGTTCGCGTCGGAGGACCGGCTCGGCACCTGGCGGCACCTGCTGGTCGCGGTCCGGTCGCCCCGCCGGATCTTCGTCTCGAAGGCGCTGTCGAGCCTGACCGTGATCGTCGTACTGGTCATCGGACTGGTCGTGTCGAGCACGGTCAGCGGATTGCTTGTCGTGGGCAACCGTGAGCTGATCGGCCTCGACGGCCACCTGCTCTCGCCGGGCGACGCGGCCGGTACCGTCCTGCTCGCCTGGCTGTGTGCGCTCGCACCGACGCTGGCGCTGGCCGCGATCGGTCTGCTCGGTTCGGTCGCGATGGGCCGCTCGCCGATGGGGTTGCTGCTGCCCGCGGTGGTCGCACTCGCGATGCAGGTCGTGCAGCAACTCCCGATCCCGGTCGCACTCCGCCTCGCGCTGCCCGGCTACGCCTTCATCAGCTGGAACGGCCTGTTCACCGAACCGGCCCAGAGCGGCCCGTTGCTGATCGGTGTCATCGTCAGCCTCGCGTGGACGGTCGTCGCGACCGGCCTCGCCTACTACCTGTTCGTACGCCGCGACTTCACCAACCCCACGCACGACGGCTCCGGCCGCCGGGCGCTGACGGCCGGCGTCCTGCCCCTCGTCGTACTGCTCGGTGTCAGCACCGCTGCCGTCGCTCCGGTGAGCGGCTTCGGTTCGGGCATCGACCAGGACAAGGTGCAGCGCGCGGTCGCGGTCGAGTTCGCGCACCTGTACCGCCTGCAGACCAAGCAGCTGAACCGGGCCGATGTCACCGAGGCTCAGCTGCAGACCGCTGCCGAGTGCACGAAGGGCGGCGACCAGGTCGCGGCCCGCGGGCCCGGCAACGACTGGCGGTGCGTGATCAGCTGGCACATCCCGGGGGTCGACGTGGCCGGCTCGGCGATCTACCAGCTCGACATCAACCCACTCGGTCGGTACGTCAGCGACGGGGACGGACCGAAAGAAGTGAACGGCTTCTTCCTGGTCCGCACCCCGTCCGGGGACGAACCGAACCCACTGTGGCAGTTCGACGGCAACATCGAGCTGCTACCCGCCAAGTAAGGCCAACCCGAAGGGATCATCCCCATGCAGGTAACACGCCGCCGCAGGCGTGACGAAGCGGGCCCGTCCAGCTCGCTCCGGCGCAGGGTTCCACTGGTGACCGCAGGCACCACGGCAGTCGCCATCGCACTCGCCGGCACCGCAGTCGCCTCGACCCGTCAGTTCGGATCCGACCAGGTCGGTCAGGTCACGGACAAGGGCCAGGTGGTGTCGGCCGACCAGTACATCAAGCCGCTCGGCGACCGCCTTCTCCTCCAGAAGGGGAAGATCATGTCGTCCACGGTCAGCCCGGACGGCAGCCACATGGCCGCCTCGGTGACCGACGGCGGGATGGCGCTGGCGATCATCGACCTGAAGAACTGGAAGGTCCAGCAGTACGTCGGCAACAACGCCGCCGCGGACCTGAAGATCCCCGGCAACGACGTCGGCCAGGAAGGCCCGACGTACTCGCCGGACGGCAAGCAGGTCTGGCTCGGTCAGTCCGACGGGTACCGCAAGTTCGACGTGAACGCGGACGGAACGCTGGCGAACCCGACGTTCGTGACGATCGCCGCGCAGGGCTCGAAGCGCGCCTTGGTCGGCGCGGCGGTGTTCTCCGCCGACGGCTCGACGGTGTACTCGGCCGTCAACGGCCAGAACCGCGTGGTCGCGATCGACGCCGCCACCGGGACGATCAAGCAGAGCTGGAACACCGGCAACGCCCCGCGTGGCCTGGTTGTCGTCGGCAACAAGCTTTACGTGAGCAACGAGGGCGGCCGCCCGGCCAAGGCCGGCGACACGACCGTCAATTCGTACGGCACCGACGTCGTGGCCAACAAGGACGCGGCGACCACCACCGGTACCGTCAGCGTGATCGACCTGTCGAACCCGGCCGCCGCGGTCGGCAGCATCGACGTCGGCCTGCACCCGACCGCCGTCTACGCCAAGAACGGCGCGGTGTTCGTGACCAACACGGCGACGAACAGCATCTCGGTCATCGACTCCAAGCGCGACAAGGTCGTCCAGACCATCGCCACCCAGCCGTGGCCGGAGGCCTCGGTCGGTTACGAGCCGAACAGCGTGGTGCTCACCGACGACGGTCACCTCTTGGTGTCGCTCGGCCGGGCCAACGCGGTCGCGGTGTACAAGTACAAGAGCGCGCTGGAGCCGGTCAGCTACGTCGGCCTGGTCCCCACGGACTACTTCCCGGCCGAGCTCGCGCAGGTCGGCAAGGACATCGTGGTGTCCAACACCCGCGGTGTCGACGCGCGCCGTACGACGACCGCCGCCGGTCACGGCACGCACGACACCACGTCGAGCCTGACCAAGTTCCAGCTGCCCAACGACCAGGCGATCCGTGGTCTGACGGCGCAGGTGTTCCAGCAGAACGGCTGGACCCCGGGCTCGGCGGCCACCGGCTCCAAGAAGGCGGTGCCGGTACCCGTACCGCTGCGGCTCGGCGCCCCGTCGACGATCAAGCACGTGTTCCTGATCGTCAAGGAGAACCGGACCTACGACCAGGTGTACGGCGACATCCCGCAGGGCAACGGCGACCCGGCGCTGACGCAGTACGGCGAGAACGTGACGCCGAACCAGCACGCGCTGGCGAAGCAGTTCGGGCTGTAC
>NZ_DASRVN010000707.1:0-3246 GCF_035655035.1 Kribbella sp. | reverse complement strand
GCCTGGATCTCCGGCCCGGCGGTCAGCTTGCCGGTGACGGAGTCCATCACCGCGATCACCGAGATGAAGCCCTCGTCGCCGAGGATCCGGCGGTCCTTCAGCGAGGTCTCGGTGATGTCGCCGACGGTCGACCCGTCCACGAACACGTACCCGCACTCGACCTTGCCGGCCACCACGGCCTTCTTGTCGATCAGGTCCACCACCACGCCGTCCTCGACCACGACCACGTTCTCCCGCGGTACGCCGGTCTGGATCGCGAGGTCCGCGTTCGCGTGCAGGTGCCGGACCTCGCCGTGCACCGGCATCACGTTGCGCGGCTTCACGATGTTGTAGCAGTACAGCAGCTCACCCGCACTCGCGTGCCCGGACACGTGCACCAGCGCGTTGCCCTTGTGGATCACGTTCGCGCCGTGCCGGATCAGGCCGTTGATCACCCGGTACACCGAGTTCTCGTTGCCGGGGATCAGCGACGACGCCAGTACGACGGTGTCGCCGGGCTGCAGGTGGACGACGTTGTGGTCGTTCGCGGCGATCCGGGACAGCGCCGACATCGGCTCGCCCTGCGAACCGGTCGACACCAGCACCACCTGCTCCGGCGGGTAGTCGTCCAGCTCGCGCATGTCGATCAGCGTGTCGCCGGGCACGTTCAGGAAGCCGAGGTCGCGGGCGACGCCCATGTTCCGGACCATCGAGCGGCCGACGTACGCGACCTTGCGCTTGTGCTTCACCGCGGCATCCATCACCTGCTGGACGCGGTGTACGTGGGAGGCGAAACAGGCGACGATGATGCGCTGGTTCTTCGCCTTCGTGAAGACCCGGTCCAGCACCGGCGCGATGTCGCGCTCGTGGGTGGTGAAGCCGGGCACCTCGGAGTTCGTGGAGTCGACCATGAACAGGTCGACACCCTCCTCGCCGAGCCGCGCGAACGCGCGCAGGTCGGTGATCCGGTTGTCCAGCGGCAACTGGTCCATCTTGAAGTCGCCGGTGTGCAGTACGACGCCGGCCGGGGTCTTGATCGCGACCGCGAGCGCGTCCGGGATCGAGTGGTTCACCGCAACGAACTCGCAGACGAACGGGCCGATCTGGAGCTTCTCGCCCTCGACCACGGTCTGCTGCGGCACGTTGCGGTGCCGGTGCTCCTTCAGCTTGCCCTCGAGCAGCGCGAGCGTGAGCTGCGACCCGACCACCGGGATGTCGCCCCGCTCACGCAGCAGGTAGGGCAACCCGCCGATGTGGTCCTCGTGGCCGTGCGTCAGCACCACCGCGACGATGTCGTCCAGCCGGTCCCGGATCGGCTCGAAGTCCGGCAGGATCAGGTCCACGCCGGGCTGGTTCTCGTCCGGGAAGAGTACGCCGCAGTCCACGATCAGCAGCTTGCCGTCGTACTCGAACACGGTCATATTGCGGCCGACCTCGCCGAGGCCGCCGAGCGGGGTGACCCGCAAAGCGCCCGGAGCGAGAGGTCCGGGCGCGTCGAGATCTGGATGGGGATGGCTCATGCAATCAGTCCTGCCGTCTTGAGGTCAGTGGTGAGCCACGCCAGCTGCTCGGCCGTCGCCTCGACCAGCGGCGACCGCAGCGTCGCGTGCTCGATGACGCCGGCCAGCTGGAGCGCGGCCTTCACCATGATGGCGCCCTGGGTCCTGGTCATGATCGTCTCGACGGCGGGCACCAGCCGTCGATCAATCTCCTGTGCGGTGGCGAGGTCGCCGGCCACCACGGCGTCGATCAGCTGCCGGTACTCCCGGCTCGCGACATGGGCTACCACGCTCGCGATCCCGGCCGCGCCGATCGCCAAGGAGGCGAGATTCAGCTCGTCGGCACCGCAGTAGTAGAACAGATCGGTGTTCGCCAGCACCTTGGTGGTCCCGGCCAGGTCGCCCTTGGCGTCCTTCACCGCGACGATCCGCGGGTGCGCGGCGAGGTCGATCAGCGTCTCGGTCCTGATCTCCACCCCGGCGCGGGCCGGGATGTCGTACAGCATGTTCGGCAGGCCGGTGGCGTCGGCGACCGCGGTGAAGTGCGCGCGCAGCCCGGCCTGCGGAGGCTTGTTGTAGTACGGCGTCACGACCAGCAGACCGTCGGCGCCCGCGGCCTCGGCCTGCTTGGCGCACTCGACGGTGTGGGCGGTGTCGTTGGTACCGACCCCGGCGACGATCTTCGCCCGGGCTCCGACGGCCTCGCGGACCGCGCGGATGATCTGCACCTTCTCCTGGTCCGACGTGGTCGGAGCCTCGCCGGTGGTCCCGTTCAGCACCAGGGCGTCGTTGCCGGCGTCGACGAGGTACGTCGCGACCTTCTGGGTGGCGGTGAGGTCGAGAGAGCCGTCGGGCCGGAACGGCGTGATCATCGCGGTCGTCAGACGGCCGAAGGGCAGCGCCTGCGAGGGCGTGGTTACTGGCGAGGACATGAGCCTCAGATTACCGCTCCCGACCCCTGAAGAAATGGGTAGGCCTGGTGGCTGTCCGCTCGGGGGTCCGGGCAGCCACCAGGCTCACTCGTCCTATCGGGGCCGC
This sequence comes from Kribbella sp., assembly GCF_035655035.1. Classification (GTDB taxonomy): domain Bacteria; phylum Actinomycetota; class Actinomycetes; order Propionibacteriales; family Kribbellaceae; genus Kribbella. Next base: position 730 of record NZ_DASRVN010000707.1, on the reverse strand, counting down.
CCCGGTAGTCGTTACAGCTTCCGGCGAAAAAGTCCGGAAAAACTTCTGCGAATACTCTCCGTGGTTTTACCATTGCTATCCGTAGTGATTTCGATGCTTTAGTCTCTTGCGCGTGTCGACACCTTCTGCCGCCCCCGCCTCCCCCGCCGCCCGCCAGAGCCTGACCATGGTGTGCGCGACGCTGGCCGGCGCGATCCCGATGCTGACGCTGGTCCTGTGGTTCGTCCTCGGCACCGACGGGATCGGGGACTTCCCGAAGAGCTGGCATCCGTTGGTGGTGCTGGCCGCCGCGGCCGGCGCGTACGCGATCTGCGAGCTGGCTGGGTTCCGTACGCCGCCACTCGAGTACTCGAGCCGTCCGGCTGCCGACGTACAGGCAGAGTCGTGGCGGCGGTTCACGGCGTCGACGTTCGTACGGTTCGCGGTCTGCGAGGGCGTGTTCTTCATCTCGATCGCGCTCGCGTTCGTCGCGGAGAGCTACTGGGTGGTGCTGATCGGCGCGGCGCTCGCGCTGCCGCTGTTCTTCCTGGAGGCATGGCCGGGCGATCGGAATCAGCGCAGGTTCGCCGCGGCGCTCGAGTCCGGCGGCGTGCCGTCGTACCTGACCGGTCGTCTTCAGGACTGACCGGCGAGCCAGACCGTCGTGGCGTCGAACAGGCGCTGCACGATCTGGAGGGCGCCCGGGAGTAGCAGTACGCCGCCGATCGTGAGGACCGGGACGATCACCGCG
>NZ_DASRVN010000706.1:0-8997 GCF_035655035.1 Kribbella sp. | reverse complement strand
GGAAGGCCTCTCACACCGGGAGTTCGGTGGACCGAGCGTACTGATGTGTGCGCATTCTGTCATCGCATCGATGCCCCCGACGCTGAGGCACGATGGTTGCGTGGCAGTTCAGGGACCGCAGTTGCCGGTGGGTACGCAGGTGGTGGTCCGGGTGGCGGGGCCGGACAGCCAGGGCGGTACGGCGCAGCGCGGGGCGACCGGGCGGGTGGCCGGGGTGACCGCGGACGAGCGGTACGTCGTACGGCTCGTCGACGGCCGGGAGACCGTGGCGGGGCGGGAGCAGTTGAGTTTGCGGACGGCGTACCAGGACGAGGCGATCGGGCTCGAGCAGCCGGACGGGGACCGGCTGGTGCGGGAGCACACGATCTACGCCGCGGTGGTCGGGTCGCGGGCGTTCGGGCTGGACACGGCGGAGTCGGACACCGACACGCGGGGCGTGTACGTCGCGCCGACCGAGGCGTTCTGGTCCCTCGCGAAGCCGCCGGCGCACGTGGACGGGCCGGAGCCGGAGTGGTTCGCGTGGGAGGTCGAGCGGTTCTGCGAACTCGCCCTCAAGTCGAACCCGAACCTGCTCGAGGTCCTGCACTCGCCGCTCGTCGTCCGCCAGACCCCGCTCGGCGAAGAGCTCGTCGGACTGCGGAGGGCGTTCCTGTCCCAGCTCGCGTACCAGACGTACTCCGGCTACGTGCTCAGTCAGTTCAAGAAGCTCGAGACGGACTTCCGCCGCGACGGTACGCCGAAGTGGAAGCACGTCATGCACCTGATCCGGTTGTTGCTCTCGGCCCGCGAACTGTTGCTCGAAGCAACCCTCGTGGTAGACGCCGGCCAACACCGCGACCGCCTGCTGGCCATCAAACGCGGCGAGCTCCCGTGGTCCGAGGTCGAACACTGGCGCCTCCAACTCCACGAACAACTCGACGCCGCCCTGCAGCACACGGTCCTCCCGGCAACCCCGGATGTCAGGACCGTCGACGACTGGCTCCGCTCGGTCCGCAAGCGCAGCCTCGGCCGCTGAGTTACCCGCTTTTCCTTCGTTGTAGAGGGGCTTAGGGTATTTACTTAACTTCGTGAAGCATTGACAACCGGCTCGCGGCGGGAAATAGTTCCGTCCTGAAATCAATCAGAAAGCAGAGTGAATCAACAGTGGCGAACATCGAGATTCTGCAGCTCCGGGCTGGTGGCGTCAGCCTGGTGCTGGACTGTTCCGGTCCGGCCTTGCCCTCCGTCCTGCACTGGGGCGCGGACCTGGGTGAGCTGACCGGTAACGCTCTGCTGGACCTGCGGCGCGGCGCCGGGGCGGTGCAGAGCGGGAGCGGGCTGAACGAGGACCTCCCGGTCGCGATCGTGCCGGAGTACTCGGCCGGCTGGTTCGGGCTGCCCGGCCTGAACGGGCACCGCGACGGCCAGGACTTCTCCCCGAGCTTCCGGCTCACGAACGTCGCGCAGACCGGCAACACCGTGCAGGTCGAGGCCGCCGACGCCGGGCTCGAGCTCAAACTCACGATCGAGCTCACCGACTCCGGCCTGGTCAAGGCCAAGGCCGACCTGACCAACGCCGGCACTACGCCGTACACCGTCGACGGGCTGTTCCTCGCGCTCCCGGTGCCGACCGAGGCGACCGAGCTGCTCGACCTGACCGGCCGGCACATCGGCGAGCGGCACCCGCAGCGGCACGCGTTCACGCAGGGCGCGCACATCCGCGACAACCGCCGCGGCCGTACCGGCGCCGACGCGACGCTCCTGCTGCTGGCCGGCACCGAGAGCTTCGGCTTCCGGACCGGCGAGGTCTGGGGCGTGCACACCGCCTGGAGCGGCAACCACCGTTCGTACGCCGAGCGCGGCATGACCGGGTACGGCGTGATCGGCGGCGGCGAACTGCTGCTCCCGGGCGAGGGTCGTCTGCAGCCGCAGGGCACCTACAGCACCCCGTGGATCTACGGCTCGTACGGCGTCGGCCTCGACCAGCTCGCGCAGCGCTTCCACGAGTACCTGCGGGCCCGGCCGAACCACCCGCGCAGCGCGCGTCCCGTCGTACTGAACACCTGGGAGGCCGTGTACTTCGACCTCGACCTGGCGAAGCTGAAGTCGCTCGCGGACGCGGCCGCCGAGGTCGGGGCGGAGCGGTTCGTCCTGGACGACGGCTGGTTCCGCGGCCGCCGCGACGACCACGCCGGGCTCGGCGACTGGTACGTCGACGAGGGCATCTGGCCGAACGGCCTGCACCCGCTGGTCGACCACGTGAGGGGTCTCGGCCTGCAGTTCGGGCTCTGGGTGGAGCCGGAGATGGTGAACCCGGACTCGGACCTGGCCCGCAAGCACCCGGACTGGATCCTCGCCACCGGCGACCGGATGCCGCCGACCGCGCGCCACCAGCAGGGCCTGAATCTCGGCATCCCGGAGGCGTACGACTACATCCTCGAGCGCCTGGACAGCATCCTCGGCGAGTACGACATCGCGTACCTGAAGTGGGACCACAACCGCGACTTCGTCGACGGCGGCAACCAGCACACCGGTACGGCGGGCATCCACGAGCAGACGGCGGCCGTATACCGGCTGATCGACGAGCTGAAGCGCCGGCACCCGGGCCTGGAGATCGAGTCCTGCTCCTCCGGCGGCGCCCGCGTCGACCTCGGCATCCTGGAGCGCACCGACCGGGTCTGGGGCAGTGACAGCAACGACGCGCTCGAGCGGCAGACCATCCAGCGGTACACGCAGCTGTTGCTGCCGCCGGAGCTGATCGGCTGCCACGTCGGCCCGCCGCGGGCGCACACCACCGGCCGGACGCAGACGCTGTCGTTCCGCGCGATCACCGCGCTGTTCGGGCACTTCGGGATCGAGTGGGACATCGCGTCCGCCAGCGCCGAGGAGCGCGCAGAGCTGAAGGGCTGGGTGGCCCTGCACAAGGAGCTGCGGCCGCTGCTGCACACCGGTCGGGTGGTCCGCGCGGATCGCGGTCCCGAGGACGTGCTGGTGCACGGCGTCGTGGCGCAGGACGAGTCCCACGGCGTGTTCAGCGTCGTACAGATGAAGCAGTCGGTGACGTCGGCGGTCGGACGGGTGCGGTTGCCCGGACTCGACCCGCGGACGACGTACCGCATCAGCAAGGTCACGACACCCGGTCTCGACTCGCGGTCAGCGGAGTGGTCGGCCGACGGTGGAAGCGTGCAGTTGAACGGCGCCGCCCTCGCCTCGGTCGGAGTGCTCATGCCCGCGCAGTGGCCGGAGAGCGCGATCTTGCTGGAAGTTACCGCGGCCGGGTAAGCCCGCCCGGCCGCCGGACAGAAGAGGAGATCCCCCGTGACCACTACCAACGCACCACCAGAGACCGCACGAAGTCACGGGGGACAGGCGGCGCCGCCGGGGAAGAGGCGCAGCCTGGGAGACCTCAAGGTCGCGATGATCTTCCTCGCCCCGGCCACGCTCGGGTTCGTGGTGTTCTACATCTGGCCGACGCTGCGCGGCGCGTACCTGAGCTTCACCGAGTACAGCCTGCTCTCCGCGCCGAAGTTCAACGGACTGGCCAACTACGAGCGGATGATCCACGACAGCTTCTTCTGGAACGCGCTGGTGGTCACGGTCGAGTACGTGGTGATCAACATCGGCCTGCAGACCGTGCTGGCGGTCGGGATCGCGATGCTGATGTACCGGCTGACCAAGTCGATCACGGTACGCGCGATCATCCTCGCGCCGTACCTGGTCGCGAACGTGGTGGTCGCGCTGGTCTGGTACTGGATGCTCGACGTCCAGGTCGGCGTCGTGAACACGTTCCTCAGCTGGTTCGGGGTCGACCCGGTGGCGTTCTTCGGCGACTCGCACTGGGCGATCCCGACCGTTGCCGGGATCAACGTCTGGCGGCACATGGGGTACACGGCGCTGCTCGTGTTCGCCGGGCTCCAGACGATCCCGTCGTACGTCTACGAGGCCGCCGAGGTGGACGGATCGACCGAGTGGAAGACGTTCTGGCGGATCACGCTGCCGCTGCTGCGGCCCGTGCTGGTGATGGTCCTGGTGGTCACCATGATCGGGTCGTTCCAGATCTTCGACACGGTCGCTGTCACCACACAGGGCGGTCCGATCAACGCGACGCGGGTCATCTACTACTACATCTACGAGCGCGCGTTCACCCGGTTCGACTTCGGGTACGCGTCCGCGATGGCGCTGGTGCTGTTCGCGATCCTCGCGGTCGTCTCCCTGGTGCAACTGAAGTTGCTGCGGGCGCGGGAGAGTGATCTGGGATGAGACGACTCAGCGTCGGCAGGACGGTCGCCTGGGTGCTGTTGTTCATCCTGCTGATCGTCACGCTGTTCCCCTTCTACTGGATGTTGCGTACGGCGTTCTCCGACAACACGCAGCTGCCCGGGCACCCGCATTCGCTGCTGCCGGTGGAGACCACGCTCGGCGCGTTCAAGCGGGTCCTCGGGCTCTCGTCGATCGCCGAGGCGCAGGCGCAAGGTGGTTCCGGTGCGGCCGTGAACTTCTGGCTGTACCTGCGGAACTCGTTGGTGGTGGCAACGATCACGACCGCCTGCCAGGTGTTCTTCAGCGCGATGGCGGCGTACGCGTTCGCCCGGCTGCGCTGGCCCGGCCGGGACAAGGTGTTCGCCCTGTTCCTGGCCGCGCTGATGGTGCCGCCGATCTTCACCACGCTGCCGAACTTCATCCTGATCAAGAACCTCGGGCTGCTGAACAGCTTCGCCGGCATCATCCTGCCGGGGGCGTTCATGACGCCGTTCGCGATCTTCTTCCTCCGGCAGTTCTTCCTCGGCATCAACCGGGAACTCGAGGAGGCGGCGATGATCGACGGCGCCGGGCACCGGCGGATCTTCTTCGGGCTGATCATCCCGATGAGCGGTGCGCCGATCGCGACGCTGGCGATCCTGACCTACATCAACTCCTGGAACGACTACTTCTGGCCGCTGCTCGTCGGCCAGCAGGAGAACGTCCGGGTGCTGACGGTCGCGCTGGGCGTGTTCCGTTCGCAGACGCCACAGGGCGGGCCGGACTGGGCCGGGCTGATGGCGGCGACGCTGATCGCGGCGCTGCCGATGATCATCCTGTTCCTGGCGTTCGCCAAGCGGATCACGAACTCCATCGGCTTCTCGGGGATCAAATGACACTGTCACGAAGGACCCTGCTGAAGGCAGGACTCGCGTCGCTCGCCGTTCCGGCTGTTGCCGCCTGCAACAACGGCGCCGCCGCGCGGGGCGACGGCGAGATCATCTACTGGTTGTGGGACTCCGCGCAGCTGCCGATGTACACCGAGTGCGCGAAGGTCTTCCACCAACAGAACCCGCGGTACTCGGTGAAGATCGAGCAGTACGGCTGGAACGACTACTGGTCGAAGCTGGTCACCGGGTTCATCTCGAACACCGCGCCGGACGTGTTCACCGGGCACTCCTCGAAGTACCCGCTGTTCGCAGCCAAGGGGCAGGTGCTGCCGATCGACGACTACGTCGCCCGCGACAACGTTGACCTGGGCATCTACCAGAAAGGTCTCGCGGAGCGGTGGATCGGTGCCGACGGCAAGCGGTACGGCCTGCCGAAGGACTGGGACACCGAGGTCTACTTCTACAACAGCGCGTTCACCGAAGCCGCCGGGATCAGCACCGAGCAGCTCAACTCGATGACCTGGAACCCGCACGACGGCGGGACGTTCGAGCAGATCGTCCGGCGGCTGACCGTGGACTCGAAGGGCCGCCGGGGCGACCAGCCGGGGTTCGACAAGAACAACGTGAAGGTCTACGGACTCGGGTACGCCGACGCCGGCGGTGGTGACGGGCAGACCAGCTGGAGCTGGTACGCCGCGACCAACGGCTGGAAGTACTCCGAGGGCGAACCGTGGGGGACGAAGTTCTTCTACGGCGACCCGAAGTTCACCGACACGATCGGGTGGTGGCGCGGGCTGATCACCAAGGGCCTGATGCCGACGTACGCGCAGGCGAAGTCCGGCGTGGACGTGACCACGTCGTTCGGCGCCGGGAAGTACGCGATCACGCCGAACGGGTCCTGGATGCTCGGGACGTACGGCACGCTCAAACAGGTGAAGACGAAGCTGGCACGGCTGCCGATCGGGCCGATCGGCAAGCGGATGTCGATGATGAACGGGCTGGCGGACACCATCTGGGCCGGGACGACGCAGCGGGACGCGTCCTGGGCCTGGGTGAAGTTCCTCGGCTCACAGACCGCGCAGGACATCGTCGCCAAGGCGGGCGTGGTGTTCCCGGCGGTGGCGGCCAGCATGCCGGCGGCGAAGGCGGCGTTCGCGAAGAGCGGGTGGGACGTGACGCCGTTCCTGGAGCCCGTGGAGGCCGGTGACGTGTTCCCGTACCCGGCCAACCCGAACGCCGCGGACGTCACCGCGGTGATGACACCGGCGATGGACGCGGTGCTGTCGTTCGAGGCCGATCCGGCGTCGCTGGCGAAGGCGAACGCGGACGTGAACAAGATCCTCGCTGTGAACAGCTGAGGGAACAGCTGAGGGTATGCCTGAGGGTTGACCCTGGGTGGTACTACGCCCGGGGGAGTACGCCGTACTGCGTCCAGCGGTGCAGCGTGCTCCTCCGGGGGTAGCGGAGGTACCGCCGCTGAGGCGACGCGGATCGGCGGCCCGGAGCGACAACCTTGGTGGCATCGGAGAACCTTCGACCATCGAGGAGAGTCATGAACGAGGAGAGGCCGGGCGGACCGATCCGCATCGGCGACCGTGAACGCGAGGACGCCGTCCGGCGCCTCGGCGAACATTACGAAGCCGGCCGGCTGACCGCGGAGGAACACTCCGAACGCGTCGAGCAGGTCCTCAAAGCCAAAACCGAGGCAGACCTGCAGGCGCAGTTCGCCGACCTGCCCGGTCCGCACCAGGCCGGGCCGGGCGCTGCCCCGCACGGCGCCGCCGGTGCCGAGGGTGAGAGCTGGGCGGGACCGTGGGGCTGGCGGAAGCCACCGTGGACGGCACCGGAGAACTCCGCCGGCAGTGCCGGGCCCGCGGGGTCCGGCTCCGGTAGCGGTGGATTCGGTGGTCGTCCACCGTGGGCCGCGCGGGGGTTCATCAGCCGGGTGCCGTTGCCGTTGCTGATCGTGCTGGGCGTGCTCGGCGTACTGGCGTCCATCGGTTGCGTGTTCGGCGGCGGGCACCCGCCGATCCTCCCGATCGCGCTGATCGTCGCCGCGGTGTTCGTGATCCGCAAGCGCCGGATGGAGCGCCGGGCATGAGAAACGCGTACCGGATCGTCGGCCTGACGATCGCGATCGCGGTCGTCCTGCAGGTGGCGTCGATCGCGCTGTCCGGCTTCACGATCGCGAAGGCCGCGAACGACGGCGCCACGATCGGCGCCGACTACAGCAACTTCGGCGAGACGTACCACAGCATCGCGGGCTCGGTGATCGGGCTGCTCGCGCTGGTGTTCCTGATCCTGTCGTTCCTGACCGATGTACCGCGCGGCCGGGTGCTGGCCGGGATCGTGGTCGGCCTGGTGGTCGTGCAGTTCCTGCTCGCGGTGGTGTCCTTCGGGGTACCGGCGCTCGGGGTCCTGCACGGTATCAACGGCCTGGTGATCGCGGGCATCGCGAGCGCCGGCGCCCGGCGGGCCGCCGTACCGAAGGAATCCGTGACCAGTGCCTGAGGTGCGGCTGCGTAGATCCTTGGGTAAGCGGGGCCGGCTGGTCGCGCTCGGGGTGGTGCTGGCGGTACTCGTACCGCTGGGCTACCTCTGGGCGACCAGCCTGGTCCCGGGTTCGTACAACCCGGCGGAGATGGGGTACGCCGACTACGGCGGCGGCCCGACCTCGGCGGGCCACATGGACCACATGGACCACATGAGCGGCATGAGCGTCGCCGATCTGACCGGGCCGAAGACCGGTACGCCGGACGTGAACGTGACGCTGGTCGCGCGCAAGCAGAAGTACCAGCTCGCGTCCGGTGAGACCGTCGACGGATACACGGTGAACGGTACGTCGCCGGGTCCGCTGATCCGGGCCAAGGTCGGCGACCTGGTGCAGGTCACGTTCGTGAACGAGTCCGTGAAGGACGGCGCCACGCTGCACTGGCACGGGATCGACGTACCGAATGCCGAGGACGGGGTCGCCGGGGTCACGCAGGACGCGGTGCCGGTGGGCGGGAAGCACGTGTACCGCTTCAAGGCGGAGCAGGCGGGGACGTACTGGTACCACTCGCACCAGGTGTCCAGCGACGAGGTCAAGGGCGGGCTGTTCGGGCCGATCGTGATCGCGCCGGCCACTCCTGGTGACGTTGTCGCGACCATCCATACGTACGACGGCAAGCGGACCATCAACGGGCGTACTGGTGCTGCGCGGGTGGACGTTCCGGCTGGTACGTCGGCACGGGTGCGGGTGATCAACACCGACAACACGATCCTGCGCGTGGGGCTGCTCGGGACGCCGTACGAGGTGGTCGCCGTCGACGGGCACGACGTCCACGGGCCCACGCCGGTGACTGCGGCTTATGCGCTACCGGCCGGTGGACGCGTGGACCTCGAGGCGGCCGTACCGGCAGGCGGTCTGCGTCTGGTGGCAGGTACGTCGTCGTTGTCGCTCGGGATCGCGCCGGCCGGCACGGACCCGCCGAGTGGGGAACTGCCCGCGAACACGGTCGACCTGCTGACGTACGGTACGCCGGCGCCGCTGGGCTTCGACCCGGCCAAGGCGAACCGCAACTTCGAGTACCGCATCGGCCGGACGGCGGGTTTCCTGGACGGCAAACCGGGCCTGTGGTGGACGATCAACGGCCACAAGTTCCCCGACGTACCGATGTTCATGGTCGCCGAGGGGGACGTGGTCCGGATGAAGATCTCCAACACCAGCGGTCAGGCCCACCCCATGCACCTCCACGGCCACCACGCTGTAGTCCTCTCCCGCAACGGCGTCACCGCCACCGGCTCCCCCTGGTGGACCGACACCCTGGAGGTAGGCAACAAGGAAACCTACGAAATCGCCTTCGTCGCCAACAACCCAGGCCTCTGGATGGACCACTGCCACAACCTC
>NZ_DASRVN010000705.1:0-11158 GCF_035655035.1 Kribbella sp. | reverse complement strand
GTAGTTGCGATAGGTGACGTCGGCACCGGGAAGGCGGGTGGTGTGGTGCAGCCAGAACGCACTGGTGATGTCGAACGTGCCGGCGGCGGGGCCGAAGGCACCCGCGAGCACGGACTCGATCAGTTGACCTACGGACACGAGAGCGGGGTTGGTGGTCATGGGAGGGCGGCCAGCCTTTCGGGGATGTAGTGCAGGGCGGGGAGTTGCGGTCGGCCTTCTGGTCGGAAGCAGTACAGGAGCGAGCGGCGGTCGGTGGCAGTGCGGTTCGGGGCGGAGCGGTCACTCACGGATCTCACATTAATGCGACGGGGTCGCAGATGGAAGTTCCGCATGCCGGAGCTGCGCCGACTCTCTCCGGTTCCACGACATCGCCGACCAGGGCACGGCGAGCTCCTCCAGCGAGTCGATCTCCCGCGGTCGCATCGACGCCATCGGGCGCGCCTCGGCATGCCGGGCGAATGCCGACTCGACGTACCGGAAACCCGTGTCCGCGGCCAGGAAAACGTGTTTCCGCCCGGTGTCGCAGTTGTGCTCCCAGAGCGCCGACAGGTACGCCGCTCCGGTCGACAGCCCCGCGAACACGCCGGAGGTCCGGAGCAGGTCCACCGCCGCCGACATCGCGTACTCGAAGGAAACCCAGTGCAACCGGTCGTACAGCTCGTGCCGCACGTTCCGGAACTCGATCGAGCTGCCGATCCCGGCGATGATCATCTCCGGGTCCTGCGTGTGCCCGGCCCCGAACGTGACGCTCCCGAACGGCTGAACGCCGACCAGGTTCACGTCCCGCCCGCTCTCCCGCAGGTACGCCGCGATCGCGCCGGTGGACGCGCCCGTACCGACGCCGCCGACCAGGCACAACGGCCCGCTCGGCACCAGCGACGCGACCAGGTCCGCGACCGCGCGGTACCCGAGGTAGTGGATGTCGTCGTGGTACTGCCGCATCCAGTGGTACGTCGGGTTGTCGCGGAGGATCTCGCCGATCCGGCGGACCCGGAGGTTCTGGTCGAGCTGCAGGTTGTTCGAGGACGGCACCTGCTCGACGGTCGCGCCGAGGATCTCCAGCTGGATCCTCAGCGTCCGGTCGACGGTGGTGGAGCCGACGATGTGGCACTTCATCCCGTACCGGTGGCAGGCCAGCGCGAGCGCGTGCGCGTAGATCCCGCTCGAGCTGTCGATCAGGGTGTCGCCGGGCCGGACGCGCCCGGTGTCCAGGAGATGCCGGACGGCGCCGAGCGCGGAGTACACCTTCATCGTCTCGAACCGCAGACAGATCAGGTCGCCCACCCGAATCGGGTCCGGGTCCTTGATCGCCTCCGCCAGGTGGTCGTGCAGTCGCGTCATCGGCGCGGTTCGCTCCTCAGGTCGATGGATGCCACGGGCGGAGATTCGGGGGTGCCGAGCCGGGCGGCCGCGACCAGTTGGCGGGTCAGGTCGTGCCGCGGCGCGGTCGTCAGGGTGGCCGGCGGTCCTTGTTCGACCACGCGGCCGGCGTCGAGGACCATCACCTCGTCGGCGACGGCAGCGACCAGTCCGAGGTCGTGGCCGATCCAGATGAGCGCCGTGCCGCGGGCCTTCAGTTCGCCGAGCAGGTCGAGGACGAGCGCCGTACCGCGGTCGTCGAGGGCGGTGGTGATCTCGTCGCAGATCAGGACGTCGGGGTTCGCGAGGACGGCGCGGGCGAGGGCGGCGCGTTGCAGTTCGCCGCCGGAGAGCCGGCTCGGTGGGCGGGCGGCGGTGATCGCGGCGACGCCGAGCCGGGCGAGCGTGGCGACTGCCTCGGCGTGGGCCTGGTGCGGGGCGAGGGCGCGGAGCCGTTCGGCGGTACGGGCGACCTGCTGGTCGACGGGGCGGCGCTCGTCGAAGGAGCCGCGGACCTCCTGCCAGACGTACTGCACGCGGCGGTGCTGGTCGCGGGAGCGTTTGCGGAGTACCGGAAGCGGGGTGTCGTCGAGGTGGATGGTGCCGGTGTGGCGCTCGTGCAGGCCGGCGAGGCAGCGGGCCAGGGTGGTCTTGCCGCTGCCGGAACGGCCGACGATGCCGAGACAGCCGCCAGCGCGGACGATCAGGTCCACCTGACGGAGCAGGAGCTCGCGGCGTACCGATGCTGACAAGTTCATTGCCTTGAGCAACGGCTGGTGGGCGGTGGAGGTTCCCGTGCCGGGCAGGTCGGGAGCGGCCGGGAGTACGTCGAGGCCGCCGGAGGCGATCACGTGACCGGCGTCGAGGACCACGACCCGGTGGGCGAGGGCGCGGACGAGTCCGAGATCGTGACTGAGCAACAAGATCCCGAGGCCGGTCGCGGCCAGCTCGCGCAACTCCCGCACCAGGTGCAGCCGGGTGATCGAGTCGAGGCCGGTGCTCGGCTCGTCCAGTACCAGCACGCTCGGCCTGCAGGTCAGCACCTGCGCCAGGGCGACGCGTTGCCGTTGACCGCCGGAGAACTGGTGGGGAAAACGTTTTCGGATTCCGTTGTCGGTGGGGAGCTGGGCGGCGCGGAGAGCCTCGACCGGATCGCCGCCGTGGAGCTTCCCCAACTCGTCCAGGGTCGCCCCGATCCGCCGGGCGGGGTTCAGCGCACTCCCGGGATGCTGCGGCAGGTAGGCGACAACCCGCCCCCGCACATCCACATCCGTCACCCCGTTGCCGTCGACAACCACTTCCCCCGCGACCTCGACCCGCCCTTCCAGCCGTACCCCTTCACCACACTCCCCCAGCAACGCCAGCGCCGCCGTGGTCTTCCCGGCCCCCGACGCCCCCACCAACGCCGTAATCTCCCCCGCCACAACCTCGAACGAAACCCCGTCCACCAACACCCCACCACCGGCAGCCGCACACAACCCCGCAACCCGAACAACCACCTCCCCCGCAGAGCGGGGAGCCGGCGACGGGGTCAGGTTGTTTGGTAGAGGGTTGTGCTCGGGTGGTTCGGTCGGTTGGGGGTGGGGGCTCATCGTGGGGTCTCCTGCGGGTGGCGGGAGTGGTGGAGGAGGTGGTCGGCGAGGAGGTTGAAGCCGAGGGTGAAGGAGACCAGGAGGAGGGCGGGCGCGAGGACCGACCACGGTTGGAGGAGCAGGCCTTCGCGGTTGCGGGAGACGGTGACGGCCCAGTCGGGGGCGGTGGGGCTCAGGCCGAGGCCGAGGAAGTTGACGGAGGCGACGACGAACACGGCGAGCGTGATCCGGGTGCCGAGATCGGCGGCGACCGGGCCGAGGACCGAGCGGCCGACGTACCCGAGCTGGATCCGTACCCACGACTCCTGCTGCATCCGGAGCGCCTCGACGACCGGCCCGCTGGCGGCGTCCAACGCGGCAGCGCGGACCAGCCGGGCGACGGTGGGGACGTTCATCATCGCGACCGCCACGGTGATCGCGAGCGCCGACGCCCGCCAGCCGACGGCGACCACGCTGATCACGAGCAGCGACGGCAACGGCAGCAGTACGTCGAGGGGCCGCATCAAACCCTCGTCCAACCACTGGCGCCGGGTGGACGCAGCCGTCAACCCGACGACCCCGCCCACGACGTATGCCAGCACCACCGCCCCCAACGCCATCCCCAAAGCCGACCGCCCACCGACCAGCAGCAACCCGAACACGTTCCGCCCCAACCCGTCCGTCCCCAGCAACCCGGCGGACGAGTACGGCAAGCCCTCCCGAGCGTGATACGGCACCAACGGACCGAACACCGCAATAACCAACGGCACGACGACCAACCCCACCGCGACTCGCTTCATCGGAGGAGCTCCGAGCGCGGGACCAACCGGTTACAGACGAGGTCCGCCGCCAGGTTGATCAGCAGAGCAGCAACGGCCAGTACGAGCGTGAGCCCCTGAACCACCGGCACATCGCGCGTTTCCACACCGTCGACCAGCGCCGTCGCAAACCCAGGAATCGCGAAGATCGCCTCGACAACCAGCACCCCACCGAGCAGCGTGTCGCCGGTGCGGGCCAGCTCCTGTACGCCGGGAACCGCAGCGTTCGGCAGCACGTGCCGCAACAACAACTGCCGCCGCGGCACACCAAGCCGGCGAGCCTGAGTGATGTACTCCGCCTGCAACGCCGCAATCGTCCCGGCCCGGACCTGCCGCGACAGCAGGCAGACGGTACGTCCGAACAACACAGCGACCGGCAGCACGAGCAGCGCCGGCGAAGCGAGCAGGTTCCCGCCGACCCACGTGGCCGGCAACCACCCGAGCTTCAGCGAGAACACCGCCACCAGCAGCACCGCGATCACGAAGTCCGGGATCGCCGACAGCGCCAGCGTGACCGACGTGACCAGGCGATCCACTCGGCCGTTCTCGCGGGTACCCATCACGATGCCCAGGGCAACGGCCAGCGGTACGACGACCGCGAGCGTCGCCAGTGTGAGGACCAGCGTCGCGCCGATCGAACCCCGGACGATGTCCGCGACCGGTCCCCCGCTGATCAACGACGTACCGAGATCACCGGTCAGCACGTTCCCCAGCCAGTGCACGAACCGCTCCACCGGCGGTTGATCCAGCCCCAGCTCAGCCCGCAGCGCGGCAACCTGCGAGGGCGTCAACGTTTCGGTGAACCGCAGGTCGGCCGCATCCCCCGGCAGCAACGACGTCAGTACGAACACCAGCACCGACAGCACGGCGAGCTGCACCACCGCGAGCAGCGCCCGCTGGACGGCGTACGACCGCATTCAGGCCAGCCACACCTTGTCGAACCGGCCCTGGTCCAACGTGTTCGGCGGCGCCGCCTGCACGCCGTGCACCTTCGCCGACACCGCCACGAGGTAGTCCGGCAACCCCCACGCCAGGATCCCGCCCTCGTCCCGCAACGTCTTCTGCAGTACGCCGTACCGCGCCGAACGCTCGCTCTCAGACGTCACCGAGCGCGCCGCCGCGAACGCCGCGTCGAACGCCGGCTGCCGCCAATGTGTGACGTTGAACGGTGAATGCGACAGCAGCCGATCGGTGATGTACTGCGGGATCGGCATCGCCCCGGACCGATGGTTGCCGATAGCACCCTTCGCCAGCAGGTCCTTCGCGTACGTCTGCGGGCTACCGGTCGTCACCTTCAAGTGCACCCCGGCCTCGGCCACCTGCTCGGCGAACAACGTCGCGGCCGCCACGAACCCGGCCGACGCGTCGGCGGTGAACAGCTCCACCTCACGACCGACCAGACCGGCCTTCTTCAGCAGCGCCTTCGCCCGGTCCACGTCCCGTTCCCGTGCGGGTAGGTCGGCCGGATAGTACTGATATCCCTTGCCGAACAGGTCGTTCCCGACCTCGCCGCGCCCGGCGAGTACGACGTCCACCAGCCGCTGCCGATCCGCGAGCAGCTTGAACGCCAGCCGTACGTCGGGGTCGTCGAACGGCGGCTGGTCGACCTTCATCACGAACGCCTGCATCGTGCTCGCCTTCGCCGCGACCACCTGAACCGCCTTGCCCGCGGTCCGCGCGAACGTCGCGGTCATGTCGTTCGCGTACTCGGCCTGCCCGCCCTGTACGGCGTTCGCCCGCGCGTCGGACTCCGCGGACAGGATGTGCAGCTCCTCGATCCGCGCGGGCCCGTCCCAGTAGTCGTCGTACCGGGAGGCGACCATCGACCGGCCGGCCTCGAAGGACAGGTACCGGAACGCGCCGGTGCCGACGGGTTTCGACGGATCCCGGAACCCGTTCCGCACGATCTGCGTGCCGATACCGGCGAGCAGCGCGGGGAACTCGGCGTTCGGCTGGGTCAGTACCAGCTCGACCGTCGAGGAGCCGATCGCCTTGCTGCGCTTGAGATCCAGCGTGCCGAGCGAGGACTGCGCGACCCGGTCCGGTACGGCGGGATCGGCGATCCGGCTCAGGCTGTACAGCACGTCGTCCGGCACCAGCCGCGCGCCGTCGTGGAACCTCGCGTCCCGGAGCGTGAAGCGCCAGGTGGTCGCCGTACCGTCGTGCTCCCACTTCGCGGCGAGTCGCGGGACCGGCTTCAGGTCCGGGCCGAGCTCGACCAGTTTCTCGTAGATCGCCTTGTGCCGCGCGATGTCCACGAACAGGCTCTGCACGTGCGGATCGAGCACTTCCTTCGCGCCGCCGCCCGCGTACACGGCCCGCAACCGGCCGCCCTGCTTCGGCTCCGCGGTCGCCGTCCCGCACCCGGCCGCCGCGGCCAGCCCGATCGCGCCGGTCAACCCCAGGAACCCACGCCTACCCAACGCCTCGGACACCCGCAACATCCTCACCTTAGTGAAAACGGTTGTCAAATCCAGCGCGCATCCGAACCCGACGACCTATTCTGTCCGGCGCAACTGCCCGGTCGCGCCGCGTGACGGCGTGTCAGGGTCCGGCAGCTCGACAGTACGTATACGTCCACTGCCCGCGATCGGGCCGGGCCAAAGGCGTGCCTCCGGCAGCAGTGGACGTATACGTACTGTCGACGCGCCGACTTACTCGACGCAGTCGGACGGCGCGCAGGTGTTGGGGAGCTGCGCGGCGATCCGGTCGAGGAGGGTGGTGAGCTGAGTCTGCTCGGAAGGGGTGAGGCGGTCGAAGAAGTAGCTGCGGACTGCCGCGACGTGGTCGGGGGCGGCGGCGTCGATCGCCTTCCGGCCGAGGTCGGTGAGGCGGACCATCGAGCCGCGGGCGTCGGACGTGCACTCCTCGCGGCAGACCAGGCCGCGCTTCTCCATCCGGCTGACCTGGTGCGACAGCCGGCTGCGCTCCCACCCGACGGAGCGGCCGAGGTCGCGGGTGCGGAGTACCCCGTTCTCGGCCTCGGACAGCGGGTGCAACAGCGCGTAGTCGGCGCCGGACAACCCCGAGTTGCCGATCATCCGTGCCTCGAGCGCGCGCATCAGCTCGCGATGCGTGTCGCGGTACGCCTGCCAGAGCCGCGCCTCACGCTCGTCGAGCCACTCCGTCATAGCAGCATTGTACGGACGGACGTTGACATGTCACGGAGTGCGGGACAGCGCCACGGCGAGGCCGATGGTGCCGGCCATCACGGCCAGTTCGAGGATCGCGAGCTGGCGGAACGCCGCCTGGTCGCCGTTCGCCAGCCGCGGCAGGCTGCTCCGGCGGTGCTGCCAGCCGATGAACACCAGCGCCGCGAACGCGAGCGTCTTCCCCAGCACGAGCACGCCGTACCCGCTCGTCACCCACTGCGTGATCAGCCCCCAACCGCCTTGCCGGCCGTCGAGGTGGATCTCCGCGGTGATCAGCCCGGTGATCCCCATCGTCACCGCGCAGACCAGCGCGAGCGTGCTGAACAACTCCACGGACTCCCGCGAGCGCGTGTACCGCAGTACGGCGCCCAGCCCGCCCACCCACGCGGTCGCGGCGACCACGTGGACGACGAGCGACACGGTCGCGAGCACCGACCACCCGTTCGTACGGTCGATCGCGCCGTGCCCGGTGAGCAGCGGGCCGATCAGCGCCGCGATCGTCAGTACGGCGGCGACCCGGGCGGCCCGCATCGTCTTGGTCCCGCTCAACACGATGGCGAGTACGGCGGTGAGTACGACGGCGACCGCCAGCGCGCGCACCTGGCTGAGCCGCCCGGCCGGGTCGGCATGCTCGGCCAGGTGGGACAGCGGGATGCCGAGGATGACCGTCGCGGTCGCGATCAGCCCGCCGATACTCGCGACCGCCCAGATCCCGGCGGCGAGCGCCGCGTCCTGGCAGGCACGCAGCGCCTTGTCGCCGAGCTTCCCGTCGGTGGCGGGCAGAAGCAGGACGACCCCGACCACGGCGCCGCCGGTCGCCACCGCGGCCGCGTCGGCGACGAACCGCAGGACCGGAACCGCCCACGACACCCCGAGCCCGGCACCGAGCAGGCCGTCCAGCGGCCGCTGCGGCGCGCCACCTCCGGCGAACAGCGCGAGCACCATCACAACGATGCCGACGGCAACCAGTCCGCCGATCGCCAGTGGACGTCTCATGACGCCGGTCGGCGACGGACGATCACCACGGCCAGCGCGACCACGACCAGCATCACCAGACACATCGCGACGATCGTGACCGTGTTCGAACCGCCCTCGGACTGCGAGCTCGGCGTGGTCCCGGCGGGTTCGGTCGCGGGGTGACCGGCGTGCGTCACGGTGAAGGCGCCGGAGACGGTGACCGGATGACCGTCGGCGGAGATCACCCTGGCCTCGACCGTGTACCTGCCGGGCTCGACCATCGCGCCGACCGGCTGCGTGACCGTGTTGTCGATCACCTGGACGGCGCCGTTCGCGACGTCCTTGCCGCTCGGCGACTTCACCTGGACCTGGGTCCCGTCGGAGCCGACCGGCTCGTTGAAGGTCAGCACCACCTTGGTCGGCGGCGCGGCCATCGAGGAGCCGTCGGTCGGCGTCATCGATTCGAGTTTGGCGTGCGCCGCCGCCACGCCGGCGGTACCCGCCAGCATGAACAGCGACGCCACCAGTACTGCGATCAACCGGCGCACAGTTACTTCCCGGACTCCGCCGCAGCCCGTCGCGGCCGCAGCCCGAACGCGAGTCCGAGCAGCCCGACCAGCAATCCGCCGCCGCCGAGCCAGCGCGCCAACGTGTCCGACGTACCTTCCGACGTCGTCGCCGCCACCGGAGTGACCGCGGCCGCCAGCTTCAGCGTCGGCGCCGGGTGCTCGGGCTCCGCCGCGCCCGCCTTGGTGGGATCGACCCACTTCACCACCGAACCGTCGCTGTAGGTCTGCACCGCCGGGAAGCTCAACGCGTCCACACCCTCCGGCAGCGTTCCGACCGACAGCGCGAACTCGTCGAAGTCGTTCGGCGGGATCCCGCCCGCGGTCGCGGTCCAGGTGACCGTGGTGATCGCCTTGGTCAGCGTGACGTCACCGACCTTCACCGGAGCCGGCAGCTTCTCCTCCTTCTTCTCGACCTTCCATCCGGCCATCACTTGCGCACCCACGGACGCGAACGGGTGGTCCTTGGGCAGCGTGACGACCAGCTTCGTGGTGCTGGTGTTGTCCGACTCGGTCGGCACCCGGAACACCAGCTTGGCGTAGCCGCCGGGCTTGGCGTCCGGCGACGACACCGTGACGTGCGCCGACGCCGAGCTCGCGGCGCCGATCACCACCAGCGCGGACGCCGCGGCGATCGCGACGGCGCGCAGGACATATCTCTTGGGCATGAGAGAACCTTTCAAGGCATACGAGTAATCCGGCGCGGGGGCGCCGGTTTCAGACAGCTGGAATCACTCGTACGCCGGGAGGCCCGCGCCCGGAGATGCTCGTACCGAGGCGGGACCCGGTCGGGGTCCACGACGTGAAGAAGCCGGGCGCGGAGGGGACGAGCCGGACGGGGCGCAGTACCGGCAGCTCCGGCAGCAGCCGCGCGAAGATCCGCCGTACCCGATGAACCCAGCGGTGGGCCCGGCCGATCGCGAGGACGCCGGCGAGCAGGGCGCCGAGGTGCGCGGCGCTCATCATCAGGCTGCCCGTGATCGACATGCCGTGCTGCATCGTCGCCGAGTCCAGCGTGACGTGTACGAAGAGCTGTACGCCGGCCAGCACCAGCCCGGTCAGCAGCCGCTCCCCCGCCAGGTACTCACCCAGCAGCCAGCACACCCCGGCCAGCGCCGCGAGCGGAGGGAGGACGCCGAGCGGCACGCCGCCGCCCCCGACGAGCACATGGCCGAGCACCGCCACCGCGACGCTCAGCGCCGCGACCGCGGACGTCGTTCTGCTCTCGGTCGGCATTCGATCCCCTCGCTCGTGTCACTCTACGGACAGCGACGCGTTCGGGTTCCCCCGGTCCACGTGCAACCTGCCGCGGGCCTCACCACGTTGAACTCGGCATGACCAGGGAGCATCGCGGGTGAAACCGGAGACAGAGCGGGAGTACGCCGAGTTCGTGACCCATCACGCGAACTCTCTGTGCCGGACCGCCTACCTGCTGTGCGGGGACTGGCGGCGGGCGGAGGACGCGACGCAGGAGGCCCTGATCCGGCTGTACCGGGTCTGGGGCCGGATCCAGCGCAAGGGCGTGGTCGCGGCGTACGCCCGGAAGGTCGTCGTCTCGACCACCCTCGACGCCCTCCGGCGCAAGTCCAGCCAGGAAGTCGTCACCGGCAACGAGTACTTCGTGAACGAGCCGGACGCCGACGCCCTCGGCGTGGTCGAGAACCGGATGGTGATCACCGCCGCCCTCGCCGAGCTCCCGCCCCGGCAGCGCGCCTGCGTCGTACTGCGGTACTTCGACGAGCTGTCCGTCGAGGAGACCGCGACCGCCCTGGACTGCCGCCCCGGAACCGTGAAGAGCCAGACGTTGCGTGCCCTGGACAAGCTCCGCGCCCACCCGGCGCTGGCCGACCTCGCCGACCTGATCGGAGCGAAGGCATGACCGATCTGAAGACCTTGATGGACCAGGCGACGGACCGCGGTACGCCGTTCACCCCGGACGTCGGCGAGCTCGTCGCCGCCGGACGGCACCGGACCCGCGTACGACGTGCCCTGATGAGCACGGCCGCGGCCGCGACGGCAGCCGCCGCGGTGGCCGCCGTACTGCTGAGTGGTCCGTTCCGCACCGCCCGGAGCGAGCCGCAGCCCGCCGTCACGCCGACGGTCGCCCGGCCGGCCGCGGTGACGGATCTCTGCGCGAAGTCCGACGACTTCTTCCGGACCGCGAACGACGATGCATGGCGTGCGACGGTCGTGCGGACGTGGACCGACACGGTGGTGGAGGTCTCCGACGCCGACGGTTCGATGACGGTCCGCCGGTCGCCGGACGGGTCGCAGTACGCGTACTGCGTGGCCGGCGTACCGGTCCACAAGAAGCCGGTGGGAGGGTTCGGGGCGACATTGCTGAACACCGGCATCATCACCCGGCAGTACCAGATCCAGCGGTACTGGAGTACCGCGTGCGGCGACGAACCGAACGACCGCAGCGACTTCGAGCGGTGCCAGGGCATTCGGTACAGCTACGCGGGCCGGGTGCCGGAGGGAGTCACCCGGATCGCGTTCTCCGGTCTCGGGCAGCACGCGGACGCCACGATCAAGGACGGGTACTGGGTGCACCGGATCTACACGGACAACATCCTGAAGGGCAACACCGACCCGGTCTACGTCACGATGTTCGACGCCTCCGGCAAGCAGGTGTTCCGGGACGAGTACTGACCTGCTGCGATGATGTCCTGATGGACGTAGCGGTGCTGGAGATCGGGGGAAGTCACGTGACGGCGGCCGTGGTGGCGCCGGGG
>NZ_DASRVN010000704.1:0-7515 GCF_035655035.1 Kribbella sp. | reverse complement strand
GCGGAGCATCGTGACGAACTTCTCGTCGGTCCCCGGGGTCGCGGCCCGCGCCATCGGCAGACCGAGCTTCGCGGCGGTCTTCGCGGCCTCGGTGTCGAGGTCGTAGATGACCTCCATGTGGTCGCTGACGAACCCGATCGGCACGACGGCCACGCCCGGCTGCCCCTCGGACGCGAGCACCTCGAGGTGGTCGTTCACGTCCGGCTCCAGCCACGGCACCTGCGGCGGGCCGGATCGCGAGCAGTAGACCAGGTCCGTACGCCGAGGCTGTCCGGTCCGGCGCTCCAGCTCAGCGGTGATCGAAGCGGCGACGTCGTTGTGCCAGTCGAGGTACCCATTACCGTCCGGGCCGCTGGTGGCGTTCATCGCGGTCGGGATCGAGTGCGTCACGTACGCGATCGCACTACCCTCGGGCAGCCGCTCCAACGCCGCGGCGGTCGACTCCACGAAGGCTCCGACGAAGCCGGGGTGGTTCGCGTAGTGCCGGAGCTTGTCGATCCGCGGCGCGTCCGGGACCTGCCGGGCGGCGTCCTCCAGGTTCTCCCGGTACTGGCGGCAGCCGGAGTACGACGGATATGCGGACGTGACGATCACCACGGCCCGGCGGACACCGTCGGCGGCCATCTCGCGCATCGTGTCGGTCAGGTACGGCGCCCAGTTGCGGTTGCCCCAGTAAATCGGCAGCTCCAGGCCGATCTCGCCGAACGACTCCCGCAGCGCCTGCAGCAGGGCCCGGTTCTGGTCGTTGATCGGGCTCTTGCCGCCGAACGCGTAGTAGTGCTCGCCGACCTCCTTCAGCCGCTCGTCCGGGATCCCGCGGCCGCGGGTCACGTTCTGCAGGAACGGCAGCACGTCCTCGGGCTTCTCGGGCCCACCGAAGGACAGCAGCAGGACGGCGTCGTACGGGGGTGCAACTGGCGACATATTCCAAGCTTCTCAGACGCGGATGACCTAAGCTGCTCCCGGTCTCTCATGCTCAAGCCTTATATCCATCTCATGCGCCGCCCCGGCGCCGGTGCCTTCTTCACGGCCGGCATCCTCGGGCGGATGCCGATCTCGATGATCGGCCTCGGAATCGTCATCCTGATCGCCCGCGAGAGCGGCTCGTACGGCCTGGCCGGCGCGGTGTCCGGTGTGGCCGTGATCGCCGGTGCGCTGACCGGACCGATCCAGGGCCGGCTGGTCGACCGGTTCGGTCAGCGCGGGCTGATCCTGATCGGATCGGTCGCCTGTACGGTCGGCCTCGCCGGGCTGCTCGTCGCCGTCCGTGCCGGTGCCGCCACCTGGGTGCTGTACGTCCTGTCTTTTGTTGCCGGGGGCACCCGTCCTCAGGTCGGGTCGTTCGTCCGGGCGCGCTGGACGCACCTGCTCGGCCGCGGACGTGCGCTGCAGACCGCGTTCGCGCTCGAGGCGGTCGGTGACGAGGTCGTCTTCATCGTCGGCCCGGTCCTGGTCACCACGCTCGCCACCCAGGCCAGCCCGTACGCCGCCTTGTCCGCCGCCGGTGTACTGGGGCTGGCCGGCGGCATCTGGCTGGCGATGCTGCGCGCGTCCGATCCGCCCGGCCGCGGCAAGTCGAACGGCGCCGAGCAGGCACCGCTGCCGTGGCTGTCGATCATGCTGCTCAGCCTGATCGGGCTCGGCCTCGGCGCGACCCTCGGTGGCGCCGAGGTGATCACGGTCGCGTTCACGACCGAGAAGGGCAAGGCCGGGCTGGCCGGTGTCGTACTGGCGATCTGGGCGTTCGGCAGTCTGCTGGCCGGTCTCTGGTACGGCTCGGTGCACTGGCGCGCCCCGGTCGAACGGCGGCTGCTGCTCGGCACGATCGCCCTGGCGATCACGCTGTCGCCACTCCCCTGGGTCAACAGCATCCCGCTGCTCGGCGTCGTGCTGTTCTGCTGCGGGATGACGATCGCGCCGACGATGGTCGCGGTCACCGCCTGCGTCGAGGAGTGGGTGCCGCCGGAGCGGCTGACCGAGGCGATCACCTGGACCGTCACCGGGATCCTGCTCGGCGTCGCGCCGGGCAACGCGGCCGCCGGGCACGCGGTCGACGTCTGGGGTCCGTCAAACGCGTACTGGGTGCCGTTCGGTGTCGGCATCGCGTGCGCGATCGTCGCGGCGGTGTCGATCACGTTCGCCCGGCCGAAGGAACGGTTCGCCCACAACTAGGTTCTAGGCTTGCCTCTCCTGTTACGGGAGGTGTTTGGGTGATGGGCATGGACCACTCGATCGGCGAGCTCGCCCGGATCGCCGGCGTCTCGGTGAAGGCCGTGCGGCACTACTCGGACCTCGGTCTGCTCCCGTCCTCGCGGACGTCGGCGGGCCACCGGAGGTTCGACGAGACCGCTGTCGCGCGGCTGCGGCTGATCCGGACGCTGCGTGCGCTGGACCTCGACCTGCCGACGATCAGCGCGGTGCTCCGGCAGGAGCGCTCGCTCGCCGAGGTCGCCGCCACCCACGCGGACGCCGTCGCGATCCAGCTCCGCACGCTGCTCCGGCAGCACGCGCTGCTGACGGTCCTCACCCACCACCCATTGGAGGACGTACATCTCATGACCGAGCAGTCCGAGCAGGACCGGCGCGCGCTGATCGCGGATTTCCTCGAGGCGACGCTGCAGGGCATCGACCCCGCCATCCACCGCAACCTCACGCCCGTGCTCCCGGAGAACGCCACCCCCGAGCAGGTGTCCGCCTGGCTCGAGGTCACCGCGCTGATCACCGACGAGAGCTTCCGTTCCGCGATCCGCCGGCTCTCGAGCGGGTACCAGGCGCTCGCCGGCGACCACCCGCTGCGCGCCGACCCGGAGTACCGCAGCAGCCTGATCGCGCTGCGCCGGACCGTCGATCCGCGCTGGGACCGCTACATCGAGCTGGTTGCCGTGATCAACGGCTGGACGCCACCGTTACGGATTGCGGGGTAACGGGTTGCGGGGCAACGGTGCGTTCCAGCCGCGGCGGATCGCGAGCAGCCGGATCGCGAAACAGGTCAGCGCGGCGACAATCGGCACCCACACAGCGTGGTACTCGAGCGCCGACGCGATCACCACGATGCCGGCGCCGAGCAGGGCGGGCGTGGCGTAGATCTCGGACCGCAGTACGACGGGCACGCGGCCGCTGAGCACGTCCCGGAGTACGCCGCCGCCGATGCCGGACAGGGTGCCGAGGAGCGCGGCCGAGATCGGCGACAGGCCGAACTGGATCGCCTTCAACGCACCGGTCACGCAGAAGAGCGCGAGGCCGGCGGCGTCGAAGAGGTTCACCAGGCGTTCCAGGCGGCCGATGCCGGGATGCAGGAAGAACGTCAGCAGTCCGGCCACGATCGGGACGACGAGGTACCGCCAGTCCCGGAGGGCGGCGGGCGGGGTCTGGCCGATCAGGACGTCCCGGATGAAGCCGCCGCCGAGCCCGGTGACAAGCGCCAGTACCTGGATGCCGAACACGTCCAGCTTCTTGCGTACGCCGACCAGCGCGCCGGTGATCCCGAACACGAAGATCCCGACCAGGTCGAGCACCTGCAGCACCACGGATCCACTCACAGGCGCACGCTAAACCACGAGCGCCGCGGTTCCCGCCCTTCTATCGTTTGTGGACATGAGCCGCGCCCCCGACGTCGACTACTCCGCCACCTCCGCCCGCCCTGGCTGGGACACGCTCCCGGCTGCCCTCCAGGAGTCCCTCGCCGATGCGCTCGGCACCCGGATCACCGCGGTCTCCACCCCCGTCACCTCCGGCTTCACCGGCGGCTTCGCCGCCCGCGCCGAACTCGCCGACGGCCGCCACGTCTTCATCAAGGCGGCCCCCGAAGGCCAGCACGCCTACCAGGCGTACCAACGCGAGGCGGAGGTCGTCCCCCAACTCCCTCCCATCATTCAAGCCCCCGCAATCATCACCACCGCTGCCGGCGGACAGTGGTTTGCGGTTGTTTCTGAGTGGGTGGAGGGGCGGATGCCTGGTGCGCCCTGGACGGTCGGGGACTTCGAGTTGGTGACTGCGGCTTGTGAGCGGACAGCGGCTGCGATGCGGCCGAGTCCGCTGGGTGAGCTCGATCCGTTCGCGGTGCTCGTCGAGGATGACGTGGTGGTACCGGCGCGGATCCTGGCGGGTGAGCTGGAGATGCCCAGCGGTTTGCAGGCGTGGGTGCCGGGGATCTTGCCGGAGCTGAGCGAACTGCTGCAGCTCGTACCGGAGGCGTTGGTCGGTGATACCGCCACGCACTCGGACCTGCGACCGGACAACCTGCTCATCGACGGCAAGGGCGTCTGCTGGACGCTCGACTGGAACTGGCTGACACTCGGCCCGCGCTGGGTGGACTGGGTCGGGCTCCTGCCGGGCGCGCAGTACCAGGGCATCGACACGTTCGCGGCCCTCGCCCGCAGCCCGCTCACGGCCGGCGTACCGGACGACCACCTGGACTGCCTGATCGCGGCGATCGCGGCGTACATGATGAAGAACCTCCACGCCCCGCCGCCGCCCGGCTGCACCCCGGCGCTCCGCGAGCACCAGCGGCTGTCCGCGTGGACGTTCCTCGACTGGCTGGCCGTCCGGCGTCGGTGGCATACCGTAGACGTATGACCAAGGCGCCCACCAGCAGGTTCAAGGTCGAAGTGCTCGACGGCGACCGTACGTCGCGGCGTGAGGACGTCGTCAGCACCGAGGAGCCGCTGGAGCTGCGGCTGGAATGGCCGGGTCGCCCGCCCGAGCCGCTGGTGGTCACGATGCGGACGCCGGGCTCCGACTTCGAACTGGCCGCCGGGTTCTGCCTCGGCGAGGGGTTCGCGGTCCGTCCGGACGCGATCCGGACCGTTGCCTACTGCACCGATGTCACGCTGACCCGGGAGCAGCAGTTCAACACGGTCACGGTCAGCTTCGACGGTCCACCGGACCGCGAACCACCGCAGCGGTACGGCGTCACGTCGGCCGCCTGCGGGGTGTGCGGTCAGCAGAGCCTGGACGAGCTCGCGGAACGCCAGTACGACCCGGTCGACCCGGTCGAGGTGCCGCTGGACGTCGTACGGCGGCTGCCCGACCTGCTCCGGGACGCGCAGCCGATGTTCAGCCGGACCGGCGGGCTGCACGCGGCGGGTCTATTCACCACTGACGGCCGCAAGGTCGTGGTGAAGGAGGACATCGGCCGGCACAACGCCGTCGACAAGGTGGTCGGCTGGACCGTCCTGAACCAGCACAGCCGCAAGGGCCTGGTGCTCGCGGTCAGCGGCCGCGCCGGGTACGAGATCGTCCAGAAGGCGGTCGCGGCCGGCCTCGGCATGATCGTCGCGGTCGGCGCCCCGTCCAGCCTGGCCGTCGACCTGGCCCGCCAGTTCGGCATCACGCTGGCCGGCTTCGCCCGCGGCGAGCGGTGCGTCGTCTACTCGGCGCCGGAGCGGATCATCCGTCCAGCGTGATGAACGTCGCCTTCGGGACGTACTCGTAGCGGTCCGGCATGCAGGTCAGGATGATCACCTGGCCGTGGTCGCCGGCCCGGCCGAGCAGCGCGCCCATGTCGCGCAGCCGGGCCTTGTCGGACCAGCCGAGCGCGTCGTCGAAGATCACCGGCACGCTGCCCTCGCCGGTGCTGACCAGGTGGCTGATCGCCAGCCGGGTGATGATCGCCAGCTGTTCCTGAGCGCCCGTCGACAGGGCCTCGACGTGCAGCCGTACGCCGTCCAGCTCGCGCTCCGCGACGGCCAGGTCGTCGTCCAGCCAGACCCGGAACGACGGCCCGTACACGCTCCGCCCCAACGCCTCGATCCGGCTCTGCAACGGTTCGGAGTACTTCGTCTGCGCGGCGGCCCGGTGCCGGCTCAGGGTCTCGTACACGCGGAGCGCCGCATCGGCCCGGCGTTGCAGGCTCTCGTACTCGGTGCGTACGGCGGCCAGCTCCAGCTCGGCCATGTCACGCCGCGTCGCCAGCCCGTCGCGGCCGGACTGCTCCAGCCGGCCTTCCGTCGTACGCAGGGCATCCCGCAGCCGGTCGCGCTCGTCCTGCAGGCGCTTCGCGACATCGAGTGCCGCGGCCAGCTCGTCGGCGACCTGGTCGGCGCCGGCCGCGTCCGCCTGCTCCTGGACTGCGGTCAGCTCCTCCAGGACTGCCTCGACCTCGGCCGTCGCCTCCGCTTCCGCAGTACCGACCGCCTCGTCGTCGAGGATCGCGCGGGCCGACTCGAGGGACTCGAGCGCGGCGGCCAGACGTTCCGCGGCCAGCTCCGAACGGGCGCGTGCGTTCTGCGCCTCCGACCGGTCCTCGTCCGCCGCTTTCCGCGCCTGCGCCGCGGCGAACTCCGCATCCGCCAGCAGCCGCTCCGACTCACCCAAGCTGTCCCGGGCGGCCTCCAACGCACGCTGCGCACCGGCGAGGTCGTCCGGCTCCGGCTCGGGCACCTCGAAGTCGTCGAACAGCGTGTCGTGCGGTGACGCGAACTCCTCGAACAGCGACATCTGCCCCGGCACGCCCTCCACCGCCGGCTGCTTTCCACCGCTCTCGGACGCACCGGACTCGTCGGCCTCGCCGACACCGAGCCGCGCGGTCAGCAAGGCGATCCGCTCCCCCGGATCCCCGCCGGAGGTCAGCGCCTTTTCGGTCCGGCGCGCCTCGTGCAGCTCGGCCGCGGCCGTGTCCGCCTTCCGCAGCAGCTCCCGCGCGGCCGCGACGTCCTTGACGCCGGCCTTCTTCAGCAGGTCCTTCTCCCGCCGTACGGCGTCGTCGACCCGCGAGCGCAGCGTTGCCGCCTCGCCACCGGCCCGGACGGTCACCTCGACCTGTCCCGGTACGCCGACCACCAGCTCGCCGGACACCAGCAGCTCGGCCGATTCGTCGAAGCCGAGGTCCGCCGGTACGTCGCCCTCCAGGCCGGTCCCGGACAGCTCGACCGGGTCGGGGCCGAGCCGCCGTACGGTCACCTCGGGGACGCCGGCCGCGAGCGCGGCGCGGGCCTCGACGACCGCCGCCCGGGCGTCCTCGAGCGCGGCCACCAGCGCGTCGTCGACCTTGATCCGGTCCAGGATCGTGCCGGCCGCGGCGATCCGCGCGCGGACGTCGACCAGCTCGGTCTGCTGCCCGAGCAGCCGGTCCAGCTCGGCCCGGTCCATCAGCTCCGAGACCCGGCGCTCGGCCGCCTGGACCTCGGTACGCCGTACGTCCTTGAGCTCCACGACCTCCGCGAGCGCGGCCTCGGCGGCCTGCACCAGCTCGGCGGCGGTCTTCGCGACCAGCTCCGCGTCGGCCCGGCGGGCGGCGTGCTCGGCGTCGAACTTGGTGAACCGCTCGACCTCGTCGAGCAGCCGCTCGCGCTCCAGCCGGGTGCGGGTGTGGTTCTCCAGCCGGGCCCGGGCGGTCTCGGCGCGGGACCTGACCGAGTCACGGCGGAGCAGGATCTCGTCGGTCGCCTGCTTGCGGATCCGCAGCGCCTCGACGCCGGCCAGGTGGTCGGCCAGCCGGCTCGACACGTCGTCGAGGTCGAGGTTCAGCCGTTCGGCGCGGCGAATGTCCGACTGCACCTCGTCCATCGCCTGCAA
>NZ_DASRVN010000703.1:0-14466 GCF_035655035.1 Kribbella sp. | reverse complement strand
GTGAACACGCGGCCGGCCGGCAGGTCGCCGAGCCAGCTCTGCGCGACGTCCTCGGTGGTCAGGCCATGCTCCCCGGGCCCGAAACGTTCCATCATCAGCAGCGCGAGGATCGCGAAGTTGATGTCGTCGTCCTCGGGCATCCCGTCGATGACCTCGCGCAGGCTGGTCGGCTTCGACCGCCGGTTCCACGGCCAGCGCCGCTGGATGTCGTCCGGTACGCCGGCCGCGGTGATGTACTGCGTGAGCGGCCACTGGCCGGAGCTCTCCAGGATCTCCCGGATGCCCGCGCGCGGGATCTTCTCGACCGGCTTGCCGAGCAGGTTCCCGGCGCACCGGCCGAGCCAGGCGTTCAGCGTGCGGGTCTCGAGGTCGGCCGGCATGCCCAGCGACGGAAGGTCCGGGACGGTGGGTTCACGCCAGTCCCCTGATCTGGCGTCAAGCACCTCCAGCAGTTCCCGGGCGAGCGCCCGCAGCGCCGGCGCGGCCGGCTCGTCGGAGGCCCCGGACACCGGCGCGTCCGTCGTACCCCCGGCCGCCAGCCAGCGCGCCTGCACGTCCGTGACGTCGATCCCCTCGGACCGCGCCTGCACCAACTGGTGCGGCAACAGATCCTCCGGCTGCACCCAGGTCAATCTCATCGCGTCAACTTCTCCAGTACTTCGCTCCGTAAGGCCCACCGACGGGCATCCGCTACCTGCAGGTCCGCGGCCACCGAAGCCATCACCCGGCCGGGCGCCAGCAGGTCCGTCTTACTCGCCTCGGCAATGTCTGTTGTCCAGTCCTGCGGCACGCCACTCAGTCCGTTCAAAGCGCCGGCAATCGCCCCTGCCATCGAAGCGATCGAGTCCGCGTCCCGCCCGTAGTTCGTCCCGCCGAGCACCGCGCGACGAACATCCCCCTCGGACACCAGCACGAAACCCAGCGCGACCGGCAGCTCTTCGATCGCCTTCGTCCGGCTCGGCCGCCGCGCATCCATGGACAGCTCGCGATAGTTCGGCCCGACCGTGTCGTACGGCTCGACCGCCTTCCGCAGGACCGGGATCGCCTGCTCCCAGTCGGTGATGTCCTGGGCCGCTTCGGCGACCGCCTCGACGGCCCTCCGAGTGCCGTCCTTGGCCAGCCCGAGCGCGGTCCCGACGGCGGACGCCGGGGTCGCCCCCGGCGCCATCGCGGCGGCGACGGCGGCCGCGAACACGCCGGCCGCCTCCCGCCCGTAGCTCGACTGGTGCGCGCCCGCGACGTCCAGCGCCTCGGCGTACGCGCCCTCGGGATCGCCCGCGTTGGCGATCCCGACCGGCGCCATGTACATCGCGGCACCGCAGTTCACGATGTTGCCGACACCGGCCTCGCGCGGGTCGACGTGCCCGTAGTGCAGGCGGGCGACCAGCCACTTCTCGGCCAGGAACACCCGCTGCAGCAGCAACGCGTCCGCCTCGAGCTCCGGGACCCAGCGGGTCCCGTTCAGCATCTTCGGCACCAGCGACTCGGCCACCGCGTAGGCGTCCAGGTGCGTCCGGCGTTCGTCGTACACCTCGACCAGCGCGTGCGTCATCAAGGTGTCGTCGGTGATGTGCCCGTCGCCCTTGTGGTACGGCGCGATCGGGCGCGCGGTGCGCCAGTCGTCGTACCACGGGCCGACGATGCCGGTCACCCAGCCGCCGTGCCGCTCCCGGATCGCCTCCGGGGTCCAGCCCTCGACGGCGCCGCCGATCGCGTCACCGACCGCGGCGCCGGCGAGCACGCCGACCGCCTTGTCTTCCAGTGCAGAAGGCATCAGTTGTTGACCTGGCCCCATCCGTCGCTCAGTTTCTTGCCCAGGGCCGCGAGGTCGGTCTTGTTCGCCAGGAACTCCTGGAACGCCGGCGTCGCGATCTGGTCCTTCCACTTCGGGTAGTTGTCCACGCTCTGGAACGGCGCCTTGGTGAGTTCGGTGCCGGAGGCAAGCGTCTGGGTCCAGCCGTTCTTGCCGCCGGTGGCCTTCTGGATCGCGTCCCGGGCCACCTGGGTGGTCGGGATCAGCCAGTCGCCCTGACCGACCGCGGCCAGGTTCTCGGCCTTCATGAAGTAGTCGATGAACTTCGCCGACTGCTCGATGTGCTTGCCCTCGGCCGGCACCGACAGGGTTTGCGGGTTCGCGGCCTGCTTGCTGCTGGTGCCCTTGAGCGGCGGCAGCACCTCCCACTGGAAGCCCTTCGGGGCCTCCTCGGCGATCTGCTGCGCGACGTAGTTGCCCGCGACAATCATCCCGTACTTGCCGGCGTAGAAGCCCGGCAGTACGTCGGTACCGCCCTGGGTCAGCGAGGTCGGCTCGATCGACTTGTCGTCGTAGGCCATCGCGTGGATCCGCTTCGGCACCTCGAGCTCGGCGTCGCCGACGATCGCCTTGGCGTTCTGGCCGGTGCCGTCGAAGTACTTCGCGTCGAAGTTCAGGCCGAGGTTCAGCATCGTCGCGGTCGGGCTCTTCAGGCCCCAGCCGAGACCGTACTTGCCGCCCGCGGTCAGCTTCTTCGCGTCCGCGGCCAGGTCGTCCCAGCTCAGCGAGGCACCGGTCGCGGTGATCCCGGCCGCCTTGAGCATCGCGGTGTTGCCGAACACGACGTACGACTGCAGCAGCGTCGGCGCGCCGTAGATCTTGCCGTCCTTGGAGGTGGTGTCCCAGACGCCCTGCGGGACCGCGTCCTTGGTCTCCTTGCTCAGGTACGGCGAGAGGTCCGCGAGGTAGCCCTGGTTGACGAATCCGGTGATGTCCGCGGACTCGTCGTGGATGATGTCCGGCGCGGTGCCGCCCTGGAACTGCGTCACCAGCTGGTCGTGGACCGAGTCCCAGCTGCCCTGGACGTACTCGACCTGGATGTTCGGATTGGCGGCATTCCAATCGGCGACGATCTTCTTGGTCGCCGCGACGGTCGTCTTCTGGAAGGCGAGGCTCTGGAACTTGAGCGTCACCTTCTCGTTCGACCCTGAACCCGAGCTGTTGTTGCCGTTGCTGTTGCCCCCGCAGGCCGCGAGCGCCACCAGTGCGCCCGCCGCCATCAGAGCGGTCACTACTTTCTTCATTGCATCTCCTCAGGGATGGGGCTAGCCCTTTACGGCGCCGCTCAGCAGGCCGGAGGTCAACCGGCGCTGGAGGAAGGCGAAGAACACGAGACTTGGCACGGTCGCGAGGACCGAGGCGGCTGCCAAGGGACCGAACTGCACCTGGCCCTCGGCACCGACGAAGCGGGCGAGCACCAGCGGAAGTGTCTTGAGCTGCGGGTCCTGCAGCAGCACCAGCGCGAAGAAGAACTCGTTCCACGCCGAGATGAAGGTGAACATCGCGGTCGCGATCAGCCCGGGCCTCAGCAGCGGCATCACGATCGAGACGATCGTGCGCAGTCGCGAGGCGCCGTCCACGGACGCGGCCTCCTCCAGCTCGCGCGGTACGGCGGCGACGTACCCCTGCAGCATCCACAGCGCGAACGGGAGCGACCAGACCATGTACACGATCACCACGCCGGGGATCGTGTTGGTCAGGTGCAGCGGGCGCAGGATCATGAACAGCGGGATCACGATCAGAATCACCGGGAACACCTGGCTGACCAGGATCCAGCCGTTCGTCAGCGGCCGCAACCGGCTGCGGAACCGGGCCAGCGCGTACGAGACCGGGAGCGCGACGATCAGCACCAGGATCGTGCTGTAGATCGAGATCTGCAGACTGTTGACCAGCCCACGGACCAGGCCCTGCTCGCTCAGCGCGTCGCTGTAGTTCGACAGGTCGAAGTGCTTCGGCAGGATCGAAGGCGTGATGCTCGCGAACTCCTGCGGCGACTTCAGCGAGCTGGAGATCAACCACAGCAACGGGAAGCCGAGGAAGACCAGGTACGCGATCACCGCGACGTACTGCAGGACGCGGGCGGCGGGTTTCGTCCTCATGCTTCGCTCCGCAGGCGGTTCCGCAGGTAGAAGAACAGGAACAGGATGATGATGACCACCATCACGTCACCCATCGCGGCGGCCATCCCGAAGTTGCCGTAGCGGAACGCCTCGTTGTACGCGAACAGCATCGGCAGCATGGTCTTGCCGCCCGGGCCGCCGGCGGTCAGGACGTAGACCAGGCCGAACGAGTTGAAGTTCCAGATCATGTCCAGGCTGGTGATCGCGACGATCACGGTCCGCAGCTGCGGGAGCGTGATGTTCCAGAACTGGCGCCACGCGCCCGCGCCGTCGACCGCGGCCGCTTCGTACAGGGTGCGGTCGATGCCTTGCAGGCCGGCCAGCAGCGTGACCGTGGTCATCGGCATGCCGACCCAGATCCCGACCACGATCACGGCCGGCAGCGCCGTACTGAAATCGCCGAGGAAGTTGATCGGGTGGTCGGTGAGGTGCAGCTTCTGCAGGATCTCGTTGACCGGGCCGTTCGTCGGGTGCAGCAGCAGGCGCCACATGATCGCGACGACGACCGGAGGCATCGCCCACGGGATCAGTGCGAGGGTACGGGCGACGCCGCGGAACTTCAGGTCGGTGTTCAGCAGCAGCGCGAGGCCGAGCGCGGCGACGAACTGCAGGATCGTGACCGACAACGTCCAGATCACGCCGATCCGGAACGAGTCCCAGAACAGGTTGTTCTGCAGGAGTTTGGCGAAGTTGCCGAAGCCGACGAAGTTCGTCTGCACGTGCAGGCCGGCGCGAGCATCGGTGAAGCCCAGCGCGATGCCGCGGATCAGCGGGTAGACACTGAGGATCAGCACCGGCAGCAACGCGGGCAGGAACAGCAGGATCGCTTCCCTGTTCTGCTTGGGTTTCCCCGGCTTCTTCTTCACCGGCGCCGGCGCGGTCAGGGTCGCCGTCACGGGGTGGACCTCCTGATACTCAGCGACGGCTGGACGACGATCCGCCGCGGCGTCCGCTCGTTGTCCTCGATCCGCGCCAGCAGCAACTCGGCCGCCCGCCGTCCCCGCTCCGCGGACCCGAGATTCACACTCGTCAACGGCGGAAAACTCTGCTCAGCCAACTCACTGTCGTCCATCCCCACCACAGCAACGTCGTCCGGTACGTCGAGCCCAGCCGCCGCCAGCTGGTGCATCAGACCCACTGCCAGCAGATCGTTGGCACACACCACCGCGTCAAACCCACTGTTCTTCAGCAGTTCCGGGGCCGCGATGCGGCTGGCGGCGAAGGTGAAGTCGCTCGCTTCGGCAAGCGCGGCGGGCTCCAGGTCGTGAGCCTTCAAGGCTTCGGCGAAGCCCTTCGCGCGGGCTGCGCCAGGGACCGTGTCGGCGGGGCCGTTCAAGAAGGCGATTCGCGTGCGGCCCCGGGAGACCAGATGGTCCACGGCGAGGAGCATGCCCTTCGGGGAGTTCGCCCGTACCGTGTCGACGCCGGCCCTGGACGGGACGCTACCGGCCACCACCACGGGTACCTCGCACGCGCGGATCGCCTTCACCAGGTCCTCGTCGACGCGGATCGGGCTGATCAGCAGCCCGTCGGCATACCCGCGTGCCATCCCCTGCACCAGCGCGACCTCGTCGACGACCTCCGGTCCGGTCGTGGTCACCACCAGCCGGTACCCGGCCGCGGACACGACCTCCTCGACGGCCCGCATCATCGTCACGTACACCGGGTTCCCGACATCCGCGACCGCGAGCGTCAGCTGGAACGTCCGCCCGACCTTCAGCGACCGCGCTCGCGCGTCCGGTACGTATCCGAGCTCGGCGACCGCCCGCCGGACCCGCTCGGTCATCTCCTCGGTGGCCGGCAGCCCGTTCAGCACGCGCGACACCGACGCCACCGAGACCCCGGCCGCCCGGGCCACCCCAGCGATCGTCGGACGACTCACGCCGACCTCCTGTAATCGTTCTTGTAATCGTTTACACGCCCGAGCCTAGGTCGCCGCCCGCTCCCCGTCAACACAGCACGGTCCGCAGCGGACACCGCTGCGGACCGTGCAATCGAACTGTTATCTCAACAACGCGTACTCAGTTGTGGGTTCGGCAGGACCGGACTCGTCGACGTCCCGCCGAAGCGGGCCAGATCCGGTACGCCGTACTGTGCCGTCTCGCCGAACGTCTGCTTGGTCCGGTTCGCGATCACGTTGCCGAAGTTCCACACGCACACGCCCGACCCCAGCGACGACCGTCCGAGGGTCCAGAACGGGTAGAACGCGGCCCCTACCGGCTTCGCCGTACAGCCAGCCCCGGTCTGGGTGTTGCAGAGGATCTCCGACGCACCCACGTTGGTCTCGAACTGGACGGACGGATAGGTGTGCCCGCCGCCGGTGAACGGCCCGAGATACTCGAACGATCCCGGATGCGCCGCCGTACCGTCCGGCCAGCCGGGCTGGTACGACGACCCGTCGAAGTCCAGGTCACCGTTCTCGAACACGTTCTCCTGGCATCCGGCGATCGGCCACCGTTCGACCACCGCCTTGCCGTTCACGATCGTGGTCCGCGGACCGGCGATCATGCAGTTCGCACCGGAGAACTCACAGTTCACGCCACTCGCCGAGTCGTTCGTCGGGCAGGCGGCGCCGGTCTCGGTGGTCGCGTTCTGGCAGATCCCGGTCGCCGGGTTGCACGGCCCCTCACCGGAACCGTTGCCTTCGGCACCACCGTTGCAGACCTGGTACACGTTCGGGTCCGAGAAGCTCTGCCCGTTCGCGAAGGTCTCCTTGACGGGCAGCGGACTCGACACGCTGGAGCACGCCTCGAAGTGGCCGAGCTCGTCCTGCATCAGTACGCCGCCTTCGAGCGCGGCCCACGGCACCTGGTTCTGCTGCTGCGCGCTGCTGAACTCGGGGTGGAAGTCGAACGGCGTCCCGCTGCAGTCCGCGATGCTCGTGTTCATGAAGCCGTTCGCCGCACTGGCCACGATCCACCCGGTGCGGCCCGTACTGAGATCGTTGATTTCAGCAAGTAAGCCGTGCGCTGTATCGCGCATCACCACCCGGAGTACGTCGCCCTGCCGCATCTTCAGGGTCTTGTTGTTCGGTGTCAGCGTCGACACGTCGGTGAGCTGCGGACTCGGCGGACCGGACGGCACCCCGTCGGTCTGCAGGTACGAGAAGTTCACCGGCTCGATGCAGTTGTTGTTGCAGGTCGCGAAGCCGAACGTACAGCTCAGGCTGTCGATCGTCAGCGCCGCGCACCAGTGGCCCGCGTCGCAGCTCGGCCCGTCGACGAACGGCCCGAACCCCGGCGGGTAGAACTGCAGCTCCATGAACGCGGAGCCGGCCGCGTTCGGATCGTTGATCGCGGAGCCGTTGGTGTCGCTGTTCGCCGTACAGGCGTTCTGCGGATACGACTTCGGGTCGCACAGCGGCAGCCCGAACCAGGGCGCCGGGCTGAGCTCGGCGTACTTGGTGACTGTCTTGCCGTCCACCGTCGGCGTGGCCTTCGGGTCCTTGGCGAGCCGCATCAGGTAGCTGATGTCGTTCGCGCTGCCCGGCCGGCTCGAGATGAACTTGACCGACGGCTCGTCATGGCCGATGTAGTGCTCGTTGTCCTCGAACCGCCAGGGCACTCCGTTCTTGTCGACGGTCACCGGGTCGGTGCACAGGCCACCGAGTCCGTGCTTGACCGCTGTGTACTTCGGGCTGAACCCGTTGCAGTCCATCATCCCGGTCGCGTTCGGCTTGACCCCACCCGAAGTCGCCCCCGAACCCGCAGCTGTCGCCTGCCATCCCAGAGCCGGCATCATCGCGATCGCGAGTGTGATGACGGCGGCACCTATCCCCCAGCGAGAATGCATTCCGCGCATCGGCGTGCCTCCACCCCGCAGAAAGAGGGGCCCCAGGCTGGGCCGGCGACGGCTCAGGGCCCCCTTGTGGACCGCCGTCGGTGCAACAAGCCCAGGCTTATTCCTCGCTGTCACCCACTGTCAATAGGTGAACACGCTTCTCAGCGGGCGCTCAGCAGGCGTCGCGGCGTCCTCGGCCGGCGCGTCAGTCTTCGTTCTCGTCGGCGCCGGGGCGCTCGGCCCACGGGGTTTCCTTGGCCGGCCGGACCACGATCACCTTGTCGCCGGCGGCAAGCACCGACACGTTCGAGTCGTAGTACCGGTGCACCTTGCCGTCCCGCACCACCGACACCACCCGGTCCGGCAGCGCGGACGGCGGCTTGCCGACCTCCCGCCCGAGCACCGGACGCTCGGCGACCTCGAGGCCCTCGCCGTACGTCAGCAGGTCCTCCATCACCTCGCCGAGGTTCGGGCTGACCGCGGACAGGCCGAGCAGCCGGCCGACCGCCTCCGACGACGTGACGACCGCGTCCGCGCCGCTCTGCCGGAGCAGCGGGACGTTGTCCTCCTCGCGGACCGCGACCACGATGTGCGCGTTCGGGTTCAGCTGCCGGACCGCCAGCGTGACCAGTACCGCCGAGTCGTCCCGGTCCGTCGTCACGATCACCTCGCGGGCCGACACCACCTCGGCACGCCGCAGTACCGTCCGGTTCGTCGCGTCGCCGTGGAACGCGGCCATCTGATCGTTGCCCGCGTCCCCGATCGCCTGCGCCCGCGGGTCGATCACCACGATGCTGTTGCGCTTCACACCGTTGCTGAGCAGGGTGTGCACCGCCGACCGGCCCTTGGTGCCGTAGCCGACGACGATGGTGTGGTCCTTCATCCGTTTCCTCCAGCGCGTGTCGCGCATGATCCGGCGACCCTCGTTGGCCAGCACTTCCAGTGTCGTACCGACCAGAACCACCAGGAACGCGATCCGCAGCGGCGTCACGATGAAGGCGTTCACCAGCCGGGCGCCGGGCGACACCGGAGTGATGTCGCCGTACCCGGTCGTGGTGAGCGTGACGGTGGCGTAGTAGATGCTGTCGATCAGGTCGACTTTGCCGTCGTAGCTGTCCCGGTACCCGTCACGGTCGACCACCACGATCAGCACCATCACGGTCAGCAGCCCCAGCGCGATCAGGAACCGGCTGAAGAGCTGAAAGAGCGGCGAGCGTGTGCTCGCGGGCAGGTTGACCAGCAGACCGTGGGGGTTCCGACCAGTGGGAAGGGGTGGCACGGTTCAGACGATATGGCACCGCGGGCCGATCCACCTCATGCGACAGGCTCCGGTCGGACAGTGCGACGCTCACCATCAGGCTGTCGCCGTCCCGGACCACCCGGGACCGCATCCGCAGCCGCTCCAGGGTGCGGAGCATCGCGTGGTTCTCCGGCTGCACCATGCAGACCACTCGATCGGCGCCGCGCTCGCGAGCTCCGTCGACCACCTGCCGCAGCAGCCGAAGGCCGAGACCCTGTCCCTGCCAGCCGTCTTCGACGAGTACGGCGACCTCCATCGTCGTACTGCCGAGCTCCTCCCACGGCGCCGCCGTCGCCATCCCGATCACCGCGCCGTCGACGCAGGCCACGATCGACACGCCACCGGCCGGTGCGGACAGGTGTCGCGCCGTACGGGCGGTCAGCTTCGGCATCGGTACGTGGTACCGGCGGGTGCGGCTCTCGTACGAGCACCGGTCGTGCATCGCGACGACCGCCTCGGCGTCCTCGACGGTCGCGGTTCTTGTGGTCGGCACGCCGGTACCGGGCCGCGGGCCGGCCGGTGTCTCGTACCGTTCGGCCAGCCGGCCGGCGATCTCCACCAGGACGTCGGCCCGCGCCCACTCGGCCGGCGTGTACTCGTCGAACCCCTGCAGGTTGCCGAGCTCGTCGTCCACGGACACCGGGTCGTCGATCAGCCGCAGTACGGCACGCAGGTACCGCGTCGGCGCGTCGTGGAGTACGTCGGCCTGACACGGGCGGACCGTCGTACGGACACAACCTGCCTCCGCGACCAGTGCGGCCAGGTCGTCGGCGCTCCAGCCGGCGCCGGTGGAGACGACCAATTCGTCGATCGCGCCGGACTCGGCGGTGAAGACCTCCAGGTGCAGGATGTTGATGTCGTCCGCACCACACCGTGCGGCGAG
The DNA here is from genome assembly GCF_035655035.1 of Kribbella sp. Classification (GTDB taxonomy): domain Bacteria; phylum Actinomycetota; class Actinomycetes; order Propionibacteriales; family Kribbellaceae; genus Kribbella. The sequence goes on along the minus strand of NZ_DASRVN010000703.1, from coordinate 4,570 downwards.
TTCGGCCAGGGCACCGGGCCGGTCGGCGAGTTCGGTCCTGATCTTCCAGAGCATGCGGACGCCCTCCCTCGTGGAAACGTCCCTCCACTGTGCGTCCCGCCTGTTGCCCGGCCGGGTCCGGGATGTTACGCGCGCGTCAACGTTTGCGGCGGATCCTCGGCAGATGCGGACGCCTGCTCGGCAGCACCACCGGGGTCTCGCGCTTGTCCAGGTCCGCGTGCCGGAGCAGCTCTGGGTACGTCGCCTGCGGTACGGCGGGGTACGTCGTGACGATCGCGTCGCCGGAGAACACGAAGAAGATCGCCTGGCCGTCCTTGATCACCTTGAGCAAGGTCCCGTCGCGCACCGTCGTCGCGTGCTCGAACGCCTTGCGGCGGGCGGTCCGCTTCGCCCAGGCGGCCTGCATCGCCTGCTGCGCGGGCTCGCGCCCGTGCCGGACCGCCTCGACCACCAGCGGCCCGTAGCGCACGCCGTACTTCACCAGGTTCTTGGCCAGCTGACTGTTCTTCCCCGCTCCACTCGCCATGGAACGAGGGTACTGACCTCAGCCGGTCACGGCGTCCAGTTGCGGGTAGGCGTCAGAGCACGTGCAGCTTGTCGAACGGTGACATGACGCGGAGTAGCTTGCCGCCGAGGTCGACCACCACCGCGTGGGTGCCCTCGACGGCGGTGATCCGGCCGATGCCCTCCCGGTCGTGGGAGACCCGGTCCCCCTCCTCGAACGTCTTGATCGGGGCAGCGACCCGGGGGCTGAAAGGACTCGTGGGCAGGTGACGACGCGTCGTCGCGCGAGAAGGCTCCATCAGAGGACCAGTATGCGCCCTGCTCCCCGGATCGCGCATTTCCCGCCGGAATTCGGCTTACGGCTTCCAGATGTACGGCACCGTCACCGACACCGGGCGCAGCCCCAGGCGGGCCAGGATGCCGCGGCTGTCCGGCGACGCGTCGACCTGCAGGTACTTGTAGCCCTGCGCGGCGGCGAGGTTCCGGCGGTACGCGACGTGCGCGCGGTAGATGCCCTTGCCGCGCCACTCCGCCAGCGTCGAGCCGCCCCACAGCGAGGCGAAGTCGGTGCCCCGGTGGAACCGGATCCAGGACCCGCAGACCATCTTCGGGTCGTCCTCGTCGGTCTCGGCCACCAGCACCGTGCCCGGCTCGTCGGCGTTCGCGATGTCCGCGCTCAGCGCCTCCGGCAGCCAGTCGTGCGAGTACCCCCAGACCTCTTCCTCCATCGCCTGCATCCGCTCCAGGTCGGCGCGCTCGGTGATCTCGCGCAGCCGGATCCCTTCCGGGAGTACGACCTCCCGCGGCAACTCGGTGACGTCGCCGATCAGGAGGCACTCCTCGTCCTCCGGCACGAACCCGGCCTTGGTCAGCCGCTGCGGAAGGTCTTCCGGCAGATCGTGCGTGTAGTACTTCCACTCGAACTTGGCTTTGCGCTCCCGGAAGAAGGCGACCTGTTCGGCGATCAGCTTGTCGAGCTCGGGACCGTCGACGCCACCGAGGTACTGCACGAACCCGTCGCCACGGAGGCCGATCTGCCGGATCAGCGCGCCGAGATGCTCGGCGGTACCGGTACTGGCGCCGCCGCGGCGGGTACGGATCTGCTGGTCGAACGCGGTCCGGAGCGCGAGCGCCTCCGGTGAGCTGTCGAGAGGAATCACGGGAATCAGTAGACCAGGGCGCGCAACCCGATTTCGCGGGTCGGCATGCGGGTGCCGGGCGGTTCAGGCACCATGGAGGCCGTGACCAGCCCCAATCCACGACGGCCGATCCTGCCCGGCAACAAGCTGTTCGAGTCGCTGCCCGGTGCCGCCGACCCGGCGACCGTGACCGAGGCCGCGCACCGCACCGCCGAACTGCTGGTCCGCGGCGTACGCAAGTCCGAGGACGCCGAGGTCCACGCCCGGGTGGTCAAACTCGCCGACGAGTACGGCCTCGACGAACTCGCCGAACTCTGGTCCGACTCCCCCGCCGACTCGCTCCCCGGGGCGCTCTGGCGGCTGTACGTCCTGCGCTCCTGGGTGCACGCGAACGCCGAGGAAGTGTCCCGCGAGTTCACCACCGGCCGCGAGTACGCCGAAGTCCACGCCGTCGTCGCCGGCGTCGCCGAACCCCCCGGCCCCGCCGAGGTCCGCGACATGGTCGACGCCGTACTGCGCGGCGTCGCGACCGGCGACTTCGCCACCACCCTCGACCGCGCCGCCGCCTTCGCCCGGATCATCGCCACCGGCCGCGCCCACCTCGCCGACGACGGCCACGACCGCGTCCTGTCCGCCGCCAAACTGGTCGAGACCGCAGACCAACTCGAAACCGCCGCCCGCGCGGAACGCGCCGGACACCTCTGGTAGTTGCACGCCGGGCGCTCTGGTGTTATAGCGTCCCGGACCCCGGAATCCCCACAGGACAAGGCGTTTGAGCACCCGCTACACTGTTCGAGGTGTCGGGCCGGTGCAAGCCCCGGGTCCCAAAATAAGCCGCTACGAGCGGCCACGCGCCGTGAGGCGCTTCCCGGCCCGACGCCACCATCTTTCACCCCTCGGCGGGTAACCACTCGGTGCGCGCCATCACCCCCGGCGGGTGACCACTTGGTGCACGTGGTGCACCGACTGGCGAGCATGGTGGGTAAGCATGTGTGGTGACGGGTGGGGGTAATCGCCCCCGCGTGCTGCGCAGGCACTCCGGTCGCTCCGCTCCCTCCCGCCCACCGGCTTAGCGCCGGCAGTGCCCGGCTGACGCCGGGAGTCGCGAGCTACCGCTCGCGGGTGACTACTAGGCGGACGCGCTACGCGTGGCCGAACGTGGTGAGTGGTGTATGTGGTGCAGCCACCGGGTGAACGCGGTTTGTGAGCGTATGTGGGTGACGGGTGGACGTGGGTGACAGGTGGACGTGGGTGACAGGTGGACGTGGTAGCCCCCCGCGTGCTCCGCAGGCGCTCCGGTCGCTCCGCTCCCTCCCGCACCCGCTCCGCGCGCTCCCACCCACCCACCGGCTTAGCGCCGGTAAGTGCCCGGCTGGCGCCGGGAGTTGCGAGCTGCCGCTCGCGAGTGACAGTTAGGCGGACCTGCTACGTGAGGCCGAACGTGGTGAGTGGCGCATGTGGTCCCCAGACCGGGTGGACGTGGTTTATGAGCGGATGTCGGTGACAGGTGGACCTGGGTGATGGGTGGACCTGGGTGACGGGTGGGCCTGGGTGACGGGTGATGTAGTAACCCCCGAGTAGGAGTGACTACTAGGCGGACGTGCTGCGTGCGGCCGACCGTGGCGAGTGGTGCATGTGGTGCACCGACTGGGTGGACCTGGTAGTGACCAGGTGTGGTGACAGGTGGATGCATCACCCCCATGTCCTGCCCAGGATCCACAGCACCGTCTCGTCCATCGCGCCGGGGCCACGTTGACACGCTCGCAGTCCGCTCTGGGCAGCCGCGCCGGACGTAGGCATCGGCGAGGAGCTGAAAGAAGGTTTCAGCCGTCGCGGCCCTGCCAGGTGGTTACGCAGGCTTCGTTGCCCTCCGGGTCGGCGAGCACCCAGAAAGCGGGGGCACGCGTCGCGGACACAAGTCGGCCGCCGGCCGCCAGGGCGGTCTCGATGCGCCGGGATGCCTCGTCATGCGGAACACAGACGTCGAAATGGATGCGATTGCGCTGCGGGCGCGCCTCGTTCATCTGCTGGAACCAGACGGCCGGGCCCTGCCCCACGGGGTCGATAAGCGGATCCTCCGGTCCGTCGGCACCAGCCTCATCGGTATAGCCAAGCACCGCCTTCCAGAACGGCCGAATACGGGCTATGTCCAAAGCATCGATCGCGATCTCCAGAATCTGGACCGATCGCGGTGCCGTCGTTCCGATCCCAGGTTCCGTCCGAAGCCCGGCCCTGTCCACAGTGGAAGAGATCTGGAGCGCGAGTTCGACATCCCGGGTGGTAACCGCCGCGTGCTTCAACGACTGCAGAGTGAGGACGAGCCGGTCAGCGCGGGCATCAACCACGAGATGCCCATCGGCGTCGCCGCCGCACACCGCCACAGCGTCCGCTGCGAGGCCGATCGCCCCAACCAACGACTCAACCGAGACCGACGTGCGCAACGTGCCCAGCAAGAAGCGCCACCCGGAGTCCTCGACCGCCTCCGACGCTTCCTGCCGACTCAGTACCTGCTCCATGGCAGCATCCTTGCAGCCCACACTGTCAGTCCCACCAACCGTTCCTCCTGAAACAGTCTCTGGTGCATGCGCCGCAGGCCTAATAACGCTGGTACTGGCGGCTGTTCCACAGGGCAGTCAAAAGACGTACGGACAGTGGCATCACCGCCACTGGCTCTGACCGTGTTCTCTGACGTCAGATCTCCGTGAATTGTGACGGCACCCGGTGGTTGGGCCGGAAGTTGTCAGCCAATTTTGACGTCACTGACGCTGGTGACGCCGTTTGCCAAGGCCGCAGGCTTCAACATGCAGGAGGCCTCCGTAGATCGGCTCTCGTGGGGCACGCGGACTTGCATCAGGCTGCAACGGTCTGCATCTTCCAAATCGGCTCGAGTGCTCGTAACATCGCGATGGGGCAGAACGTGTCTAGAC
>NZ_DASRVN010000702.1:0-21894 GCF_035655035.1 Kribbella sp. | reverse complement strand
GGTCTGCAGCGCTGGCGGGACGCTTTGGTCCAACGCAATGCACTGCAGAACGGGGCGTACGGGTGCGCGCTCGGGTCGATGGCCAGCGAACTGTCCGACCAGGACGACGAAGCCCGCGCGACCCTGGCCGAGACCTTCGCGGCCTGGACCGGCCTGATCGCGACCGGCCTCCGGCGCATGCAGGACAGCGGCGCCCTGGCCGCGTCCGCCGACCCTGACAAGCTGGCCGTCGGCCTGATGGCGGCACTACAGGGCGGCTATCTCCTCGCTGAAACCCAGCACGACATCACCCCGATGGAAACCGCCCTGGACATGGCCCTCGACCACATCCGCTCGTTCCTCACGAAGTGAGGATCTGGATGGTGAAGGGCTACATCACTTGTAGGTGAGGTAGTTCCGCTGGGTCGCGATGTGGTCGGCGATGTACTTGGCGTCGTGCCAGACGCCCCAGATGAAGCTGGAGCCGCGGCGGGAGAGCCAGGGGAGGCCTACGAAGTAGACGCCTGGTTCGGTGGAGACGCCGCGACGCTGGCGGGGGCGCCCGGTGTCGTCGAAGGCGTCGACCTGGAGCCAGCTGTAGTCGGTGGCGTAGCCGGTGGCCCAGAGGATGCAGCTGATGCCGGACAGGTCGAGTTCCAGGAGCGGGTTGGTGACGGAGTCGGGGTCGGGGCCGAGCGCTCGCGCCGCAGGTTCCTCGGGAAGGTCGAGGCCGTTGCGGTCGACGTACGCGTCGGCCTGGTCCAGCAGCGCCAGGTAGTTCGCGTCGCCGCGGGCGATGTTCTCGCCGAGGTCGTTCGCGAACCGCAGTACGCCGTCCTCGTACGACGCGGTCATGCCGACCAGCTGGATGCCGCCGGCGGCCAACGCGCGGAAGTCGACGGTGTGCCCGCCATGCGCGCCGCTGACCGCGATCGTGACGTGCTCGGCCCCGGCGGGTGGTGTCTCCAGGTCCCAGAGGCCGAGGACGCCGAGCCACCAGCAGAAGTCCCGGCCGCGGTAGCTGCGCGGCGGCCGGTCGTGCGGGCCGACCGAGAGGTACACCTGCCGCCCGGACCGGCGGAGTTCGTCGGCGATCTGGACACCGGAGGAGCCCGCGCCGACGACGAGCACGGCGCCCGCGGGCAGCTGGTCGGGATTGCGGTACGCGTTCGAGTGCAGCTGTACCGGTCCCGCGTCCGCCGGGACGATCGGCGGGTACACGGGCCGCTGGAACGGCCCGGTCGCGGCGACGACGAAGCGGGTGTCGATGGGGCCGTCCGAGGTCTCCACCCGGAAGCCGGGGCGGCCGTCGTGCCGGCGGACCGATGTGACCTCGACGCCGGTACGGATCGGCGCGGAGATCTTCTCGGCGTACGCGACGAAGTAGTCGGCGACCTGGTCCTTCCCGGCGAAGCCGTCCGGGTCGAGGTCGAAGAACTCCAGCCCGGGGAACCGGTCGTGCCAGGCGGGCCCGTTGGCGACCAGCGAGTCCCAGCGCGCGGTCCGCCAGCGTTCGGCGATCCGGTCGCGTTCCAGGACCAGGTGCGGTACGCCGAGGTTGCCCAGGTGCTCGCTCATCGCGACGCCGGCCTGGCCCGCGCCCACGACGACGACCTCCACCTCCGGGTTCGACATCCCCACACCTCCAGTCGGCACAGCACACTGTCTCGGTTCGATCCTCAGCGTGCGGCGTTACCCGTGTCCAACAGATCTTCCTGACGTTCTAGTTCCGCTCGATCGATGCAAGGTCCTAGACTGAGTCATGGCCCAGTACACCCTCAGGCAGCTGGAGTACTTCGTTGCCGTGGCGGAGGCAGGCAGTGTGACCGCTGCCGCGCAGTCGATCCACCTGTCGCAGTCGGCGCTGTCCACGGCTCTGGTCGAGTTGGAGCGGGCGCTCAACGTGCAGCTGCTGCTGCGGCACCACGCGCGCGGCGTCACGCTCACATCGGCGGGCGAGCAGTTGCTGGCGGCGAGCCGGCGGCTGCTGCGGCAGGCGGCAGAGCTGGCCGACGAGGCGCGCGGCCTCGGCGACGAGGTGAGCGGGACGCTGCACCTGGCGTGCTTCGGCGTACTGGCGCCCTACCTGCTCCCGGAGCTGCTCGCGGAGGCGGCCGAGCGGCTGCCCGGTCTGGCGGTGAACACGAGCGAGGTCGACCTGGCCGAGCTGGTCGAAGGGGTGGCCAGCGGACGGTTCGAGATCGCGATCGGGTACGACATCACCGCCGACCCTCGGGTGGAGGTCACCTCGCTGTACACGTTGCCGCCGTACGTGCTGCTGCCGCGCACGCACCGGCTCGCCCGGCGGAAGAAGGTCAAGCTGGCCGAGCTGGCGGACGAGCCGCTCGCGTTGCTGGACCTGCCGTACAGCCGGGACTACTTCACCGGGATGTTCCGCGCGGTCGGCCTGAACCCGACGCCCCGCTTCCGGTCCACAAGCGCGGAGACCTGCCGCGCACTGGTCGCCCGCGGCCTCGCGTACACCGTGCTGAACGTCCGCCCGCGTACCTCGCGCCGCTCCGACGCCCTGGAGGTGGTGGCCGTCGACATCGCGCACGAGGCGCCGCCGCTGGACGTCGTACTGATCAAGGCGACCGGCGTGCGTTCGACCCGGCGGGTGGCGGCGGTCGAGGAGCTGATCGGGGATCTCGTCGCGCGTGGATCGATTGCGTCGATGTTCGGGGCCAAATAGATCGTCTCGACAGCACCCGCCGCGCGTTCCTAGGCTCAAGGGTATGACGCACGCAGCGGAGCCGATCGTCGTCGGCGGCCACACCCGGATCCGTCCGTTCAACACCCGCGACACCTATCCGGAGCAGAACCTCGACAACGACCTCTGCCAGGCGGTGGTGGCCGGCAACACGGTCTACGTCCGCGGGCAGATCGGGCAGGACCTGGACACCAGTGAGTCGGTCGGTGTCGGCGACGTCGAGGCGCAGACCGAGCGGGCGATGGCGAACATCGACCTGCTGCTCCGCGAGGCCGGCGCGCGGATGGAGCACCTGGTCAAGCTGACGATCTACATCGTCGACCCGCGCTACCGGGAAGCGGTGTACCGCACGATCGGCCGCTGGACGAAGGGCGTGCACCCGATCTCGACCGGCATCGTGGTGTCCGCGCTGGCCCGCCCGGAGTGGCTGGTCGAGGTCGACGCGATCGCGGTGATCCCGTGACGTTCTCGGTCCTCGGCACCGACGGGAACGGCGCCGTCGGGATCGCCGTCACGTCGTCGAGCCCGGCCGTCGCGGCCCGGTGCATCCACCTGCGCGCGGGCGTCGGCGGCGCGTCCTCGCAGAACGTCACCGATCCCCGGCTCGGTACCGAGCTGCTCGACCAGCTCGCGAACGGTGCCGATGCGCGGACGGCGCTCGAGAACGTGGTCCGCGACCGTGACTTGATCGAGCACCGCCAGCTGACCGTGCTCGGCCTGGACGGCGCGGGCGCGGCGTACTCCGGTGACCGGTCGCTCGGCATCCACCACGACCGGACCGGGAACCAGGTGGTTGCTGCTGGCAACATGCTCACCGGGCCGGAGGTCGTGGACGCGATCGTCGAGGCCTTCGAGTCGTCGGCCGGCGAGCTGGAGGAGCGCCTGCTGACCGCACTGCAAGCCGGTCTTGAAGCCGGTGGCGAAGCCGGTCCCGTCCACTCCGCGGGACTTTCGGTCGTACGCCTGGTGCCCTGGCGCGAGACCGATCTGCGGGTCGACTGGAGCGACGAGCCGATCCAGGACCTGCGCGCCCTCCTCGATCTCTGGCTCCCGCAGCGCGACGACTACGTCACGCGGGGCCTCAACCCGGCAGCGGCGCCGTCGTACGGCGTTCCCGGCGATGAGTAGCACCAGGGAGCGGGCGACCCGGACGGTTGCCGCCGACGCCGAGCGGTTGATCCAGCTCTCCGAACAGCTGCACGCACACCCCGAGACCGCCTGGCAGGAACACCGATCGGCGTGCTGGGTCGCCGACGCGCTGGACGAGGCCGGCTTCACGGTGACGCCGGAGTACCTCGGACTGGACACGGCGTTCCTCGCGACGTACGGCAGCGGCCCGTTCCGCCTCGGGCTCTGCGCCGAGTACGACGCGTTGCCGGGCCTCGGGCATGCCTGCGGGCACAACCTGATCTCGGCGATCACGGTCGGCGCGGCGCGGGCGCTCGCGCCGCTGGCCGACGCGGCCGGGTTGACGATCGAGGTGTACGGAACGCCTGCCGAGGAAGGCGGTGGCGGCAAGATCGAGCTGCTCGACCGTGGCGCCTTCGCCGGGCTGGACCTGGCGATGATGGTGCACCCGGCTCCGGTGGACGTCGCGGAGGCCGAGCCGTTCGCGGTGTCGCACTCGCACATCACGTACGAAGGCAAGGCGGCACACGCCGCGGCGTACCCGGAACAAGGCGTCAACGCCGCCGACGCCTTCACGATCGCCCAGGTCGCAATGGGCCTGCTGCGCCAGCAGTTGCCGCCGACCGTACGGGTGCACGGCGTGATGACCAACGGGGGAGAGGCCCCGAACGCGATCCCCGCTCGCACGGAGGGCCGGTGGTACGTGCGCGCCGAGTCGCTCGCGCAGCTCGCCGAGACCGAGGCCAAGGTACGCCGCTGCTTCGAGGCCGGCGCCCTCGCCACCGGCGCAACCCTCGACATCGCCCTGGAGAGCAAGCCCTATGCGGAGTTCCGCACGTACGAGCCCGCGTTGCGCGCGTACATCCGGAACGCGGAAGCCCTCGGCCGGGTGTTCGACCCCGGTACGCCGGCGCGCCGGATGAACCGTGCGTCCACCGACATGGGCAACGTGTCGCAGGTCGTACCGGCGATCCACCCGTACGTCGGGATCGGGTCGCTGCCGGCTCTGAACCATCAACCGGAGTTCGCCGCGCATTGTGTCGGCGGTGATGCCGAGAAGGCGGTGCTCGACGCCGCGACCGCGCTCGCGTGGACCGCGCTGGACCTGGCCGAGCGGTGATGCGGACCGAGTACGACTCGCTCGGACCGCACGAGGTACCGGCGACCGCGTACTGGGGCGTGCACACCGCGCGGGCGCTGACGAACTTCGCGGTCAGCGGTACGCCGGTCGGCCGTCATCGTGAGCTGGTCGCCGCGCTCGGTGCGGTCAAGCTCGCCGCGGCCCGGGCGAACCACGACCTCGGGCTCCTCGACGACCGGCGGTACGGCGCGATCGCGGCCGCCGCCGAGGAGGTGTGTGCCGGGAAGCTCGACGACCAGTTCGTCGTCGACGTCATCCAGGGCGGCGCCGGTACCTCGACCAACCTGAACGCCAACGAGGTCATCGCGAACCGTGCGCTGGAGGTCCTCGGGCGGCCGCGGGCGACGTACGACGAGGTGCATCCGCTCGACCACGTGAACCGCTGCCAGTCGACGAACGACGTGTATCCGACGGCGGTCCGGATCGCGCTGATCACGGCGATCGATCGGCTGACGGTCTCCACGGCCGCGCTGGCGGAGGCGTTCGCGGCGAAGGCGGCGGAGTTCCGCGCGGTGCCGAAGATCGGGCGGACGCAGCTGCAGGACGCCGTACCGATGACCGTGGGGCAGGAGCTCGGGGCGTTCGCGGTGACGTTGCGGGAGGAGCTGGCGCGGTTGGAGGACTCGCGGAGGTTGCTCTGCGAGATCAACCTCGGCGCGACGGCGATCGGTACCGGGATCACGGCGCATCCGGAGTACCGGCAGCGGGCTGTTGGCCACCTGGTGGAGATCACTGGACTGCCCCTGGTCGGTGCGGGTGACCTCGTCGAGGCGACCGGTGACGCCGGGGTCTTCGTGCAGGTGTCGAGTGTGCTGAAGCGGATTGTGGTCAAGGCGTCGAAGATCTGCAACGACCTGCGGCTGCTGGCGTCCGGGCCACAGGCCGGGCTCGCCGAGCTGAAGTTGCCGGCGCGGCAGGCGGGGTCGAGCATCATGCCGGGCAAGGTGAATCCGGTGATCCCGGAGCTGGTCAACCAGGTCGCGTTCTGGGTGATCGGCACCGATGTCACGGTCACGATGGCTGCCGAGGGCGGGCAGTTGCAGCTCAACGCCTTCGAGCCGGTCATCTGCCACGGTCTTCTGCAGGGATTCAGCTGGACGGCCGCGGCCTTCGACGCCCTGCGCGAGTTGTGCGTCGACGGGATCACGGTCGACGAGGTCGCGCTCACGGCGGTTGCCGCACGCAACGTCGGCCTGGTCACCGCGCTCACGCCGTACCTCGGCTACACCCGTTCGGCAGAACTCGCCAAGGCAGTCCTGACCGGGGCCGGCGACGTACGATCGCTGGCTCTGGCTACCGGCGACCTGACGGCTGAGGAGCTGGACAGGCTCCTCAGTCCGCAGGTTCTCGCCAACCTCCAAGACCTCTAGTGGTGGCAGCAGCTGTCTGACGAGCTGGTCGGGCGGGGTGCGTCAAGGGCTGGGTTCTGGTCGAAGAAGCCGTTCGGTTTGAGGGTGAAGCCCGTGTAGTCGACCGGCATGATCGGCCAGTCCTCCGGGCGGGGGAAGTGGGTCAGGCCGAACGTGTGCCAGACGACGATGTCGGTGCCGTCGATGTCCCGGTCCGCCTGCGTCCAGGTGTCGATGCCGGTGTTTCCCCTGCTCTGGTTGACGAAACGGCCTGACGGGTAGCGCTCGTTATCGTCCTGCGCGGTGACCCAGAGGTGCTTGGTGGTGAACGCGGCCCGCCGCGCGATGGACGACGACGGATCGGCCAGCAGCGTCGGCTGCCCTTCCGGATGCAGCGTGTACCCGACCGGCTGGCCGAGCGCGTTCGTCACCCGCGGGTTCACCAGATGCCAGGTACGGCCCACCGCCCCGTCCGCGAGCCGCGCTGCCTCACCCTCGGTCCGCAACCGGGTCGACTGTCGCGTGAACGCGTTCCCGTACGGGTTCTCCGGGGACATCGGCACCCGTACGGCGTCCACCTCGTCGACCGCGTTGCCGACACCGTCGATCATCAGGTCGAGCCGCGCCGAGAACAGGTGCTGATGGTACGGCGCACCCACGCCCGGCGCGATCTCGCTGGCCCACGGATACCCGGCGCCCGGGTACGCCGACGCGAACACGACACCGGTCGCCTTGCACTCGAGCTCGATCGTGCCGTCGAGGTACAGGTACCAGTAGAACCCGTAGTCGTAGTTCCCGACCGTGATGAAGAACGAGATCACCAGCCGCCGCTGCCGCCGGGTCGAGCTGCTGCCGTTGTAGGAGTCGGTGTGCTTCCACAGCACGCCGAAGTCCTCCTCGTGCAGGCAGATCGCGTTGTCGATCCGTCGTGGCCGCCCGTCGTCGTCGGCGAGTACGGCGTCGAAGTAGTGGATCTCGCCGAGGCAGTCGCAGCCGAGCGCGAGCGAGTTCGCCTCCTTGCCGAGGGAGTACTCGCCGGCGTCGAAGTAGTTCTGCCAGAACCGCACCGGTGACGGGTCGCCGTACGGCACCACCATCTCGGCGACCGAGGCGCGGTACACGATCGGCCGCACGCGATCCTGGAACCGGTCGTGGAAGCCGAGCTGGTGCAGGGTGAGCCCCTCGACCTGGTCGAACCCGATCCGGAACTCCCAGTTCTCCCAGCGCACCAGATCGCCCTCGACGGTGAAGCTCGGCCCCTCGGGCTGGGTGATGACGATCGGCCGCTGGGTGGACCGCTGCGGCGCGGTACCGGGCCCGCGTTCGAAGTCGGCGCGCTCCAGCGGTACGTCGAAGTCGCCGGCGTCGAGCAGTTCGACGACCTCGCCGGAGTTCAGGTCGACGTACGCGACGATGCCGTCGATGGGATGGGCCCAGACGTTGTCGTCGTCGTCCAGCTGCAGGAACGACAGGCAGCGGACCAGCCGGCGCCCGTCCTCGCCCGGAAGCTCGAAGTGCCCGGCGCTGAGCGCGGAGATCCGGATCCGCTCGGGTGTCGTCAGACCGCGGCGGGCCATCGCCGCACACCATGTCTCGTCGGCCCAGAGGATCCGCTCGACCAGGTCGAACTCCTCGCCCATGATCGGCGGCTGGCCCTCGCCGACCAGGTCGACCTCGCGCCGGGACACCATCCGGTCCTCGGTCAGCGAGACGACGACCTCGGTCACGGTGCCGGCGCCGCGTTCGAGCAGCACCGAGCACACGCGCCGGTCCCAGCTCTGCCCGGGCTGCCAGGCGAGTACGTCCGCCTTGGCCGGTTCGGCGAGCTGGACCAGCGGGAAGCGGGTGGCCGGCCCGATCAGGCCGGCCGCGTCCAGGATGGTCCGGTTGCGCTCGATCTCTTCGGCGCCGAGCCGGTCGAGCGGGTGCGTGGGGCCGGTGGTCCGGGTGCGGTCCGGGTCGGTGACGGCGGTCATGCGACGCCGCTCCTCTCGTGGTTGGTGGGGTCGGGCGAGACTGCCCGTCGTACCGGCGCACCGCGCAGGTAGCCGATGATGCCGAGGGCAAGCAGTACGACGAGGGTGCCGATCGTGAACAGTTCGAACGTGCCGCGGCTGACACCCCAGACGTCGTGGAAGCCGTACTTGATGCCGAACAGCGGCTCGAGCGTGCCGGGGAAGATCGCCACCCAGGAGCCGAGCACGATCCAGGCGAAGCACAGCCAGCCCATCGCCGCGAACCAGCGGTCCGAGACCGGCACCCGGAACGGGCGCGGCCGGTCCGGGTCGACCTTGCGCAGCCGGATCGCCGCCGGGATGACAAGCAGGTACGAGAGCAGGAACGTGGTGATCGCGATCGTGAGCACCACACCGAAGATCGCGCCGGCGCTGCCGCTGACCTTCATCGCGACCAGCATGAACACGGTCGCCACGGTGCCCGACAGGAGGTTGACCCGCACCGGCGTGCTCAGCCGGCGGTTGAAGATCCCGAAGAAGCCGCCGAAGAACGCGCCGTCCGCGGCCGCGATCGCCTGCATCCGGTCCGAGATGATCATCCACGCCGCGCCCTGCGTCATCAGGACGAACACGAGGCAGACCGACAGGATCTTGAGCATCACGTCCGCGGCACCGCCGTACACGCTGAAGACCGTCGCGGTCGCGTCGAAGAACCCGCCGATGCCGGTGATCTTGTCCTTCGGAACCACCAGCAGGATCGAGAAGATCGGCAGCAGGTAGCACAGCGCGGCGATGCCGCTGGACCGCAGGATGCCGAAGGGTACGTCGCGGGTCGGGTTCTTCATCTCACCGGCGGCGCTGTTGCCGGACTCGAAGCCGAGGTACGCGAAGAGCAGCAGCGGAGTCGCGCCGAACAGGCCGGTCAGCGTGGGGGAGAAGTCGTGGATCGAGAGGTCGGTGACACCGTTCTTGACGGCGTACACCACGGCCGTACCGACGAAGACGATCAGCAGGACCACCTTCAGGATCGCGCCGACGGTCGGCAGCCACTTGCCGTACCGCAGGCTGACGATCGCGGCCAGCACGGTCAGCCAGATGAAGACGAGCTTGAACACGTAGTCGGCCGCCGACCCCGCGGTGATCTTGGTGAGGTTGACGTTCCAGCCCTCGGTGGCGAGGAAGGCCATCGAGCCGCCGACCCAGACCGGCTGGGTGACCCAGGTCAGCAACGCGGCGATCGCCCCGGACCGGCGCCCGAACGCGTTCCGGACCCACGTGTACGCGCCGCCCTCCTCGGTGAAGGCGGCACCGGTCTCGGCGAACAGCAGGCCGTACGGGATCAGGAACAGCGCGGCGAGGACCAGCGTCCAGGTGAACGCCTCGGCGCCGTACGTCGAGACCTGGCCGAGCGTCTCGAGCCCGACCACGGCGGCGATCAGCAGGAAGACCAGGTCGAACCGGCCCAGCGTCTTGAGCAGCTTGGACTCTTGCTCCTGGGCGAGAGCGGTGGGTGTCGCGGACATCGCGATCCTCCAGACGGTGGATGACTCAGTGAACGGGGATGCCGTCGATATAGGTGGCGAGTACGGTCACGGACGACAGCTCCGCGGCGCTCACGGTGAACGGGTCCTGATCGAGTACGACGAGGTCGGCGGGCGCGCCGACGTGGAGAGTGCCGGTGCCGTCCAGGCGCGAGGCACGGGCGGCGCCCGCGGTCGCGGCGTGGAACGCGGTGGCCACGTCGACGCCCTCCTCGGGCAGGAGAGGAACCGTACGGGCGTGCTCGTCCTGGGCGTGCGGATCGCCGTACGGCGCCGTTCGGTTCACCGCGACATGCATGCCCCACAAGGGATTCGGGCTGCTGACGGGCCAGTCCGACCCCATCGCGAGCTCGGCGCCGGCCGCGTGCAGCGTGCCGAACGCGAAGTGATGGCGGCGCTGGGCGTCGGTCAGGTACGGCAGCTTCGTCTCGACGAGGACGTGATCCTCGCGCGCCCAGAGCGGCTGAATGTTCGCGATCACACCGAGCGCGGCCAGCCGGGGTACGTCGGCCGGGTCGATCAGGTCGATGTGCGCGAGCTGATGCCGGGCGTCCGGGAGCCGGGGCGCTGCTTCGAGGGCGTCGAGGCACTCGCGGACCGCGCGGTCCCCGACGGCGTGCAGGTGCAGGTCGAACCCTTCGGCGGTCAGCGTCTTCGCGACCAGGCCGAGGAACTCCGGATCCACGAAGCTCAGGCCGCGTTCGCCCGGCCGGCCGTGGTAGTGGTCGATGACGGCGGCCGTGAGGTTCTCGCAGACGCCGTCCTGCATGATCTTGACCGCGCTCGCCCGGAAGTTCGGCCAGGCCTGGCTCTCGGCGCGGCGCTCCCGGAGCAGGTCCACCTGTGAGATGTCCTGGTCGAGGTCCCACCAGAGCGCGCCGGTGACCTTGGCCGTCAGGCGGTGCGACCCGGCCACCTCCCGGTACACGGGGAACAGGTCCGGCGTACCGAGCATCTCGCCGACGGCGGCGTCCTGCCAGCCGACGATCCCGAGCGAGTGCAGGTACCGCTGGGCCTCCAGGAGCGCGGCGACCAGCTCCGCCTGGCCGGGCTTCGGCACGAGGTCGGTGACCAGGTCGGCCGCCGACTCCATCAGGAACCCGGTGGCGTGCCCGTGCTCGTCACGATGGATGCGACCGCCGGCCGGGTCCGGTGTCGCGTCGTCGATGCCCGCGCGCCGGAGGGCCGCGGTGTTGACCCACACCCCGTGCGCGTCGTGGCTCGTCAGTACGGCGGGACGGTCGCCGACGAGCCGGTCGAGCTCGGCCGCGGACGGGAAGCCGCCGGGGAAGACGTCGCCGTACCATCCGGAGCCGAGGAACCACTCACCGTCGCCGGGGCGGTGTCCGGTGATCCGGCGGCGGTAGTCGTCGAGGTCGTGCAGGTCGTCCAGGTCACAGCGCAACCGGTTCAGACCGGCCATCACCGGGTGCACGTGGGCGTCGACGAATCCGGGCGTGACGACGCCGTCGACGAGCGCGGTGTTGCGGCCGACGAGCGCGTCGCACGCCCCGCGACCGAGAGCGACGACGATGCCGTCCCGCACCGCGACGGCATCGGTGGGCGCGGCGTAGGCGTCGGGTCGGACGATGCCCCGGAACACCACGTCGGCAGGTTCGCCGGTCGGGTCGGTGGTCATCACCTCTCCTTCCCTCAATTCTTTGCGATTGGTCGCAAAGAATCTGATCAGGTTCTTGTCATCGCACTGCAAAGTTCTGGTTTCGGCAATGTTTCGGAAGACTCGATTCTTTGATGCATGTCATAGATAATTCCGGGGTGGCACGTCCCAAGGATCAACGTGAGCGGCGTGGCGACCTCGTCCGGGCGGCGGCGCGGGCGATCGCCGAGACCGGCGTGGCCGGCCTGCGCATCCGCGACGTCGCGGCCCAGGCGGGCCTGTCCGCGGGTCTGGTGACCTATTACTACCGCGACCTCGACGAGCTGGTGCTCGACGTGCACGCGGACGCCGTACGCCGGTTCTACTCCGCCCGCCGGGAGGCCATCGACCAGCTGGACGACCCGCTGCAGCAGCTCGCCGAGCTGGTCCGGCGGGGTACGCCGGACGACGTCGACGACCTGCACTTCCGGGTCCTGTACCAGCTCCATGTGCACGCTGCGCGCAGTTCCGCCCACGCAGCGCTGATGAGTTCGCTCTGGGAACAGGAGGTCTCGCTCTACGAGTTGGTCCTCGCCCGCGGCGCCGAGCGCGGCGTGCTCACGCTGCGCAGCTCGCCGCGGGAGGTCGCCGAGACGGTAGTAGCGCTGGAGGACGCGGTCGGACTGCACGTGGTGGGCCGCAACGCCGCCGTACCGGTCGAGCACGCCCGGGCGCTGGTGACGGCGCTGCTGCAGCGTGAGGTGGGTCGTCGACATGTTTCCGGGGTGTGAACGCGGTTGGAGTCATCGACTTTCCTGATCCAGGACGCGTATTTTCTGCGATGGACAGATGGCTCACACCCGGCAGATGGTGGTGCGAACCGCCGAGTTCAGGAGCATCCATGAGCACGACATCCGACAGCACCCGCCGCGAGGCACTCGAGCACCGGACCATCGAGCACATCCCGGTCGACGAGCGGCACGGCCGGTGGACGCAGCTGTTCACGATCTGGTTCGGCTCCAACATCATGCTGCTCACCGTCGCGACCGGCGTCCTGGCGACCGCCGTGTACCACCTGCCGGTCTGGGCCGCGATCCTCGGGCTGCTGATCGGCAACGTGGTCGGCGGCGTCGTGATGGCGCTGCACGCCGCGCAGGGCCCGCAGATGGGCGTCCCGCAGATGCTGCAGACCCGGGCCCAGTTCGGGTCGTACGGCAGCCTGCTCGTGGTCACGATCGTCGTCGTCATGTACACCGCGTTCTTCGCGTCGAACATGGTGCTCGGCGGCCAGGCGCTCGCCGACCTGACCTCGATCGGGGAGACACCCGGCATCGTCCTGGTCGGTGTGCTCGGCGTCATCGGCGCGATCTACGGGTACCGCGTGATCCACGCGATGGCCGGCGTCCTGAGCGCGCTCGCCGGTCTCGCGCTGGTGGCCGCGTTCGTGATGCTGTTCGCCGTCGTCGGGCTGCCGGCCGGGACGATGTCGAGCGGGAGCTTCGGCTGGGCGGGCTTCATGGGTACGGTGTCGCTCGCCGCGCTGTGGCAGATCGCGTACGCGCCGTACGTGTCCGACTACACCCGCTACATGCCGAAGGACACCGGCGTACGGGCGGCGTTCTGGGCGACGTACGGCGGCTGCGTGCTCGGCTCGCTGTTCCCGATGCTGCTCGGGGCGTTCATCGGCGCGGCCTGGCCGAACGCGGACACCGTGACCGGGGTGCACACGGCGGGCGGCGCGATCGGTGCCGTCGTCCTCGCGATCTTCGCGATCAGTATCTCGGCCACCAACGCGATGAACCTGTACTGCGGGGCGCTCTCGAGCCTCACGATCGGCCAGACCCTCAAGCCGCGCTGGCAGCCGGGAGCCGCCACGCGGACCGCGGTCTGCATCGTGATCTTCGCGGTGGCCCTCGTGATCGCGCTGGCCGGCCGGGGCAACTTCCTGGAGAACTTCGAGAACTTCATGCTCCTGCTGCTCTGCGTGCTGATCCCGTGGACGGCCGTCAACCTGGTGGACTACTACCTGATCCGGCACGGCGAGTACGACATCCCGTCGCTGTTCAAGCCCGACGGCGGCGTCTACGGGCGGATCAACGTCCCGGCCGTCGGCTGTTATCTGCTGGGAATCGCCGTGCAGGTTCCGTTCCTGTCCAACGCGCTCTTCACCGGGCCGGTCGCGAAGTCGCTCGGCGGGGTCGACATCTCCTGGATCGTAGGCCTTGCCATCATTGCCCCGACCTACTACGTGTGGGTCCGCGCGACGACGGGCTCGCGCGAGCGGATCGCCGCCGAGCCGGTCACGACCCACGGGGAGCATGCATGAGCGATCGGACGTACCAGGACTGGCAGGACCTCGCGGCGAAGCTCGAGACGCCTTCGCTGGCGTGGATCGACGGCCCGGTGCCGGCGCTGCGCGGCACCACCCGCTCGACGGTCGACCCGGCGACCGGGCTCGTACTGGCCGAGGTCGCCGAGTGTGACGCCAACGACGTGGACCGCGCGGTGGCCGCGGGGCGGCGCGCGTTCGAGGCGGGTCACTGGGCGACGGCGCATCCGCGCGAGCGGGCCGCCGTACTCACGCGGTGGGCCGACCTGGTGGCCTCGCACCTCGACCAGTTGGCGCTCCTCGACAGCCGGGACGCCGGCAAGCGGATCGTCGACACCGCCACGATCGACGTTCCCGGATCCGCCGCCATCTTGCGGTGGTACGCCGAGAGCCTGGACAAGGTGTACGGCGAGGTCGCGCCGACCGGCCCTGGTGACCTGGCCGTGGTCACCCGCGAGCCGCTGGGCGTCGTCGCCGCGGTCGTGCCCTGGAACTACCCGCTCGAGATGGCCGTGTGGAAGCTCGCGCCGGCCCTTGCCGCGGGCAACAGCGTCGTACTGAAGCCGGCTGAGGACTCGCCGCTGTCGGCGCTGCGGCTGGCCGAGCTGGCGGCCGAGGCCGGTCTGCCGGACGGCGTGCTGTCCGTCGTGCCCGGCAGCGGTCCGGTCGTCGGCGCTGCGCTCGGGCGGCATCGGGACGTGGACGCGGTGACGTTCACCGGTTCGACCGCGGTCGGCCGGCTGTTCCAGACGTACGCGGGCGAGTCGAACATGAAGCAGGTGTGGCTCGAGGCGGGCGGCAAGAGCGCGGTCGTCGTACTGGACGACGTCTACGACCTCAATGCGGTCGCCGACGGTGTTGCCGCGGGCATCTTCACGAACTCGGGGCAGGTGTGCTCCGCCACGTCGCGGCTCGTCGTACAGCAGGGTGTCGCCGACGAGCTGATCGGCCGGATCGTCGAGCGGGCCGCCGCTCTGGTGATCGGAGATCCGCTCGACCCGGCGACGCAGCTGGGGCCGTTGGTCAGTGAGCGGCAGGCCCAGCGGGTGCTTGCGCTGATGGCGCGCGGCGCCTCGGAGGCTGGGGAGGCGTTCGGCGGCGGTGTCATGCCGGGCGCGCCGACGACGTGTTTCGTCCGGCCGCAGGTGCTGACCGGGGTCGCTCCGGACGCGTCGATCGCGCAGACCGAGGTCTTCGGGCCGGTGCTGACCGTGCATACCGTCGACACCGAGAACGAGGCAGTCGCGGTTGCGAACGGTACGCCGTACGCGTTGGCCGCGGGGCTGTGGACCGACGACCTGCGCCGGGCGCACCGGGTGTCGCGCCGGCTCCGGGCCGGGACCGTGTCGGTCAACTGTGTCGACGCGCTGGACGTGTCGACGCCGTTCGGCGGGTTCGGGCACTCCGGCTACGGCCGCGACCTGTCGTTGCACGCGCTCGACAAGTTCACCGGGTTGAAGACGACCTGGTTCCACCATGGCTGAGACGTACGAGTACGTCGTGGTCGGCGGCGGTACGGCCGGCGCACTGCTTGCCACCCGGCTCGCGGAGGCGGGCCGCGATGTGGCGCTCGTCGAGTGGGGTCCCGACGACGAGCACGAACCGCGGGCCCGTGAACTGCGGCGCTGGGACGAGATGCTCGAGGGCGAGTACGACCTCGACTACCGGTCGAAACCCAACGAACGCGGCAACTCGCACCTCCGGATGGCCCGGCTGCGGATCCTCGGCGGGTGCTCGACCGCGAACACGATGATCGCCTGGCGCCCGCCGGCCGGCGACCTCGAGGAGTGGGAGCGGCTCGGCGCGCACGGCTGGGGGCCGGATGAGCTGCTCCCGCTGTACGACCGGTTGCAGACGCCGATCCACCCGGTCGCCGAGGCGGACCGGAACCCGTACGTCGCCGACGTCGTGACCAGCGCCGCGAAGGCCCTCGACGTACCGGAGCAGGACCGCTGGAACGACGGCCGGCTGGACGAATCGGCCAACGGTACGGGCTTCTTCGAGGTCGGCTACACGCCCGAGACCAACCTGCGATCCTCCACCTCGATCCACTACCTGCACCCGGCCCGCGCTGCTGGTGAAGGACCCGCCGTACTGCTCGGCCTCCGAGCACTCCGCATCCTGTTCGACGACTCGGACACGGTGGGGGAGACCGGAGCGCGCGACGGCGCTGAGACATCGGACGGGTTGCGGGCGACGGGTGTGCGTGTGCGCGACAGCGCCGGGGTCGAGCGGGACATCCTCGCGCGCGGCGAGGTCGTCCTCTGCTGCGGCGCGATCGACTCCCCGCGTCTGCTCCAGCTGTCCGGCGTCGGCCCACGCGACCTACTGGAAGCGGCCGGCGTGCCGGTACGCCTCGACCTGCCCGGCGTAGGGCAGAACCTGCAGGACCACGCCGAGGGCCTGGTCATCTGGGAAGCGGCGACAGCTCCACCTGACACCTGCGCCAGCGGCTGGGACGCCGGCGCCATGATCAGCCTCGGCCCGGACAACCGCCCCGACGTGATGATGCACTTCCCGGTCACACCCTGGGCAGTCCACGCCGAGCGCTACCTCGCAGACCACGCCCAGCCACCGCTTCCCGGCCAGATCGTTGCCATCGCCCCCAACGTCGCCCGCCCGCACAGCCGTGGCCGCACCTGGATCGAGTCCGCCGATCCCGACGTACCTCCCGCGATCGACTACCGCTCCTTCACCGACGAAGACGGCCACGACGAACGAGTGCTGGTGGAAGGAGTGCGTCTGGCCCGCCGGATCGCCGCGCAGGAACCCATGCGCTCCTGGCTCCGCGAAGAGGTCTTCCCCGGAAAAGATGTCGAAGGCAACGACCTCGCCGCCCTCCAGCGCGAGATCCACCAAACCGTCTACCACCCCAGCGGCACCTGCCGCATCGGCCCCTCCTCCGACCCCACCGCCGTCGTGGACCCACACCTCCGCGTCCGCGGCATCCAAGGCCTCCGCGTCGCCGACGCCTCGGTCTTCCCGACCATCACCTCCGTCAACCCGGTCGTCACCGTCATGCTCGTCGCCGAACGCGCCGCCGACCTGATCGATCAGGAATCGAGAAGCGTGGGCAGGGCCGGGACTTCTAGCTTTGAGGCATGACAAACCTTGACAGTGTGGTTCTGGAAGTAACCGACGTCGCCTCGACCGAGCAGTTCCTGGCGGATGCCTTCGGGCTGGCGGGGCAGGTGCGGGTGCGTGAGTCGGCAGCCGAATCGACCGGGTTCCGCGGCTTCACGCTCTCGCTGACGGTGGCGCAGCCGAGTACGGTGACCAGCCTGTTCGACAGCGCGGTCGCGGCCGGTGCGACCGTGATCAAGCCGGTGACCAAGTCGTTGTGGGGGTACGGCGGCGTCGTCCAGGCGCCGGACGGCACGATCTGGAAGGTAGCCACCTCCGCGAAGAAGGACACCGGCCCGGCGACCCGCGCGATCGACTCCGTCGTACTGCTCCTCGGCTGCGAGGACGTTGCCGCGAGCAAGAAGTTCTATGTCGACCACGGACTCACCGTGGGGAAGAGCTTCGGCCGCAAGTACGTCGAGTTCACCGGCAACGGACAGGTGAAGCTCGCCCTCTACGCCCGGAAGGCCCTCGCCAAGGATGCCGGCGTACCGACCGACGGCACCGGGTCCCACCGCATCACGCTGGCCGCGGACTCAACCACTTTCACCGACCCGGACGGCTTCTCGTGGGAACCTGCGCCCGCTCATGCGCAGTGATACCCGTGGCAGGCCCTGCGTCCCAACCCGCCGCCTGAGCTGTTCATCGACCCACCTACCCAGAGCGTTACAGTCACGGCAACCCGAAGAACCTGCGGAAAGGTGAGGACTGTGGGCATCAGGCTCTTCATCGAGACCGACCTCTTCGCGGACGTCGACGACGTCGGCGCGCTGGCTGTCGGCTTGAGCCTGCAGCGTCTGGGGGAGTGCCGCATCGTGGGCATCGGCGTCAACACTCCGAGCAAGTGGGGTCCACTCGCCGCCCGGGCCGTCCTCGACCACCACGCCGTCGATATCCCTGTGGGGCGGCATCATCGGACCACCGAGGATGTCGCCGAGCCCGACTACGCTCGTACGATCGGCCGAACGGTTCGGACGCAGCCGGCACCGCTCGCGTCGGACCTGCTGAAGGACATCCTGCGGCAGCCCGGGGAGCCGCTCACCGTCGTGTCGATCGGCTTCTTCCCCAACCTGCTACGCATCGCGCGCGAGGAACCCGACCTGGTGCGCCGTCGAGTACGCCGCTGTGTCGTCATGGGCGGTGTTTTCCCGGGCGGGTGGGAATTCAACGTCAGCACCTACGCGGCGGAGACAGCAGAGTTCCTCGAAGCGTGGCCGACGCCGATCGACTTCGTAGGCTTCGAGACAGCGTCGGACGTGATCACCGGGGTGGACCTCGCCGCGACGCTCGACGTCGATGATCCGGTGCGGATCGCGTACGAGTCCTTCTGTGGCGCTGGGACCGGCCGCCCGAGCTGGGATCCGCTCACCGTCTACGTCGCCGTTCACCCCGACTGGCCGGCGTTCGGCTGGAGCGATCCCGGCGAGTTCACGATGGACGGCACGCTCGGCCAATGGCGCAGTACGCCGACCGGCCGCCACCGCCACCTGATCAGAACGGCTCCCCCCGAGGAAGTTCAACGTCAGTTGGACCCCCTCCTTGGAGATCCAACCCGACCCCTCCCGATTCCAGCCACCACCCCCAGCCCCGCCCGCGGGTGTCCTGACTGCTGAGGAGACCCGAGCCGCCGTACTCATGCTGTTAGGCCTTTCAGGAAAGCGGTCCGGTCAGTTGGTGGGGAGGGCGGTGTCGGGGATCCAGCTGCCGTGGATGCCGCCGGTGACGCGGCGCGGGAGGTGGACGGTGGCGATCCGGTCGAGGCCGGAGGCGTCCAGGACGAGCAGCTGGGAGGCGTCCTGCTTGAGGTCGGAGACGATCGTGAGCAGGTAGCCGTCGTCCTCGCGGGTCCCGCCGGCGGCCGGGACGAAGACGGCCTCGCTGGGCAGCCGGGCGTCGCCGGCCTGGTGGATCCGGCGGTCGCCGGTCGTCCGGTCGTACTTCACGATGCCGTACCCGCCGTACCCGTCCTGGTCGGGGAAGGAGACGGCGTACTGGTAGCGGTTCTCGGCGCCGAGGAAGTCCTCGTTCAGCGTCGGGAACTCGATGGCGAGGTCGTCGGTGATGTTCTCGTGGACGCGGCCGGCGGCGAGGTCGATCACCCAGCGGCGGTTGGTGGAGCGGGTGTTGGGCTCGGTACCGCGGCCCGGGGCGCCGACCCACCAGTTCCAGGAGAGCTGGAAGCCTTCGCGGTCCACGGTCGGGCCTTCGAGGACGATGCGGCCCTGCGTGTCCTCATAGGCGTTGGCGGCGTGCAGCATGTTGCCGGGCTCGATGGCGAACCAGCGGATCTGTTCGGCGCCCTGCGGATCGCGGGGCATGACGCCGATCCGGGCCGGCTGCGCGTCGTTCCAGCCGTACGGGATGCCGGAGTGCTCGTTCGGGTCGAAGGTGACCGTGCCCTCGACGAAGACCACGTGGTGGCGGGTGAGCGCGAAGTCGTGCTTGAGGGAGGCGGTCGCCCCGGGGATCTCCGCGCTGTGCGTGATCTGCCCCTTGGCGTCGGCGACGTAGTACATCAGGTACGGCGGGAACGGCGACGAACCGAAGAAGTGCAGCTCACCGGTGATCGGATCGGTCTTCGGGTGCGCGGTCATCGCACTGCGGAGCTTGCCGTCGAAGTCGTAGGCGCCGACGGTGTCGAGGTCGGCGGTCAGTTCGAAGGGGAAGTTGGCCTCACACAAGGCGAGCAGGCGTCCAGCGTGCTCGATGACGTGGGTCCCCGCGGTGCTGGCGGTCAGATCCGGACCCTGCTCGGTCATGTACGGCGCGCCGTCCAGGGCAGGGGTGTGCACCCAGCGGTTCCGGTACCACTCGGCACGGCCTTCGCGCAGGCGGATGCCGTGGACCATGCCGCTGCCCTTGAACCAGTGGGTGGGGGTGACGCCGGGCTTCGGGTTGTGGCTGTTGCGGATCAGGCGGCCGGTCAGCTCCGGCGGCAGGTTGCCTTCGACCATCAGGCCGGTCGCGGTGAGCTCGTCGACGGCCGGGGTGTAGTGGCCGATCAGGTACGGCTTGGTGGACATGTGCGGACCTCGTTTCTCAGGAGTTCTGCTCGGCGCGGGACTTGAGCGCGGCGAGCCAGGTGGTCAGGGAGGCGTGCAGGGCCCGGCCGAGTTCGTCGGCGGCGGCCTCGACCGGGGCACCGCTCCAGGACTCCTCGGTGTGGACGGTGACCTGGTCGCCGTTGCTCTCGAAGGTCCACACGTGGACGCCGTCGATGCCGTTCGCGGGTCCGCCCCAGACCAGGCGTGCACCCGGGACGAGTTCGCGGATGGTCGAGGTGATGTCGAGTCCGTGGGTCTTCCAGCGGAACGACGTACCGGGCTCTACCGGGCCGTCGAGCTTCGCCTCGTCGACGTCGTCGTTCCACTCGGCCCAGGAGTCGATGTCGGTGTGCAGCTGCCAGACCCGTTCCAGCGGGGCGTCGATCACGGTCGAGAGTCGGACGATGACGGGTGCGGATTCGTCGATGGTGTACATGCTTTCTTCCTTGTTTTCTTGGCTTTCGTGGACGGACGGATGAGGACGGAGGCGAGCAGGGCGGTGGCCGCCAGTACCGCGGCCGAAATGGCGAATGCGGTGCGGTAGCCCGCGGTGAGTGCTTCGAGGTGCGAACCGTGGGAGGCGGAGGTGACGGACCCGGCGACGGTGGCGAGTACTGCGAGGCCGATGGCGCCGCCGACCTGGCGCGTGGTGTTCACCAGGCCCCCGGCCAGCCCGGAGTCGGCCTTGGCCACGCCCTCGATCGACAGCCCGGTCAGTTGGACGAACGTGATGCTGAGGCCGAGGCCGACCAGGATGCTCGGGCCCAGGACGTCGGTGAGGAAGCTGCCGTCAGTACGGATGCCCGACAGCCACAGCATTCCGGCCGCCTCGGTGAGCAGCGCTGCGATCACCGTGGCGGTGGCGCCGATCCGGCGTGCGATCCGCGGCGCGAGCGTTGCCCCGAGCATGTTCGCGGCGGCGAGCGGGAGCTGGCCGAGGCCGGTGACCAGCGGGCCGGCGCCGAGCACCTGCTGCTGGTAGAGCGGCAGGAAGAAGAACAGCGCGATCCACACCGAGCCGAACAGGGCCATCAGGAGGTTTCCCGACGTCACCCGTCCGCTGGCGAACAGCCGGGGCGGTACGAGCGGGTGCCGGCTGCGGCGTTCGATCAGAACGAACGCCGCGCCCAGGACGGCGGCGATCAGGAAGCCGAGCAGCACCCGACCGTTGGTCCACCCCACGGTGCGGGCGGTGGTCACGCCGTACACCAGACCGGTCAGCGAGAGGCCGACGGTGACCGTTCCGGGGAGATCGAACGGCGCCGGTTCCCCGGCCGTGACGCGTGGTACGAAGACCACGGAGGCGCCGAGGACCAGGAAGGTTCCGAGCGCGACCCCGTAGAAGATCGACGGCCAGCCCCACGCCTGGTTCAGTACGCCGCCGAGGACGACCCCGGCCGCGCCTCCCGCGCCGGACACGGCACCCCAGATGCCGAGCGCTCGCCCGCGTTCCGGACCCGGCGGGAAAAGGTCCATGACCAAGGCGAGTGCTGCCGGAGCGATGATCGCGGCGCCGACACCCTGTACGGCGCGGGCGCCGACCAGGACCGCCGGCGTCATCGCGAGTCCAGCCGCGGCGGACGACGCCCCGAACAGAGCCAGGCCCGCGAGCAACACCCGGCGACGTCCCAGCAGATCCGCGGCGCGTCCACCCGCGAGCAGTAAGGCCCCGAACGCCAGGCCGTACGCGTTGACCACCCACGTGGTACCGCCGTCCGAGAGTCCGACGCCGTCGCGGATCTGCGGCAGCGCGACGTTCACGATCGAGGTCGCGAGCATCACGGTGAACTGCGCGGCGGCCAGTGCGCCGAGAGCCGCACCGCGAGAGCGCTTGCCGGCGGTCATCGTGACCGCTCCGCGGCGGACTTGAGGTGCCCGAGCCACTGGACGAGGGACTCGCCGAGGGCCTGCTGGATGTTGACGGCGTCTGCTCGTACCACTTCGCCGTCCCACGACTCCTCGGTCACGACGAGGGTCGTGCCGGGTCCGGTCGGCGTC
>NZ_DASRVN010000701.1:0-3963 GCF_035655035.1 Kribbella sp. | reverse complement strand
CACCGCTTGGTGGCCGCGGTCATCTCGGCCGGCTTCAGCGCCGAGTCGGAGCCGGCGAAGTCCACCTGGTTCGCGTTGAACTGCTTGATACCCGCGCCGGAACCGGTCGGGTTGTAGTTCACCGTGACGTCGGCGCACTTCGCGTTGTACTTGCTGATGATTTCCTCGATGGCGTTCTTCTGCGCCGTGGAGCCCTCAGCATTCAGGGTGCCCTTCGGGCAGTCGGCCCCGGTGCTGGACGACGACGAACCGGCCGACGGCGACGAGGAGCCGGACGACGACTGCGGGTCGCTGCCGCAGGCACTGAGCGCGAGGACGCCGATGGAAGCCACGGCGACGGAGCCGACGCGGAACAGGCGATTGACGGACACGAGAGTGTTGCCCTTCTGCGGGAATCAGACTTCTGAACTTCCACAGACGGTAGGGAGATCAGGTGACGCGGCGGCCCGTCGCTGGTGAACGAGCGGTGAACGGTTTCGGTAGCGTGTGCGACGGCTGGCGTGCCGACAGGCGGCCAACAGGTGAACTGAGTTAAGAGCCGTCACTCTCCGTGGATGTAAACGGCTCCCAGCTCACGTTTCGGTAACGCTCAGCGCATCGGCAGCTTGAACGTTCGACCCCCGGCGCCCCGCGGAACAGGTTGCCGGGACAGCCACACGGTAGTACGTCGCCGTGCCATCGGCGACGTCACGTTCGGTGTTCGCCGTCACATCATTGGTTGGACCAATTGACGGGTGGTGCTTCAGCTGGAGAAGTCCTCCGGGGCGACGCCGTCGAGGAACTGGCGGAAGCGTTCCAGCTCGGCCTGTTCCTCCTCGGGAGTGGCGACGCCGGCCTCCCGCAGTACCTCTTCGGTGGAGCGGATCGGCGTGCCCAGGCGGACCGCGAGCGCGACCGAGTCGCTCGGTCTGGCCGACACCCGGGCGCCGTTGGCGAGCACGAGCTCGGCGTAGAACACCGCGTCCCGCAGCTCGACGATCTCGACCGCCTCGATGTGTACGTCGAACGCCTGGATCAGGTCGCGCATCAGGTCGTGGGTGAGCGGGCGCGACGGACGCAGGCCCTGCTCCTCGTAGGCGATCGCGGTCGCCTCGACCGAACCGATCGAGATCGGCAGGTACCGGTAGCCCTCGGTCTCGCGCAGCATCATCACCGGGGCCCGGTTGGGCGATTCCATCCGGATCCCGATCAGTGTCAGTTCTCGCATCATCGTCATGGTGCGCCCCGAACCTCTCCTCAGACCAGCACCCGGTGGGACGCCGGTTCCTCGGGTAGGAACATACCCGTCACCTCCAGTGTCACCCGGTCGCCCCTTCCGCCGTACCGCGATCGTCACCGAGCCGTGTCGCTACGGCGCGCTGAAGCGTTCCGTCAATACTCGGCCGTCCTGCAGCCGGTGTGCGACCAAGAACGAGCCGGTGGCGAATTTGCCCACTTTGAGGCCCAGCTCGCGGGAAAGCGCCGGCAACACGGGACGGTGCGAGCAGACGACCGTCACCTTGCCAGGACGCCACACCCGCTCCGCCAGACCGTGCAGGCCGTCCGGGGCCGCGTCGTACCCGCGCTCGGAGATCTCCGGCCACAGGTGGATGTGGCGGTCGATCGAGGCGGCGTACGGCGTGACTGTCGCTACACAGCGCTCTGCGTCGCTGCTGATGATCCTGTTCGCTCCCAGAGCCTGCAGTACGTCGCTGAGCCGTTCTGCCACCTCAGCACCAGCCCTGCTCAGCGGACGGAGCGTGTCCTTGCCGTCCCAGTCCTTGCGCTTCACAGCATCCGCATGCCGTACGACGATCACCGTGGCGACAACAGGCACCACCTGGTCGAGTGCGTCCAGGATGTCCACGTCACGCGGGTAGCTGAGCTTGCCGCGGGCCTTGTCGACCGGGAGCCAGCTGATCTGGTCGACCTCGTCGTTGGGCTCGAAAGTGCCGTCGTCGACCGGTACGGCGGACCAGTAGTGCACGAGCTTCTCCGCCGTACCGCCGTTCTTGCGGATCGCGTAGCGCTGCACACCGAGCGGCGGGCCGAACACCACGCGCTGCCCGGTCTCCTCCTCGATCTCCCGCTGCGCACCGAGCAGTACGTGCTCGTGGGCGGTCAGCTTGCCCTTGGGCAGGGACCAGTCGTCGTACCGGGGACGGTGCACCAGTAGCACCTGCCGGGTGTCGCCGCGTTCCCGCCAGACGACACCACCCGCGGCGATGACCGTCGCCGGGTTGCTCATACCCTCACCCTAGAAAGTCGGCTCCGTGGTCAGCTGATCGGGTCCGCCGTACGGCGGCGCCCGCGGGTCAGGATCAGCCGCTCCTGCAGGTCACGCAACGGCGTACCGTCGGCGCCGTTCAGCCGGGGCTGCCAGGTGTCGTCCGGCTGCAACCACCAGGAGCCGGTGCCCTCGTCCATCGCCAGGTCGAACGTCTCGCCCAGCTCGGCGACGTGGTCCGGCTCCTTCAGCTGCACCAGCACCTCGACCCGGCGGTCCAGGTTCCGGTGCATGAGGTCGGCGGAACCGATCCACACCTCCGGCTCGCCGCCGTTCTCGAACAGGAACACCCGGCTGTGCTCGAGGAACCGGCCCAGGATGCTGCGGACCTGGATGTTGTCGGACAGCCCGGGTACGCCGGGACGCAGCGTGCAGATGCCCCGGATCCACAGGTCCACCGGTACGCCGGCCTGCGACGCCCGGTACAGCGCGTCGGCCAGGGCCTCGTCGACCAGGCTGTTCACCTTGATCCGGATCCGCGCCGGGCGGCCCGCGTGGTGGTGCTGGATCTCCCGGTCGATCCGCTCGACCAGACCCCGCCGTACCGACTGGGGAGCGACCAGGATCCGCCGGTAGCCCGCACTGCGACCGAAACCGGACAGGTGGTTGAAGAGCAGCGCTACGTCCTCTGTGACCACCTTGTCGCTCGTAAGCAGCCCTAGGTCCTCGTAGAGCCTGGCTGTCTTCGGGTGGTAGTTGCCGGTGCCGATGTGCGCGTAACGGCGCAGCCCGTCCGGCTCGTCACGGACCACCATCGAGAGCTTGCAGTGGGTCTTCAGACCGATCACGCCGTACACGACGTGGCAGCCGGCGTGTTCGAGCTGACGGGCCCACTTGATGTTCGCCTGCTCGTCGAAACGGGCCTGGATCTCGACCAGCACCAGAACCTGCTTGCCGGCCTCGGCCGCGTCGATCAGCGCGTCGACGATCGGGGAGTCACCACTGGTCCGGTACAGCGTCTGTTTGATCGCCAGCACGTGCGGATCCGCCGCGGCCTGCTCGATGAAGCGCTGCACGCTCGTCGAGAACGAGTCGTACGGGTGGTGGACCAGCACGTCGCGCTGCTTGAGCGCGTGGAACATGTCCGCCGGGTTCGCCGTCTCCACCTCGGACAGGTGCGGATGCGTCGACGGCACGAACGCCGGGTACTTCAGCTCGGCCCGGTCGAGGCTCGCGATCGTGAACAGGCCACGGAGGTCCAGCGGGCCGGGGAGCTCGAACACCTCCGCCTCGGTGACGCCCAGCTCGGACAGGAGCAGCGCCCGGACCTGCGGGTCGATCGACTCCTCCACCTCGAGCCGCACCGGCGGACCGAACCTGCGGCGGAGCAGCTCCTTCTCGAGCGCGGCCAGCAGGTTCTCCGCGTCGTCCTCCTCGACCTCGAGGTCCTCGTTGCGGGTGACCCGGAACGTGTGGACCTCGAGCACCTCCATGCCGGGGAACAGCCGCTTGAGGTGCTCGCGGATCACGTCCTCCAGCGGCACGAACCGCTGGTTCCCGAGCGGCACGAACCGCGCGAAGATCGGCGGCACCTTCACCCGGGCGAAGTGCTCCTTGCCGGTCTTGGGGTTGCGCACGACGACCGCGAGGTTGAGCGACAGCCCCGAGATGTAGGGGAACGGGTGCGCCGGGTCGACCGCCAGCGGCGTCAGCACCGGGAACACCCGGTCCTTGAACAGCCGCTTGCAGTACTTCTG
>NZ_DASRVN010000700.1:0-7280 GCF_035655035.1 Kribbella sp. | reverse complement strand
GGACTCACCCGGCGGTTCGGTGATCATCTGGCGCTGGACGACGTGACCTTCGACGTCGTACCGGGACGGATGACCGGGTTCGTCGGGGCCAACGGGGCCGGGAAGACGACGACGATGCGGATCATCCTCGGCGTCCTGGCGGCGACGGCGGGCCAGGTGCGGTGGCAGGGCGGCCCGCTGACCCAGGACGCCCGCCGGGACTTCGGGTACATGCCCGAGGAGCGCGGCCTGTACCCGAAGATGAAGATCCGCGACCAGCTGGTGTTCTTCGGCCGGCTGCACGGGCTCGGCCCGGACCGGGCCGCCGAGCGGACCGACCGGATCCTCGAGCGGCTCGGGCTGGCCGAGCGCGCCACCGACGTACTCGAGACGCTGTCGCTGGGCAACCAGCAGCGGGTACAGATCGCGGCCGCGCTGGTGCACGAGCCGGTCGCGCTGGTCCTCGACGAGCCGTTCAGCGGGCTGGACCCGCTCGCCGTCGACGCGATGGTCGACCTGCTCCGCGACGAGGTCACGCCGGAGGTGCCGGTGCTGTTCTCCAGCCACCAGCTCGACCTGGTGGAGCGGCTGTGCGACGACCTTGTCGTGCTGTCCCGCGGCAAGGTGGTCGCGGCCGGGTCGGTCGCGGAGCTGTCGGCCGGTCCGGCGGCGACGTACCGCCTGGTGGTGGACGGGGACGCGGGCTGGCTGCGGGACCTGCGCGGGATCCAGGTGCGGGACGTGGCCGGCGGTACGGCGCTGTTCGACGTACTGGATACCGAGATGGATACCGAACTCGAGCAGAAGATCCTTCAAGAGGCGATCAGCCGCGGCCGGGTGCTGGAGTTCGGGCCGGAGCGGGTGGCGCTGAGCGACGTCTTCCGGGAGGCGACCCGATGAACACACTCGACCGGCCGTGGGTGCTGATCGCCGAGCGCGAGATCAGCACGAAGCTGCGGGACAAGACGTTCGTCGGCTCGACCGTGGTGATGCTGCTGATCGTGATGGCGGCAACCATCCTGCCGGCGGTGCTGGTCGGCAAGACCAGTGCGTCGAAGATCGGCGTCATCGACGACGCGGGCGCGAAGGTGGTGCAGCAGGCGTCGGCCGCCGTCGGCGGCAAGGGGTACGACGTCGTCCGGCTGGCCGATCGCCCGGCCGCCGAGCACGCGGTCACCGACGGGGACGTGAAGGCGGCGCTGCTGCCCGGCACCGACGGGTACGTCGTACTCGGCAAGGACCAGGTGGACAGCGGTATCGAGAGCGCGCTGCGGGAGGCCGCGGCGTCGGTCGGGACCGCGGCGAACGCGGCCAAGGCCGGTCTCACCCCGGCCGAGCTGCACGCCGGTACGAAGGTCGAGGTCAGCCTGCTGAAACCCGGTCCGCTGCCGGATCTGGTGTCGCACTTCGTCAACATCGGGCTCGCGCTGGTGTTCTACATGACCGCGCTCGGGTTCGGCATGATGATCGCGCAGAGCGTCGTCCAGGAGAAGGAGAGCCGGGTCGTCGAGATCCTGGCCGCCGCGGTCCCGATCCGGGCGCTGCTGTGGGGCAAGGTGCTCGGCAACACGGTGCTGGCGCTCGCGCAGATCGTGGTGATCGCCGGAGCCTCGCTGATCGGGCTGCTCGCCACCGACCAGGCCGCCGTACTCGAGGTGATCGCGCCGGTCGCCGGCTGGTTCGTGGTGTTCTTCGTGCTCGGGTTCGTGGCGCTCGCCGGGCTGTGGGCGGTCGCCGGTTCGCTGGCCACCCGGCAGGAGGACCTCGGGTCGACCACGCTGCCCGGGCAGATGATCCTGATGATCCCGTTCTTCTTCTCGGTGTTCGCCGGTACGT
Organism: Kribbella sp.; assembly: GCF_035655035.1. Taxonomy (GTDB): domain Bacteria; phylum Actinomycetota; class Actinomycetes; order Propionibacteriales; family Kribbellaceae; genus Kribbella. The sequence goes on along the minus strand of NZ_DASRVN010000700.1, from coordinate 5,465 downwards.
CGGCCAAGACCGTGGCGTCGTTCGTCCCGATCGCGTCGTCGATGTCGATGCCGGGGCGGATGCTCACCGAGGACGTGCCGGTCTGGCAGCCGCTGGTCGCGATCGCTGTGTTGCTGGCGGCGACGGTCCTGATCGTGCGGCTGGGCGCGCGGCTGTACGAGCGCACGTTGCTGCAGACGGGGCGCCGGCTCGGTTACCGCGAGGCGTTGGCGCTCAAGGCGTCGTAGCACATCGTCACGGCCGGGTCCGGCGTTACAGGGGAGGGCCCGGCTGTGACGAAACCGCAATGTAGGGCGCCTGTGAGCCGTGCGTGCACCTCGACTACGGTCTCGATGCATGAACGTCGAGCTGCGCCATCTGCGAGTGGTGGTCCTGGTGGCGGAAGCCGGGTCCGTCGGCCGGGCCGCGCGCTGGCTCAAGGTCAGCCAGCCGAGCCTGACCGCGCAGCTGAAGCGGATCGAGGCCGCGTTCGGGGGAGAGCTCTTCGAACGCTCGCGGACCGGCGTCACCCCGACCCCGCTGGGGCGGTACGCCGTCGACCGCGCGCGGGCGATCCTGGTCGACGTCGACCACCTGTCCGCGACCGTGTCCGCGATGACCGCGGTCGAGTCGTCGGCCGTCCGGCTCGGCGGGTTCCCGACCGCGCCGATGTCCGGGATCGCGTCCCGGCTCCGCTCGCACGGCGAGATCGAGCAGGTCAGCATCGAGGTCGAGTGGTCCTCGAGCGTGCTGCTGCAGCAGCTGGAGAGCGGGCGGCTGGACTTCGCGCTGCTGCGGGAGTTCCCCGGGTTCGAGTTGCGGCTGCCGACCGGCGTCGAGGCCACCACGGTCGTCGAGTCCGAGTCGGCGTACGTCGCGCTGTCGTCCGACCACCCGGTCGCGGTCCGGACGCGCGGCGAGATCGAGCTCGCGGCGCTGTCTGACGAGGAGTGGATCGGGGAGCCGCCGGACGACAGCGGGTTCCATGTGCTGTTCCGGGCGGCCTGCGAGGCGGCCGGGTTCCAGCCGCGGGTGGAGCATCACTCGGTCGACACGTCCGTACTGATGGGGTTCGTGACGAGCGGGCAGGGCGTGGCGCTGATCTCGCCCACGTCGTACCGGATGCTGTCCTCGGACGTCACCACGCGCACGCTGGCCGGGGACCCGATCCACCGGAAGCTGGTGCTTGCCTGGAGCACGGACTCACCGCGCGCGCAGATGGCGGGCGAGGTGCTGGAGATGGCGAGTACGGCGTACGCGGAGGCGATCACCGAGCATGCGCGGCGGGGGGAGCATCCGCAGCGCATGCACGTCGCGTAGGTACTAGGCCGGCTTGACGGCCGGCTTCTCGAACGCCGCGAGGAAGAACTCTCCGGTGTCCTCGGGGTCCTCCATCCGCTCCCGATACTGCGACCCCATCTGCTCCTTCGGCGTCACCTTGGCGGCCACCGCCTTCTGCTCACCAGCAGCCTTGCTCTCTTGAGTCTTGGCCTCTTCAGCCTTGGTCTCTTCAGCAGCCGCCGGTTCCTCCTTCACCACCGGTTCCTGCTTCGCGACGGGCTCCTGGTTCGCCACAGGCACCTGCTCGGCGACCGGCTCCTCCGCCTGCTCCTGCTTGGTGGCAGGTCCCTCGACCGGCTCCTGCGCGCCCGCCTGCTTCACCTCAGCCACCTGCGTCGGCTCGTCACCCTGCCCGCCCGTCGCCTGCTCCGCTGCGGAAGCTGCGGGCTCCGCCGGCTCCTGCGCCGCGGGGGCTGCGGGCTGGGCGGGGGTGGGGGCTACGACCGTCTCCTCGTCCGACTGGTTGCTGTCGGCATCCGGTGCGGGGAACTGGCGCGTCTGCTCGTACCCCTCGGCGTCCCCGGCCGGGAACTGCCGGGTCTGCTCGTCGGCCTGGTTCCGCGGCTGCACCGGCTCCGGGTCGTCGAACAGGTCGTCGTACGAGCTGTGGCTCTGGTACGGCGCCGGCTCCTGATAGGTGCCCCCGGCAACCGGATACACAGCCGCGACGTCAGCCTCCTGCTGCGCCTGCGCCGCCTCCTGCTCGCGCTGCAGCCGCTCGGCCTCCACGCGTTCACGCCGTCGCCGCTGCACGCTGCGGACGATCAACTGGACCGAGTACACCAGCGAGATCACCCCGAGGATCGGCACGACCCCGTTCAGCGTGTACTGCTTCGACCCGTCGATCATCCCGGTACTGACCCCAGGAACGCCGTTCAGGAAGTTCGTGGTCCGGTTCGGGATCCAGAGCCAGCAGTAGACCAGGGTGCCGAACGCGACGAACGCCCCCAGCGCCCCAGCACCGGAGAAGTACGACACGACGGCCCAGAAGAGCAGGGCGCCGATGCCGAAGGCAAGCGCCATCTCCTTCGTGTTCAGCGCGATACCACCCGGCGCCGCGAGCACCCCGAAAACGGCCGGTCCGGCCAGAGCAACGGCTACGCCGAGCAAGAACCCGAGAAATTTGGACACAACCCCAAGGTAGCGACGAACCGCCGTCACACCCCGCAGACACTTCGGCACCAACCGGATAGGCAACCGCTTCCCCAGGCGCACCAAAACTGGCGTCTCCGCTGAGACGCCTCTGGTGCGGCGGCTGGTTGCTGGGTTGAGATTGCTGCTGGACCCCGACGCCCCCGGGCCACCCGTCTCTCGAAAGGATGAGCCGTTGCCTGCTCCGAACATCCTGCTGATCGTTTCCGACGACCACGGGTACGCCGACCGTGGCGGACTCGGTGTGCACGCCGACGTACGCACACCGGCCCTGGACCGCCTGGCCGCCGAGGGTGTTACCTGCACCGACGCGTACGTGACAGCACCGATCTGCAGCCCGTCGCGGGCGTCGATCATCTCCGGGCGGTACCAGCAGCGGTGGGGCGGCCAATGGTTCGACTCGGCCGCGTTCCCACCGGACGACGTACCGACGCTGGCTGAAGTACTACGCGGCCAGGGCTACCGCACCGGCTACTTCGGCAAAGTGCACTACGGGAAGGAGGACGTGGGGGACAGGGCGTGCCCGCCGCACCACGGCTTCGACGAGACGCTCTACGGGCTGGCAGGGCAGTCGTTCGGGCGGCTGAACTACCTGCACCACTCAGACGACGCCGTTGAGTCGTACGGACAGCCCGCTGCGCACCACATGGCCGTACAGCCGCTGCTGTCGGGTGACGAACCCGTTGAGCACGAGGGCTTCCTGACCGCGGAGTTCGGCCGGCGCGCGGCGGAGTTCATGGGCGCGGACGACGAGCGGCCGTACTTCTGCATGGTCGCGTTCAACGCCGTACACAACTTCTGCTGGCAGCTGCCCGAGTCGGAGCTGAAGGCCCGCGGCCTGCCGGCGTTCCGCGACTGGTCCCCGGAGGCGGACGGCCCGTTCATGGAGTGGTACGACGACGTGATCGTGCCGAACCTGCCGCACGGCCGCGAGTACTACCTGGCCCAGCTGGAACTGATGGACGCCGAGATCGGGCGCCTGCTCGACGTCGCGGGCGAGGACACGATCGTCGTGTACGTCACGGACAACGGCGGGTCGACGTGCAACTTCGGCGACAACGCTCCGCTGCGCGGGACGAAGTACACGCTCTGGGACGGCGGCATCCGGATCCCGATGCTCTGGCGCTGGCCGGCGCAGCTGCCCGCGGGCCGTCGTACAGACGCACTCGTTAGCACGCTCGACCTGGTACCCACGCTCGCGGCCGCGGCGGGCGCGAGCGTCGAGGGTACGGACGGCGTCGACATCCTGCCGGTACTGAGCGGATCGGCCGAGGGCGCGCACGAGAACCTGCACTGGGACTGCGGATTCCAGTGGGCGGTACGGGCGGGCGACTGGAAGCTCAGCTGGGTCGATGACAACGCCAACACCCGCCACCTGCGCGACTACGAGCACGCGCCGATGGGGGAGGGCTGGTTCCTCGCAAACCTTGCCGACGACATCGGCGAACAGCAGAACGAACTCTCAGCGCAACCGGAGGTAGCCGCCCGGCTGCGGGCGCTGCACGCCTCGTGGCGCGCGGACGTCGGCCTGGAACCTCAGACCGTCAACCCGTAGGTGATCGCGGTCGGCGGCTCCTCGTGATGGTCGATGTCCGGGCTGCGCTCGTACTCGTTCCAGGCGAGGAGCTCGTCGAGGTGCCGCCGTACCGGGTCCAGAACCTCCGCGATCGTGACCTCGCGGCCGAGCTCCTTGGAGAGCGTGGTCACGTCCGCGTCGGAGATCCCGCACGGAACGATCCGGTCGAACCAGGCCAGGTCGTTGTTGCAGTTCAGCGCGAACCCGTGCATGGTCACGCCCTGCGCGACCCGGATCCCGATCGCGGCGATCTTCCGCTCCCGCCCACGCTCGTCCGCGGCCACCCAGACACCACTGCGCCCCTTGACCCGGCCCGTCCGCACACCGAGCTCCGCGCAGACCCCGATCAACGCCTCCTCGAGCCGGCGCACGTAATCCACCACGTACACATGCGAGGCAAGCTTGACGATCGGATACCCCACCAGCTGCCCCGGCCCGTGCCAGGTGATCTTGCCACCCCGGTCAACGTCAACCACCGGCGTACCGTCCACCGGCCGCTCATGCGGCTCGGTCCGCTTCCCCGCCGTATAAACCGGCGGATGCTCGAGCAGAATCACCGTCCCGCCCGCGCCACCCGCCGCGACCTCCGCATGCAACCGCCGCTGCTCAGCCCAAGCGGCCTCGTACTCCACCGCATCAACACCGAACCCAGCTTCCACATACGCAATCACACCCCCGAGTGTAAGCACGCCCCAATCACCACCCACCCGCGCCCATCACGCAACCACCTGCCACGTCTCACCCACCCCCTCCGATCGCGGTCCGCGCCCAACGCGCAGGTACTACCGCCTCCGCCCCGCCCACCGCTGGCACGCGGGGCTGTGGATAACTTCCGCGGGGGAGTCGGCGATCGGTGCATCCTCTTGGGCATGGACCTCGCAGACCTCGACGGCTACAGCCTGCGCCGGCAGCTGGGTTCCGGATCCGCCGGCACTGTCTGGCAGGTCCGGGACCGCGCAACCGGCCGCAACGCCGTGCTCAAACACATCCCCACCGGCACCTTCCCGGACGCTCACCGCGTCCGCGCCGACCTCACCAAACTGACCCGTCTCCGCCACACCCACATCGCGCGCCTGATCGACTTCCGCGAGACCGACACCGGCTGGCTCCTGATCACCCAACACCTCCCTGCCGGCACCCTGACCGCGCTCCTCACCCGCCGCGGCCCCCTCTCCCCAGGCGAACTCGTCACCCTCCTGGCCCCACTCGCCTCAGCCCTGTCCCACCTCCACGACTCCGGCCTGACCCACGGCTCGATCACCCGCAACAACATCATGTTCGACGCCGACGGCCGCCCCATCCTCACGGACCCGACCCTCCGCCCCGCCACCCCCCAATCCGACACCCAAGCCCTGTCAGCCGTAGCCCACCAAGCCGGCGCAAACCCCCACCTCTTCACCCAACCCCTCTTCACCAC
>NZ_DASRVN010000699.1:0-6996 GCF_035655035.1 Kribbella sp. | reverse complement strand
GGAGTGGCTGGCGATGACCGGGTACGACCCGGTGTACGGCGCCCGTCCGCTGCGCCGGCTGGTGCAGTCCGCGATCGGCGACGAGCTCGCCCGCGGTCTGCTGGACGGTTCGATCCGCGACGGCGAGACCGTCCGGGTGATGCTCAACGAATCCAAGGACGCGCTGGAAGTCTCCGCCGCACGCTGAGAACTGGGGCCCGGTTGTTTGCCGGGCCCCTTTCTATGCGGTCTGGTAGCTCAGCGCGATGACACCCGACGGCAGGGTGTCCTGCTGGACCAGCTTCAGCTCGGTGCGTGGACCCGACAGCTTGGTCCCGGTGCCGAGCACGATCGGGTGCAGCAGGATGTCGAGTTGGTCGACCATGCCGTTCTCCAGCAGCGTGTGCAGCAGTGCAGGGTTGCCGTACATCATGATGTCGCCGCCGTCCTGCTTCTTGATCCGCTCGAGCGCCGCGATCGCGTCGCCCTCGAGGAGGGTCGCGTTCCAGGTCAGCTCGCCGGTCAAGGTGCTGGAGGCAACAAGTTTCGGCAGTTCGCGCAGGCGGTCCGCGTACGGTCCCTCCGCGTCACCCCAGGCGGCAGAGAACATCTCATAGGTACGGCGCCCGCACAGGAAGTAGTCGCACGACGCCAGCTTCTCGACGGATCGCCGTACCGCCTCCTCCCCGAAGTACGGCTGCGCCCAGCCGCCGAACGACGTACCGCCGAAGCCTCCCGGATCCTCCACGACGCCGTCGAGGGTCATCAGGGTCGACGCGATGATCTTGCGCATGATTTTCTCCTCTCGTTGTCTGTGTAGACCGGGCTGGGCCCAGAAAGGAATCGGTGCGGCTTGGGTGATCTGGGAGGATCGAGGGAACACGGGGGGTCGTGGAAGGAAGGTCGATGACAGAGCGCGGCGACGAACCGGGGCCGTACAGCGGGCTGTTCGGTAGCGTTCCGGATTCGTACGGCTACCGCCCGGCCGTCCGGCCCAAGCAGGTGACGATCGCCGCCGTGATCTCCGGCGGGCTCGGCGCGCTGTGCATGCTACTGGCCGTCCTCACGCTGACGTCAGCGGGCGGCCAGATCTCCGAGGTCCTCACCGGCTCCCGCGGCAACACCCCGGTCGCGGTCGCGGCGGCGCTGGTCTGCGCGTTGATCTACCTGGTCCCGGCGATCTACGTCCGCAAGCGGTACGCGTGGGCGCGGTACGTGCTGATCGCCGTCGCCGCGATGGGCATCGCCGGCGGCCTGATGGCACTACCCGCGAGCCTGCTCGGGCTGGCGATCCACGTCGCCCTACTGATCCTGATGCTGCAGCGACCCACCAAACTCTGGTTCCAGCACCGCTAGAGCTTCTGCAGGCGGGTGAGAGCTTCCTGGAGGATCTCGGGGCGTTTGCAGAAGGCCCAGCGGACCAGGGGTTTGCCGGCTTCGACGTTGTCGTAGAAGACCTGGTGGGGGATCGCGACCACGTCGGCCTTTTCCGGGAGGTGGCGGCAGAAGTCGATGCCGTCGGTGTAGCCGAGCGGGCGGATGTCGGTGGTGATGAAGTACGTCGCGGCCGGGCGGTGAACCTCGAAGCCGAGGTCGGCGAGACCGCCGGCGAGCAGATCGCGACGGGCCTGCAGGTCGGCGCGCAGCCGGTCGTAGTAGTCGTTGCCCAGGGCAATCGCATCGGCGACGGCGGGCTGGAACGGGGCGCCGGAGGTGTAGGTCAGGAACTGTTTGGCCGTGTTCACCGCGGTCACCACCTCGGGCGAACCGGTGACCCAGCCGATCTTCCACCCGGTGACCGCGAACGTCTTCCCGGCACTGCTGATCGACACGGTCCGGTCCGCCATCCCGTCGTACGACGCCAGCGGCCGGTGCGTGCCGTCGTACACCAGGTGTTCGTAGACCTCGTCCGTGATCACGACCAGGTCGTGGTCGAGCGCGACCGCGCAGATCCCGCGCAGTTCCTCGTCGGTGAGGACCGTGCCGGTCGGGTTGTGCGGTGAGTTGATCAGCAGCACCTTCGTCCGGGGCGTGACCGCGGCGCGCAGCTCGTCGAGATCCAGGCGGTACGACGGGGCGCGCAGCGTGACCGGTACCCGGCGGCCGCCGGCGAAGGCGATGCCGGCCGCGTACGAGTCGTAGTACGGCTCGAGGGCGATCACCTCGTCGCCGGGTTCGACGTACGCGAGCAGGGCGGCCGCGATCGCCTCGGTGGCGCCGGTGGTGACCAGGACCTGCGCGTCGGGGTCGTACGTGAGCCCGTAGAACCGCTGCTGGTGGTCGGCGATCGCCTGCCGGAGCGCGGGGACCCCGCGACCCGGCGGGTACTGGTTCGCGCCGGAACGGATCGCCGCGATCGCGCCCTCCAGCAACGAGTCCGGCCCGTCCTGGTCCGGGAACCCCTGCCCGAGGTTCACCGACCCGGTCGCCACCGCCTTCGCGGACATCTCCGCGAAGATCGTCGTCCCCAGGCCGTTCAACCGCTCAGCGTGTGCGCGCATCCCTCAACCCTCAACCGCTGTGACCATGTGTGCAAGCCAGGCGCGCGCGGTGGCGCGGTCGGTCGTGCTGAAGGCGGCTTCGAGTTCGTTCTCGACCTTCCGGATCGCGGGTGCCGCCTCGGCCAGCCGGCGTTCGCCGCCGGCGGTCAGATGCACCTGCTGGGTACGGCGGTCCTTCGGGTTCGGGCGCCGCTCGACGAGGCCGGCGCGCTCCATCCCGGTGATCAGCTCGTTCGCGGACTGCCGCGTCGTACCGACCACCCGCCCGACCTCGGCGACCGTGAGCCCCGGGTCCTCCCGTACGCAGAGCAGCGTCCCGTACTGCTGCACCGACAGCCCGTGCTCGGCGAGCGCCCCCGCCAGCGCCGACCGCATGCTCAACCAGGCATGCCGCACCAGAAAGGTCACGCACCCGGTCTCGTCCTTGGAGTCCATAAAGCACATTCTGCCCAAGGGGACGTCTGGAGACTCTCCGCCTACTGCGCGGCGCTCGGCGGGGCACATCGCCGCGTTGGAGGACGGGGCACGGAGAACCCCACTCCGAGCCCCGTCCTCCGCCTTGCGCTGCACCCCGCCGAGCACCTGCTCGCGACGGCGCAGAGTCTCCAGACGTCCCCACAAGGAGATTGACAGGTTCCTGTCAATCGAGGGATGATCCAGATCTCGTCAGGGTCCTGTCAATTATAGGAGACTTCGTGTCCACCATCGACCCTTCGCGGCAACGCCGCATCCTCGCCGTCCTGGTCGTCTCGGCCGTGCTGATCTGGATCGACTCGACCGTCCTCGGAATCGCCCTCGAACGCCTCGCCGACCCCGTCCACGGGCTCGGCGCCACCCCCGGCCAGCTGCAGTGGGCGGTCGGGATCTACTCACTGCTGTTCGCCACCGCGCTCTTCCTGGCCGGCGCCCTCGGCGACCGGTACGGGCATCGCACCGTGCTGATCACCGGCCTGCTGATCTTCGGCGCCGCGTCCGCCTGGGCCGCCTGGGCGACGGACCCGGTCGGCCTGATCCTGGCCCGGGCGACCATGGGCCTCGGCGGCGCGCTGATCATGCCGACCTCGATGGCGATCATCGGCTGGACGTTCCCACCGGAACGCCGGGCCGGCGCGATCGCGATCTGGTCGTCTTCCGCGGGCGTCGGCGTCGCCGTCGGCCCGGTACTCGGCGGCCTGCTGATCGACCACTTCTGGTGGGGATCGGTCTTCACGATCAACCTGCCGATCGTCGCGTTCGGCCTGGTCGGCGCGGCCGTCGTACTCCCGAACCCACGCAGCCCACAGCGCCGCCGGCTCGACCCGCTCGGCCTCGGCCTGTCCACCCTCGGCCTGCTCGGGCTGTCGTACGGCCTGATCGAGGGCGGCCACCAGGGCGGCTGGAACCGCTGGCAGGTGTGGGCGAGCATCGCCGCCGGTCTCGTCCTGCTGGCCGGTTTCCTGTTCTCCGAATGGCGCGAGGAGAACCCGAGCTTCGACCCGCGGCTGTTCGGCAACCGCCGGTTCGCGGCCGGGAACTTCTCACTCGCCGCGGTCTTCCTCACGCTCACCGGGCAGAGCTTCTACCTCGCGTTCTACCTCCAGGGCGCCCGTGGGATGAGCGCGCTGCACGCCGGCCTGATGTCGCTGCCCGGAGCGGTCGGCGTGATCGTCGGCTCACCGCTCGGCGCCCGGCTCGCCGCCCGCCTCGGGGTCGCGAAGGTCTCCGGTACGGCGATCCTCACGCTCGCGCTGTGCTTCGCCGCCAACCTGCTGTACGACGTGCACACCTCGCTGATCGTCATCGGGATCGTCGGCGGCCTGGCCGGCCTCGCGATCGGGATGACCGTCGCACCGACCACCGCGGCCGTGATGGCGACGCTCCCGATCGACCGGATCGGCGCCGGCTCCGCGGTCAGCAACGCCCTGCGCCAGGTGGGCAGCGTGCTCGGCGTCGCCGTACTCGGGACCGTCGTGTCGTCGACGTACCAGCACCGGATCGCCCCGGCGCTGGCAGGCCTGCCGAACAGCGACGCGGCCGGTACGTCGGCCGAGGCGACCCGGCACGCGGCCGCCGTACTGCACCGTCCGGACCTGGTGCAGACCGCGAACGAGACGTTCGTGCGCGCGATGCACATCGCGGCCCTGGTCGCCGCCGGGTTCGTACTGACCGGGGCGATCGTGCTGGCGCTCGCGTTCCGGATCCCCAGGCCATCACAATCGGCTCCGGCGGGCGAAGCTGAGCGGGAGGGGGCCGGCATCGGCTGATTGTGATGGCCTGGGGATCCGCCATCACCCCCAGGGCGACGGCGGCGGCGGTGGTACGACGGTGGGCCGGTCCTCGCACCAGCTCGCGCCGAGCCACCCGTCGTTGCCGCCCAGGTCGCGGACCTCGAACTCCGGCGGGCCGTTGAAGTGGAACGTCCCGCAGTTGTTGACGAACGGCGCGCCGACGTTCCGCGCGTCGACGTTCTCGAACGTGGCCCAGCCGCCGACCCGAGCACTCACCACATTGGTACCGGTGCCGTCCACGTGGATGTTGCGGACGGCAACGTTCGTGATCGCGTAGTCGTCCTTCACCGGCCAGTCGACCACGAACATCATCGCGTTGTACGTCGAGTCCAGGAACGAGCTGTCGGTGATCTCGATCCGCGCGGACATCGAGGACTGCAACGCGTACAGCCAGATCGCGCCGAGGCCGATGTTCCAGTTGAGGTCGCGGGGGCCGCCGCGGACCGTGGTGTTGCGGGCGAACGTCAGCGTCCCCTCGAACGGTGTCGCGCCGAACCGCGACCCGGCGTGCAGCGTGCTGCCCTCGCGGATCGGGTCCGCGACCAGGTTGTCGGTGACCGCGTTGTCGCGTCCGCCGTAGATCGCGATGTCGTTCGCGAGCACCGGTGTCTGCACGGTGTTGTGATCGAACACGTTGTCGTGGTCGGCCAGGTTCTCCGACCACATGGCCAGCCCGTCGTCGCCACTGTTCCGGACGAAGTTGTTGGTCACCCGGACGTTGGACACCCCCAGGTGCAGGTTGATGCCATCAGCAACCGAGTCGGTGATCACGTTGTTCTTGATCAGCAGGCCGTCCATCGGTCCGTCCAGCCAGATCCCGACCTTCGTGTGGTGCAGGTACAGGTTCTCGATCGTCGAGCCGCCGCCGATCGCGCCGCCGATCCCGTTCACCTGGTCGGTGTCGATCCGCTCGCGGACGTCGCTCTCGATCGCGAAGTCCGACAGGTGTACGCCGGTGCTCCCGCCGTCGGCGGCGTACTTGCCGTAGAAGCCTGGCGCGCTGTGCGTCGACTTGTCCGGTGCGGGCTCGGCGAGTGGAAGGACCTTGCCCTTGATGATCGTCCACCAGTTGCCGGCGCCGCGGACCGTCACCCGGTCGACGACGATGTGCCGGTTCACCTGGAAGGTGCCCGCGGGGATGAAGACCGACCAGCCGAGCTTCTTCGCGGCGGCGATCGTCCGGTCGATCGCGGGCGCGGCGTCGTGCCGCCCGGTCGGGTCGGCGCCGAACAGCCGGACGTCGAGCGACCGCGGAGGCTGGTTCAGCGGCGCGTTGACGTACTCGAAGTCCGCGACGTCGAGGACCGTCCAGGCCGCGGGCGTCTGCTGGGGTACGGCGAAACGCACGCGGTCCCCGGCCCGGTACGTCCGGCCGAGCAGCACCCGCTGCTCGTCGTAGAAGTGGTTCGGACGGAACGGCTTGCTGACCGGGTCGGGCTCGGGCTTCCACCAGCCCGGGATCGGGTCGACGTTCGGGTCGTTCGAGAACGGATACATGCCGTACAACCAGGCGTACTGCGACGTCAGCGTCATCGTGCGCTTGTGCCCACCGTTGACGGTGACGTCCAGCGGTGCGGTGATCCCGCCCCCGCCCGGCGCGTCCGGGATGCTGTACCGCAGCGTGACCGCGTTCGCGGGCCGGGTCAGCGTGAATTCGACGTACTGCGTGGGCTGCAGCCGTACGGCGGTCCGCCCGGACGCCTCGGCCGGCAGCGTGTACGCCTCTCGGCTCGGGCCCAGCTTCTCGCCGGTGAAGACGGCGTTCTCCGCCTCCTGCTCGACGAACGGTACGTCGGCTCCGCGGCCGGCGACGAGCGCGGGATCCAAGCCCGCGCGGGTGACGCGCGGGGGCGGGGCGGCGGTGGCTGGTTGAACGGTGGCTGTCAGGAGCGCGGCCGTGAGCGCGACCGCGAGCAGGCGTGAACGGGACATTTGGCGGATCCCCTCCCGGACGAAAGTGTCTGGAGGTTATGCAGCCGACGCCCGTGGCGCAAGATCTCGACAGGTTACGGAAATTTCCGAACCATGAAGATGTCTACTGGGTCCTCGTTCTCCACGACGAAGCCATGCCGTTCGTACAGCTTCCTCGCCTTGCTTCCTCGGAGGACGTTCAGCCTGACCGGCGCGTCGGTGCCGTCCAGGACGGTTCTGAGGACTGCGGTTCCGAGTCCCTGACCCTGGCGCCGCGGGTCGAGGTAGAAGTGCTCGAGCCACAGCTCGTCGGCGGCCGGACGGAGCGTGATCGAGCC
>NZ_DASRVN010000698.1:0-11235 GCF_035655035.1 Kribbella sp. | reverse complement strand
GTCCGGGACATGTTCGAGCGGGCGATGACGTTCGGCGAGTTCATCGGGTACTACGGTCTCGCGCGCTCGGAGGGCGTCGTACTGCGGTACCTGAGCGACGCGTACAAGGCGCTCCGGCAGACCGTGCCGCCGGACAAGGTCGACGAGGACCTGACCGACCTGATCGAGTGGCTCGGCGAGGTGGTCCGCCAGACCGACTCCAGCCTGCTCGACGAGTGGGAGGAACTGACGAACCCGACCGACGCGGTCGCCGTCGCACCGACCCCCGCGGGCCCGCGCCGGATCACCTTGAACACCAGGGCTTTCCGGGTCCTGGTCCGGAACGCGATGTTCCGCCGGGTCGAGCTACTCGCCCTGCACCGCTGGGCCGAGCTGGGCCAGCTCGACACCGAAGCCGGCTGGGACGCCGCCCGCTGGGCCGAGGCCGGTACGGCGTACTACGCCGAACACGACGTGGTCGGCACCGGCCCGGAGGCCCGCGGCCCGGCACTGTTCCTGGTCGAGGAACACCCGGGCTTCTGGGAGGTCCAGCAGATCATCGACGACCCCGAGGGCAACCACGACTGGCGCATCACCGCCACGGTCGACCTCGCCGCCTCCGACGAGGCGGCCGAACTCGTCCTCGAGCTGGTCTCGTTCAAGCCGTTGTAGGCCACACCACGTCGACCTCGGTCTCCGCCTCGTAGTCCACCCCCGGTACCTCGAACCCGTACAGCCGGCGTACCTCGGAGAGGAACCACGCGGCGTCCGCGACCTCGGCGATGTTGTCCTGGGTCGCGGCCTCCCACTGCGCCCGGACCGCGCCCTGCACCTCGTCGGACAACTCCCACCGGTCGAGGCGGATGCGGCCCTCCTCGTCCAGGTCGAGCGGCGCCTCGCCGGTCAGCTGATCCCACAGCGCGACCGACTGCTGGACGGGCGTCTGCAACGCGGTCACGTGGTGCAGGAGGCTGACGTACAGGCCGATCCCCGGGATCGCCGACGACGACTGCGTGACGGCCGCGCCGTTGACGGAGGTCATCGCGGTCACCCCGTCCTTGGCGAGCTTCAACGCCGTCTGCTCGAGGTCGGCCTTCGCGGCGCCGATCGAGCCCTGGCGGTAGAGCGGGCCGGTCAGCTCGGAGCCGATGTACGTCAGCGCGACGGTGTTGAAGCCGGGCTTGAGCAGGTCGCGCTCCTGCAGCGCGGTGACCCAGCGGGTCCAGTCCTCGCCGCCCATCACCTTCACGGTCTGGGCGATCTCGTCGTCGGTCGCGACCTCGATCCCGACCGCCTCCTGCAGCACGGGCTCGCCGTCCTCGAAGGCCAGGCTCTTGGTGCTGTGCGGGGCGCCGATCGCCTTCAGCACCGACTGGTACGTCTCGCCGGTGCGCGGGTCGGTCCGCCGGGGCGCGGCGACGCTGTAGATCAGGTGGTCGATACCGCCGAGGTGCGAGGCGACCAGGTCGAGCACCTCGTCCTTGGTGGTGTCCGCGAAGGCGTCCGCGTTCACGAACGTCCACGAGCGGCCGAGCTCGGCGGCCAGCGCGGCGGTCTCCGCGGTCCGGTACCACCCGGCGGTCGCGGTCCGGCGGGCCGTCGCCGCCTTCTCGAAGCAGACGCCGACCCCGTCGATCCCGAACCGCGCGAGGCCCGCGATCGTGGTCGCCAGCCCGTAGCCCGAGCTGGACCCGATCACCAGCGCCGTACGCCGCTCAGGCGATCGTGGCGCGACCTCCGCCACCATCTCCCGCACCACTCGCGCGCACCCAGCAGGGTGCGAGTCAAGAAAGAGGAACCCTCGCCCAACCGGCTTCACCACACGCGCACTCATGCAGAGACCCTAACCCGCCGGATCGGCCGATCCGGCCGGAGTTCCGGAAGAGTGCGCGGAGAATGCCGGTGCGGTTCCGGTTCAGTTCCAGTACATCTCCGCGTCGTCCGGCTCGACGACGACGTCCCCGCCCAAGCGGCGCAGGTTGCCCGCGAAGTCGGTGTAGCCGCGGTGCACGTGGTGAGCCGCCGATACCAGCGTCTCGCCCTCGGCGGCGAGGCCGGCCAGCACCAGTGCGGCACCGGCCCGGATGTCGGACGCGACCACCGGGGCGCCGGACAGCCGCGGTACGCCGCGGACCACCGCGTGGTGCCCGTCGGTCTGGATCTGGGCGCCCAGCCGGGTGAGCTCCTGGGCGAACGTGAACCGGCCCTCGAACAGATTCTCGGTCACCATCGCCGCGCCGTCGCTGAGCGCGTTCAGCGCGATCACGAATGCCTGCAGGTCGGTCGCGAACCCGGGGTACGGCAGCGTCACCACGTCCACCGGCTTCGGCCGGTCGTGCATCCGGACCCGGAAGCCCGGGTTCAGCACGGTGATCTCGGCGCCCGCCCGGTGCAGCTTGTCGAGCGGCAGCTCCAGGTGCTCCGCGTGGCCGTTGGTGACGGTCACGTCGCCCTTGGTGATGGCGGCCGCGAACGCCCAGCTCCCGGACACGATCCGGTCCGGGACCACGGTGTGGTCGACCGGGTTCAGCAGCCCGTTCACGCCGGTGATCTCGATCCGCGGCGAGCCGGCGCCGTCGATCTGCGCGCCCATCTCGACCAGCATCGCGGCGATGTCCTGGATCTCCGGCTCGCGGGCGGCGTTCTCGATGATCGTGGTGCCCTTCGCGAGCACCGCCGCCATCATGATCGTCTCGGTCGCGCCGACGCTCGGGAAGTCCAGCCAGACCTCGGCGCCGTGCAGCCCCTGCGGCGCCTCGGCGATCACGAACCCGTGCTCGATGTGCACCTTCGCGCCCATCGACTCCAGCCCGGCGACGTGCATGTTCAGACCGCGGGAGCCGATGTTGTCGCCGCCCGGCAGCGCCACCTCCGCCCGGCCGCAGCGGCCCAGCAGCGGGCCGAGCACCGAGATCGAGGCCCGCAGCTTGCGGACCAGCTCGTAGTCGCACTGGTGCCCGATGGCACCCGGTACGGCGATCGTCGCGATCCCCTGGTCCGCGTCCACCTTCACCGAGCAGCCGAGTGTGTCCAGCAGCTGGGCCATGAACGTGACGTCCAGGATCCCCGGCACCTGCCGCAGCGTCGTCGTACCCTCGGCGAGCAGCGCCGCCGCCATCAGCTTGAGCACACTGTTCTTCGCTCCGGCCACCTCGACAGCGCCGTCGAGCCGTGCCTCACCCGCGATTCGAAACCGTTCCACCGGTCGACTGTAGCGTTTGACCGGCCGGGTCTTTGCGTAGAGTCCTGGCATGGCTGTGAACTTGACGCGGATCTACACCCGCACCGGTGACGCCGGCGAGACCCGCCTCGGCGACAACTCGACGACCTCGAAGACCGACCCGCGGCTGGCGGCGTACGGCGAGGTCGACGAGGCGAACTCGGCGATCGGGGTGGCGATCGCCGCCGGGCACCTGAACAGTGCGATCGCGGTGCTGCTGACTCGGATCCAGAACGACCTGTTCGACGTCGGCGCGGATCTGTGCAACCCGATCACGCCGGATCCGGAATACCCGCCGCTGCGCGTCACCCAGGACTACGTCGACCGGCTGGAAGGCTGGTGCGACGAGTACAACAATCGTTTGACCAAGCTCCGCTCGTTCATCCTGCCCGGCGGTACCGAGGGCGCCGCGTACCTGAACGTCGCCCGGACCGTCGTCCGCCGCGCCGAGCGGGCCGGCTGGACCGCCGTCGAGGCGCACGGCCCGTCGATCAACCTGCTCGCGATCACGTACCTGAACCGCCTGTCCGACCTGCTCTTCATCCTCGGCCGGGTCGCGAACCTGTCCTCCGGCGGCGACGTCCTCTGGGTCCCCGGCGGCGAGCGGGACTAGCCGATCTCCCAGTTGAACGGCATCCGCAGTACTCCCGCAGGCGGCAGCCCGAGCGCGCTGTAGAGACCGGTGGTCAGGCCGTCGAGTGTCAACGGCGCCGCGGTGACTGCCAGATCATCGGTCGTCGTCGGCGCCTTGAGCTGGCTCAACAGGTTGCGGTGCGGTACTGCGGTCACGGCGATCTCGTCGCGGTCCAGACCGGCCCGGTTGCACGCCAGCGTCAGCGCGTGCTGGAAACCGCCCAGCTCGTCGACCAGCTTGTGGCTGTGTGCGTCGGCGCCGGTCCACACCCGGCCACGCGCCAGCGACTCCAGCCGCTCCTCAGCGAGCCCGCGGTCCTGTGCAGCCTTGGCGACGAAGTCCTTGTAGATCCGGTCGAGTATTTCCTCCACTCGCGCCCACTGCTCGTCGGTGAACTCCTCCTGCGCCGAGTACATCTGTGCGTTCGCACCCTCGGACACGGCCTGCTGTGAGATCCCAATGCGGCCCAGTGCATCCCGTACGACGCCCTTGCCGGTCAGTACGCCGATAGAACCGGTGATCGTGCCCGGTTGCGCCACGATCACGTCAGCCGGCATCGCCACGAAGTACCCGCCGGATGCGGCCACACTGCCCATCGACGCGATCACGGGCCGCCCGGTGGAACGCAGCCGCAGTACCTCGTTGCGGATCGCGTCAGAAGCGACGTACGAGCCGCCTGGGCTGTCAACGCGGAGCACTACCGCCTTCACGCGGTCATTGGCCGCTACGGCACGCAGTGCGGCGCCCACGGTGTCTGAGCCGGAGCCAGGGCCGCCCATGGGGCTGTTGGAGTTGCGGCCGACCGAGATACCACCAGTCACCCGCACGACAGCCACCAGCGGCTTCTGCGGCCAGGGGAGCGTCCTGCGTACTTCGTCCAGTGTCCGCGGCCCACGCCGGATGTACCGCTCCACCAGCAGCCTGTCGTCGTACTGCAGCTGCTTCTCGAGCTCGTCGTACACATCCGACCGGTACCCGAGCCGGTCGACCAGCCCCGCGTCCAGACCGGCCTGCGCAGCCAGCGGCGCACTGTCGACCAGCTCCCGGACCCGTGTGGTGTCCAGCCGTCGCCGTACGGCGATGCCCTCGACGATCTGCTCGTACGCCGACTCCGCCAGGCGTGCCGCCATCTCCTTGGCCGGCCCGGTCATCTCGCGCTCGGTGAACGTGTCGGCCGCGGTCTTGTACTCACGCCGCTTCCCGAACTGCGGGATCACGCCGGCCTTGTCCAGCGCACTGCGGATGAAGACCGCCTGCACCGAGACGCCCGTGATCGCCAGGTCGCCGGACGGCTGCAGCCAGATCTCGTCGAACGCCGTCGCCAGGTAGTAGGGGACGGTGCCCTGGCCGGTCTCACCGAACGACTCGGTCCACGCGACAGCCGGCTTTCCCGACGTACGGAAGTCAGCCACCGCCTCACGCAGGTCCTGCACCTGTGCGAGTGACAGCCGGTGGCCGCCGAGGTGCGCGACCACACCGACGACACCGTCGTCACGGGCGCCCTTCCGCAGTGCGCCGACCAGCTCGCGCAGCGTTGGCAGGTGCCGCATCCGGAACGCGGCCACGGGCGAAGCGGGTGGCGTCTCGAGTACGCCGCGGGTCAGGTCCAGCTCAAGCAGTGTCCCCATACTCCGACCCTAGACGCTCGGAAAAGGACCTGTCCCAGCCCAGCACGGCTGGACGGGGACAGGTCGGTTACAGCTGGATCACTCGCCGACGCGCTGCGGCCCGCCCGAGCCGGTCAGCAGGAAGTGCACCTTGGCCCCGAACGTGGCCTTGAAGGTGCCGTAGCTCTTGATGAGCGTGCTGGTGCCAGTGGCCTTGCTGACGGCGTACACGGTGGCTGTGTTGGTGTCGTGGTCGAACGCGGTCAGCAACGTGCTGGTCGCGCCGCACCGCTGAGCGACGAGCGAGTCGAACGCCGCGAACCCAGAGGCACGCACCTGCTTCACGACAGGCTTCATCGGCAGCGTGACCGGCACGTGCACGGTGTAGAGCGCACCGCCCTTGGTCAGCACGAGCAGGGTGTCGTACGTCGCGGTCTCCGCGATCAGGGTCATCGCCTTGACCGAACCGAACCCGGGCGCCGATCCGAACGATCGCGCCTTGTCTTCGACCGCATAGCGGTACAGCGAGCCGTTGGCGTGCAGGCCGTAGAGGAATGTCTGCGCGTTCGTGCCGTGCGGGTAGTTGGAGTCGGTGATCTGGCTGAACCCGCGCCAGCCGGTGCCCAGCTTGATTGCCTGAACGGTCGGCGTGGTCGCCGTCCCCTTGTACGTGGTGATGGCGCCGTACAGGTTGTCCCCCTGCAGGACGAGGCCGTGGAAGAGGTCGGTCGTACCGTAGCTCTCCAGGTACCAGCTGGCGCTCGATCGGACGCCGAACAGTTTGTACGGGTCCAGCGGGTTCACCGTGACCGGCCGGGTGGCTGTCACGTCGTACCCGCCGGCTGTTCCGGTCGCGTTGACGGCACCGGCGGCGAGGCCGCACGCGGTGGCCGCGGCCTGGGCGTTGGTGGTGGGGAGCTTTCCGGCGCTCTTGCCGGCGGCCCGGAACGAGTCCCGGCCGGGCTTGGCCGCGGTCGCGGCTGCTGGTACCGCTGCTGCGGTGACCAGGGCCAGCCCGGCCAGCGCGAGGGCAACACGTCGCATTCTCATGGTCCGTACATCGGACGGCGTGTACTCGCTGTTACCGGAACCACGGACCGTTACGGATTTGGTGCAGGCCGGTCGTCAGGAAGAAGTGTCGAGCAAGCCGCGGGCGGCGGCTTCGTCGTGGGGCCAGACGTACACCGTCCAGCCGTCCGTCGTGCGGGCCGCGGTCGCCTTGATGCCGAAGGTCTTCAGGCGGGCGACCAGCACACGGGCCTCGTTGTACGACGCCACGGTGCGGATGTCGGTGAGCAGGCCGAAGGTGTCCCGCTCGGCGGGGGTCTGGTCGACCCGGCGGACCAGCGACCCGCCCTTCGCCTTCGAGAACGCCCAGCGGCACAGCAGCACCATCACACCGGCCAGGGCGATGGCCACGACCGGGAACAGGAAGTACTCCTCGGGCAGCACGCTCACCATTGTCTCGCGGATCAAAAGATCGTGAGGTGTTGGCAACCTTCCGTGTCTTCGGGGAGTCTTTACGAACACAAGCTGTCACGCGGCCGATGGAACTCGGGGGCCGCCGGATGAGCGGAGGGCACGGACATGCTCGCACCGACGTACAGCAAGCCCGACAACGTGGTTCACCTGACCGGAATCCTGGACGTGCGCTCGGTCGGCGACGTCCGTCAAACCCTCAACCACCTCATCGACACCTCGGCCGGCGACGTGATCGTCGACCTGGAAGAGGTCGACGCGGTCGACGCCACCGGCCTCGGCCTGCTGGTCGCCACCCACCGCCGCACCCAGCTCCTGGGCCGCCAACTGGTCCTCTGGCACCCGATGCCCTCGGTGGTCCGCATCCTCGCCGTCACCCGCCTCCACCGCGTCCTGAACGTCGAACGCACCCCACTCCCGATCAGTGCCTAGGTCCCGCCTGGCGGCCCCGCGCCTACTGCGCGGCACTCGGCACGGCGTCTGACCACCAGGCGGGACCTGTGTGATCCAGACCCCTGGTGACGCCAGTCACGAGGGGCAGACTCACAAGGTCACGTAGTCCTACTCTCGGGTACATGGCCGATCGACCTTGGGTGATGCGGACGTACGCGGGGCACTCGTCCGCGGGGGAGTCCAATGCTCTGTTTCGGCGGAATCTGGCGAAGGGGCAGACCGGGTTGTCGGTCGCTTTCGACCTGCCGACGCAGACCGGGTACGACGCGGACCACGCGCTCGCCAAGGGGGAGGTCGGGAAGGTCGGCGTGCCGGTCGCGCACCTCGGGGACGTCCGGGCGTTGTTCGACGGGATCCCGCTGGCGCAGATGAACACGTCGATGACGATCAACGCGACCGCGATGTGGCTGCTCGCGCTGTACCAGGTCGCAGCGCAGGAGCAGGGCGCGCTGCCGGACGAGCTGACCGGTACGACGCAGAACGACATCGTCAAGGAGTACCTGTCCCGCGGTACGTACGCGTTCCCGCCGGACGCCTCGCTGCGGCTGACCACCGACGTGATCGCGTACACGGTCGCGAACATGCCGAAGTGGAACCCGATCAACATCTGCAGCTACCACCTGCAGGAGGCCGGTGCCACGCCCGTACAGGAGCTGGCGTTCGCGCTGTCGACCGCGATCGCCGTACTGGACCGGGTCCGTGACGGCGGGCAGGTGCCGCCGGAGCGGTTCGGGGACGTCGTACAGCGGATCTCGTTCTTCGTGAACGCCGGTGTGCGGTTCATCGAGGAGACGTGCAAGATGCGCGCGTTCGTCCGCCTCTGGGACACGCTGACCCTGGAGCGGTACGGCGTGACGGACGCGAAGGCGCGCCGCCTGCGGTACGGCGTCCAGGTGAACTCGCTCGGCCTGACCGAGGCGCAGCCGGAGAACAACGTGCAGCGGATCGTGCTGGAGATGCTCGGCGTGACGCTGTCGAAGAACGCGCGGGCGCGGGCCGTACAGCTGCCGGCCTGGAACGAGGCGCTCGGGCTGCCGCGGCCGTGGGACCAGCAGTGGTCGTTGCGGATGCAGCAGGTTCTGGCGTACGAGTCGGACCTGCTCGAGTACGACGACATCTTCGACGGCTCGCACGTGATCGAGGCGAAGGTCGACGAGTTGGTCGCCGGTGCGCGGGAGGAGATCGACCGCGTGCAGGCGATGGGTGGCGCGGTCGCCGCGGTCGAGAGCGGGTACCTGAAGCAGGCGCTGGTCGCGTCGCACGCCGAGCGCCGGCAGCGGATCGAGTCCGGTGAGCAGATCGTCGTCGGCGTGAACAAGTTCGAGAACACCGAGCCGTCGCCGCTGACCGCCGACCTCGACACCGCGATCCAGACCGTCGACCCGGCCGCCGAGTCCGCCGCGCTGGAGTCCCTGCACAAATGGCGCGCCGCCCGCGACCAGGACGCCGTCGAGGCCGCGCTGACCAAGCTCCGCACCGCGGCGAAGACGACCGACAACCTGATGCCGGTCACGCTCGAATGCGCACGCGCCGGCGTGACCACGGGGGAGTGGGCCGGCGTACTGCGGGAGATGTACGGCGAGTACCGCGCACCGACGGGCGTGTCCGGCTCGATCGGCCAGTCCGCGGGCGGGGACATCGCCGAGGTCCGGCAGAAGGTCGGCGCGACCTCTGCCGAGCTGGGCGGCCGGCTCCGTTTCCTGGTCGGAAAGCCCGGCCTGGACGGTCATTCGAACGGCGCCGAGCAGGTCGCGGTCCGGGCCCGGGACGTCGGGTTCGAGGTCATCTACCAGGGAATCCGGCTGACCCCCGAGCAGATCGTCGCCGCCGCGGTCGCCGAGGACGTGCACTGCGTCGGCCTGTCGATCCTGTCCGGCTCGCACATGGAGCTGGTCCCGCAGGTCGTCGAGGGTCTCCGCGAGGCGGGTCTCGAGGACGTGCCGGTGGTGGTCGGCGGCATCGTCCCGGAGGCCGACGCCGCCGCTCTCCGGGCCGCCGGGGTGGCCGCGATCTACACCCCGAAGGACTACGACCTGACCGGCATGATGGCCGACGTCGTCGACGTGATCCGGCACGCGAACAAGCTGTAGTGTCGAGGTCCGTGACCTTGTACGGCGAGAAGTGGCGGCCGCAGCAGCACTTCACCGCCAGGCAGTTCGGGCCGGAGCTGCTGGAGCCCGGCAAGCGCCAAGAGGGCTGGCTCAACGACCTGAACGGTCTTGTGTACTACGAGGGCGAGTACCACCTGTTCGCCCAGCGCTGGAACAAGTGCTGGATCCACGCCGTCAGCAACGACCTGGTGCACTGGACCGAGCTGCCGCCCGCGTTCTGGGAGGAGGCTCCCGACACCGGTGTGCAGTCCGGCTCGGTGGTGATCGACTACGGCAACACGTCCGGGCTGTCGCCCGACCCGGAACGGCCGGCGATGGTCGCGTTCTGGTCGCGCAACGACAACCTGAGCCAGTGCCTGTCGTTCAGCCTCGACAAGGGCCGCACCTGGCAGCACTACGAGGGCAACCCGATCATGAGGATGCCCGAGCGCGACCCGAAGGTGTTCCGGTACGACGACCACTGGGTGATGCTGCTGTACGGCGACCAGCAGTACCACCTGCTCACGTCGCCTGACCTGCTGCACTGGACCCGCACGGGCAACGTCGTACCGGACAGCTTCGAGTGCCCGGACTTCTTCGAGCTCCCGCTCGACGACGGAGACCCGAAGTGGGTGCTGGTGCGCGGTGACGGGAAGTACTCCGTCGGCACGTTCGACGGTACGGCGTACACCGAGGAGTCCGGGCAGTTGCTGTCGGACGCCGGACCGAACTTCTACGCCACCCAGACCTGGAACAACACCGAGACCGGCGACGGCCGCCGGATCCAGGCCGCGTGGATGCGGGACGGCCGCTATCCCGGGATGCCGTTCAACCAGCAGGTCACGATCCCGTGCGAGCTGACCCTGCGCACGGTCGACGGGAAGCCGCGCCTGTTCCGGACCCCGGTCCGCGAGCTGACCACGTTGTACGCCGGCAGCACGCACTGGTCCGGCATCGTGAAGCCGGGCGCCGACCGGGTTCTTGCCGACGGGCCGGTCGAGGCTGACCTGCACCTCGACGTCGAGATCCCGTCCGGGGCGACCCTGACCGTGGACGTCTCCGGTACGACGACGGAGCTGACCGGCACCACCGTGGCGTCCCAGGAGGTCTCGGGCAGGCTGCGGACCGTCCGCGTGCTGATCGACCGGACCTCCGTCGAGGTGTTCGCGAACGACGGTGAGGTGTCGATCTCGCGCTGCTACCTGCCGGCCGGCAGCGGGCTGGTACTGACCGCGACCGCGCCGGTCCAGGTCGCGGCGACCCTGCACAGTCTCGCGTCGATGTGGCCGGATCGCTGATCCGGCTGGTAGAAGGAGTACATGACCTTGACCAGCACACGCAGGCTGTCCAACGGAACCGAGCTCCCGGTGTTCGGGCTCGGGGTCTGGCAGGTGAACGACGGGCTCGAGTGCGAGCGTGCCGTGCGGTGGGCGCTGGAGGCCGGCTACCGGCTGATCGACACCGCGCAGGCGTACCGCAACGAGGCCAGCGTCGGGAAGGCGATCCGGGAGAGCGGCGTACCGCGCGAGGAGATCTTCCTGACCACCAAGTTCTACCCGGGCGGGAAGGACGCGCGGGTCGAGGCGGAGAAGAGCCTGGAGCGGCTCGGCACCGACTACCTCGACCTGTACCTGATCCACTGGCCACAGGGCGGGCCGACGTGGGCGTGGCCGGCGATGGAGGCCGCGGTCGACGCCGGCCTCACCAAGGGCATCGGCATCTCGAACTTCAGCGCCGCCGAGCTGGCCGAGCTGGGCAAGGTGGCCCGCATCC
>NZ_DASRVN010000697.1:0-4605 GCF_035655035.1 Kribbella sp. | reverse complement strand
GAGGTACAGCCAGTTCTCCGCGGCGGTGAGGTCGGCGCGCGGCTCCAGCGGCTGCTGTCCTTCGCGGAGGCGGTAGAGCGCGGCGAGGATCGTCGGAGTGACCGCGCAGACGAGCATCGCGTCGGCCTTGCGGCGGGACGGATCCGCGTCCCAGAGCGGCGGCAGCGCACGTACGGCGGCGAGTAGTGAGAGCGCCGTACGGAGGCCGGCGAGCGGGTTGAAGGCCGGGCCGGCCGCGGCGATCGCGGGAAGTACGGCACGGACCTCGTCCGGGAGGACGCGCAGCGGGGCGAGCTCCTCGACGAACCGGGCGCGCTCGGCGTCGGTCGGGAGGCGGCCCTCGAACATCAGGTACCAGACATCTTCGAGCGTCTTGGACTTGGCGAGGTCGATCGCCGAGTACTGCCGGTAGTGGTAGAACCCCTCGTCGCCACGGACGTCGCCGAGGGTCGTCTCGGTGACGACGACATTGCGCAGACCGGGCGGAACAGTGATCGTTGTTGACATATCTTCAGGGTTGACAGGCAATCAACTATTGTCAATATTGATCCAGTCAACATGAATGCAGCGAGGAGCGCGAATGCCAGCCGAAGGTGACGAGAATTACCTGACCACCGCCGAGGTGGCGCGCCGCCTTCAGGTCAAACCCGCCACCATCTACGCGTACGTCAGCCGCGGCCTCCTCACCAGCACCCGAGCCCGCGGCCGCCGCGGCAGCCTCTTCGCTGCCGACGAGGTCGAACGCCTCGCGGCCCGCTCGATCGAACACTCCGGCGTCGTAGAGCGGATCGAATCCCAACTGACCCTCCTCGCCGACGACGAGCTCTACTACCGAGGCCACTCCGCCCGCACCCTCGCCACCACCTCCACCGTCGCGGAAGTAGCCACCCTCCTCTGGACCAACCAACCACCTGTAGGCGCAGATGCTGATGGGGTGTTCGGGGTTGAAAAGCAAGGGGTGGAGTTGGCTCGGGTGGGGATGGGGGTGGTGCCGGACGGGGCTCGGTTGACGGATCGGGTGCGGGTGGCGGTGGCGGTGCTGGGGGCTGCGGATCCGTTGCGGTTCGACCTGTCTCCGGGGGCGGTGACGGCCGCGGCGGGGCGGTTGATCGGCACGGTGGTGGCGGCGTTGCCGGGCACAACGGCGTACGGCGTACCGACGCTGGGGGCGCGGCTCTGGCCGAAGTTGTCGGAGGAGGAGCCGCGGCCGGAGCTGCTCGACGCCGCGCTGATCCTGCTCGCCGACCACGGACTCGCGGTGTCCACCGTCGCGGCCCGGGTCGCCGCGAGCGCACGAGCGAACCTGTACGCCGTGATCTCCGCCGGCCTCGGTGCGCTCGACGGGCAGTACCACGGCGCCGCGCCGACCCTCGCGTACGAGTTCCTCGACCGCGCGAAGGCCGACCCGGTGAAGGCGTTGTCGGATCAGCTGCGCTCCGGCAAGCCGATCCCCGGCTTCGGCCACCGGATCTACCAGCACCACGACCCGCGCGCCGACGTACTGCTGGAGCTCCTCGGCGACCACCCGATCGTGGACACGGTCCGGGCGATCGCCGACCGCACCCCGGCGTTCCCGAACAGCGACCTCGCGATCGCCGCGATCATGCACGCGTACCGCTTCCGCCCGGACGCCGGCGACGCGCTGTTCGCGATCGCCCGGATGATCGGCTGGACCGCGCACGCCCTCGAGGAGTACGCCGCCCCCGCCCTCCGCTTCCGCGCCATGGGCATCTACACCGGCCAACCCACCTGACCGGCAGCCGGACAGTACGTATACGCCCACCACTCGCGCGCCCAAGCGTGGACGGCCACCGGATCCCCGGGCAGTGGGCGTATACGTACTGTCGAGATCCCTACTTGGCCGTCAGCTTGATCAGGGTCGCGGCGCCCGGGGCGAGCGAGACCTGCACGGGGCCGACGCGCTGTGACACGTACTGCTGGCGTCCCGGCTGGAACACCCCGACCGAGCCGACCGTCTGCTGATTCACCGCAACGACCGCCTTCGCACGGCTGCCGTGCGAGCGGTTGCTCACCAGCAACCAGCGATCGTTCACCGCCGCATCACGCGACCGGAACGTACCGACCACCACCGCGTTGCCCGTCACCCCCGACACCAGATTCGTCGGCGTGAACCCGACCGCACCGTTCGGCAGCGGCATTTCGTTGGCGTGCTCAACGGTTTCGGACACCAGCGGCTTCAGCTCCCGTCCGACCGGATGCAGCCAGCCGGTGTTGATCTCCTGCGCTGCGTAGTACCGCGAGGTCCGCTGCCCGTCGACCGTGATCAGCGCCGGCCCGAACCCCTCGCCGCGCGCCGGGTCCGGCGTCCAGTAGGTGAAGTACTGGATCCCCTTCGCGCCGTACGCGAGGCTGATGTTGACCTGCCAGAGCAGCTCCGCCGCGGTCGGTTCGCGATGGTTGTTGTAGGCAAGCGTCTGGATGTACACCCAGGCCGGGATGTCGCCGTGCAGCGCCGCGTCCCGGACGATCGCCCAGTTGTGGAAGTAGTTCGTGTCCTCGCGGCCCTCGGACAGCAGCGGGTACCGGTCGAACGAGATCAGCGACGGCTGCACCACGTCGACGAAGTTCCGGTAGTACGCCGGGTCGTCGGACGGGAGCAGGTTCACGTACGGCAGCAGCTGCGGCGCGAGATCGCGCGAGATCGCCAGCGCCTTCCCCAGCGTCGTGAACCACCCGGCGCCCGGCTCGTCGTAGAAGTTGAAGCCGGCCAGCGAGGAGTACGGGCCGTACGCGTCCCGCGCGCGGATGTAGAGCGCCTGCGCCTCGGCCGGCGTCACGCTGAGGAAGTCCGTCGTGGTGTCGGAGATCGAGAACCAGCGGGACATGTTCCGGATCTGGATGTCGTCCGAGATCAGCAGCTTCAGCCCGGCGTCGCGCGCCAGCCCGAGCTGGTACTGGAAGATGTTGCCGTCGCCCGCGTAGTTGCCGGAGATGACGAAGTCGAAGCCGGCGTTCTTGATCTCCGCGAACCGGTCCGCCGTACTGGCGAACGGATGCGGCGGCCAGAACAGCCCGATCGGGAAGTCGGGCCCACCGGTCAAGGGCAGGGTGTCCGGCGACGGTACGGCGACATCAGCAGGCAGCACCCCGGCACCCGCGGCCGCGGACGCGGCACCGGACGCAGTACCGGTGGCGGACGCGGTGCCGGTGGATGCGGTGACGGCTGCTGCGGTGAGGGCGGTTGCGCCGGCGCCGAGCAGCAGGCTGCGGCGGCTGGGACCGAGGATCTGGTGCGGGCTCTCCATGACTCTCCTCCGATAGGCGGTCGAACGAAAGAACAGGTCGTCAGGAACGGTGACGGTGCGCGGCCACCGCGTCGGCGGTCGCGTCGAAGGCTTGTTCGGCAAGGGCGTAGTCGCGTTGGGCCACGCCCAGGTACAGGGCATCCAGTACGAGCATCTGAGCGTGCCGCCCGGCCAGTCCCCCGGTGCGCAGCGTCACGTCGCGGGCAGCGGTGACCAGCACGATGTCGGCGACCTGCGCGAGCGGCGAGCGCGGATAGTTGGTGATGGCAACAGTCGTCGCACCTTGGCGGCCGGACCTGGTCAGCGGCTCCAGCACCTCCAGCGTCTCGCCGCTGTGCGAGATCCCGACCGCGACATCACCCGCGCCGAGCAACGCGGAACTGGCCAGCGCCGTGTGCACATCGCTCCAGGTACTGGCGCCGCGCCCGATCCGGTGCAGCCGCAGCCGCAGATCCTCCGCGACCGCCGCGGACCCGGCCACCGCGTACAGGTCGATCCGCCGCGCATCCGAGATCGCCGCCGCGGCCCGCCCGAGCGCATCGACATCGAGCGCCGCGACGGTGTCCTCGAGCGCGCGGGTGTCGGTCCGGAGCAGGGTCCGCAGTACGTCGTCCAGCGAATCGTCGGGCCCGACCTCGGACCCGGTACCGCGTTCCCAGCTGAGACTGGTCCGACCACTCTCGGCCGCGAGCGTCAGCCGCAGTTCGGCGTACCCGGACAGGCCGAGGGCCAGGCAGAACCGCGTCACGCTCGGCAGCGACGTACCGCAACGCTCCGCGAGCTGCCCGATCGTCGACGAGGCCACCGCCGCCGGGTCCCGCAGGACCTCGGCCGCGATCCGCGCCTGCGCCGGGCTGAGCACCGGCAGCAGGCCGTGGATGCGCGCCTCCAGACTCGGCGGCGGCGACTCGACAGCACTCATGTAAAGAATTCTCAGAGCACCTCGACAACATTTACAAGAATTCACACTGACCGATTCCGGCCATCACATCAGACCGGTCGTCGACCGGCTGTCAGCCCGCCGTCATCCGCCGGATGGTGAACTGGTCGGACCAGCCACCGGCGAGCAGTACGTCGATCCGGCCGCTGAGCACGTACGTGCCGTCCGGCGTGACCGCTGCCGTCGTCGGCCCGGCGACCGGCCACGGCTCGACCGAGCGGACCCGCGCCGTACGGAAGTTGTCCGTACTGCTCAGCACCGTTGCCCGCTCGACGCCCGGAGCGCCGAGCTTGTTCGTGATCGCGATCAGCCTGCCGTTCTTCGTGAGAGCCAAGCCATCTCCGCCGACCAGTGCACTGGTCAGACCAGTGACACTGAGTTCACCTCGCGGGGAGATCC
>NZ_DASRVN010000696.1:0-12680 GCF_035655035.1 Kribbella sp. | reverse complement strand
GGGGTGGGTGGGAACGGGCTCCTGTGGGGGGTCCGGCTGGGGGTCAGCCGGGTTGTTCCCCGGGGGCTGGTTCCGGTTGTCCGACATCGATGCTCCTCACGACCTTGCTTGGTGTAGCTCGTTGGTGGGGCGCCGAAGCCGCCTCCCCCGGCACATACTCTGCGCGATCCGGGACCCACCAGGCTAGCTAGTTCGGCCAGTCGGACCCGAGGAGTGATGGGACCGTGTTCTCACTGGACCTTGGCGGCCGAGGCGGACCAGGTGATGCAGGCGCGGGGGTCGCGGGCGTTGTAGCCGCGCAGGGCCCAGTACTGGTGGTTGTTGGCGTCGCCGTGGTCGTTGTTCAGGTCGGTGGTGTGGCCGATCAGCCAGCGCCACTGGTACTGCGCCTGTCCGGTGACGGGGTAGCTGTTCTTGTTCGCGCCGATGAAGATGTCCGAGAAGCACGAGGCCTGGAGTTCGAGGCGCCGGCTGTCCTGGAGTTCCATGGCGTAGTTCGGCCGGTCGTAGCGGATCCGTGAGTACGCCTGCAGGATGCCCATGTTGTTCTGCACGTGGTGCCCGTACTCGTGGGCCATCTGGTGCAGCATCCACATCCGTGCCCAGATCTTCTGGTAGCTCTGCGAGTACCGGTTGTAGTTGCCCATGTCCTCGGTGAGGTTCATGTAGATGGTGTCGTTGGTACCGCAGAAGAACGGCGGGTTCGAGTCCATGTGGGTACCGCACGGCGACGACACCGACCCGCTGAACGTGATCACGTGCGGCGCTCGGAACCGCCCGCCGGCCTTGGCGACCATCGGGGCCCAGGCCTTGTTCAGGCAGCCCAGCAGGTTCTTGTAGTTGGCCCTGGCACCGGCCGCGGTGGCCGGCCGTGCGCTGGACTCCCTGCAGTGCACCGACGACATCACACCGGCTTTGTACAGAGCGTTCTTGACCACCAGATCGCTGTCGCTAGGACCCGGCTTGGTCGTCGGCGTATTAGTGGTCGTCTGCCGGCTGGCCGTGGGGCGGGTCGGCTGTGTGGTCGACTGCGTGGTGGTGGGCTCACCGCGCGTCGACGGCGCCTCGGTCGGTTCGGTCGGCTGGGTCGGGCTGTACGTCGTCGTGACGCTCGGCTCGGACGTCGGGGAGCTGGCGTGCTTCAACGCCGACGAGATCGCCTTCAGCGCGGTACCGCCGATCAGCAGCACACCAAGAATCACCAGTACGGCGATCAGCGGGCCGCGGCCCTTCTTCTTGGGCGGCCGTGGTCCGCCGGGCGCCGCGCCCCACCCGAACTGCTGCTGCGGCTGTCCCGGCCCGTGGTACGGCCCCGGAAACGGTTGCCCTGGGAAACCAGGTCCAGGTGGCCTCGCAGGAGGCGGTGTTCCGCCGTACCCAGGCCCCTGCTGCCAAGGCTGCTGCGGCTGCTGAGGTGGGTACTGCTGACCGGGCGGTGGTCCCCATTGGTTGCCTGACACCCCCGAGACGCTACCGGAGTGCGGGCTCAACTTCGGCACCGGTCAGGGTGCCCCGTTGCGTACCTGACACCCGCCAGACGCTAGGGTGCCCGGTGTCAACCTGACCCTCTCTCTACGGTGTGATTGGGCGATGCGTCTACGTCTCCTCGGGCTATCCCTGTGTGCCCTCGGCCTGCTCGGCCTGTCCGTTGTCCCCGCGGGCGCGACCGGCACCGGTGCCGCGACCGGCAGCGGTACGGCGGCCGCCGGCAGCGCGACCGCCGACCCGGTGGTCACCAACTACGACAGTCAGGTCCGGGTCGAGCGTGACGGCCTGCTCCGGGTCTCGGAGACCTGGAAGCTCAGCAACGTGAACGGGACCTTCACCCGGTTCATCGTGACCCGTGACCACCTGGACAACGACATCGATCACGTCCAGCAGATCGGCGACCTGCAGGTCAAGGCCGGCGGCCAGGACAAGAAGGCCGAGCAGAAGACGGACGGTGACGTCACGTCGATCGCCGTACCGGACGTGACCAGCAGTACGACGGAGCTCGACTTCACGTACACGGTGAAGGGCGCGGTGTCGAAGACCCTGGACGGCACCGAGGTGCAGTTCGCGCCGCTGACCGGGATCAGCATCCCGGTGCAGGAGGTGAACACGATCTTCAGCGTCCCGGACGTGACGCACGTGGCCTGTTTCGCCGGCCCGGTGAACAGCAACGTCCCGTGTTCGCTGGCGCAGATCGGCGAGACCTCCGGCCCGACGTTCAAGCAGGCCGCGCTGCCGCCGGGCAACACGGTCCGGATGATCGTCGGTTTCTCGAAGGACCAGATCGCGGCGAACACGATCGTCGAGTACCGGCACACCTTCAAGCGCGCCTTCTCGACCGACACCGCGCAGCTGATCACCGCGCTGCTGGTGCTGCTGCTCGGCGCGATCGCGCTCGGCATCCTGTACCGGCTCCGCGGCCGCGACCAGGTGGACCCGCGGCGCGTCGTACCGGCGTCGCTGTTCAGCCTCGGCACGGACGCCCGGATCGACTTCACGCCGCCGTCCGGCCTGCGCCCGGGCGAGGTCGGCACGCTGATCGACGAGCGGATCGACCCGGTCGACGTGACCGCGACGATCATCGACCTCGCGGTCCGTGGCCACATCACGATCATCGAGCTGGACAAGCGCAGCGAGTTCGCCCGCGCCGACTGGGAGCTCCGCCGGGTCGCGAACGCGCCCGCCGAGGAACTGCACCGGTACGAGAACGTCCTGATCCGGGCGATCTTCGGGGACGCCGACTCGGTGCTGGTCTCCGAGCTCGGCAAGCAGGTCCGCGCGGGCCTCGAGCAGGTCCAGGACGCGTTGTACGACGGTGTCGTGAAGCGTGGCTGGTTCACCGAGCGCCCGGACCGGACCCGCTCGCTGTGGGCGACGATCGGGATCGGGACCACCGTGGTCGGTGTGGTGGCGACCGTACTGCTGGCGCTGCTGTCGACCTGGGGCCTGCTGGGGATCGCGATCACGCTGATCGGTGTCGGACTGCTCGTGGTCGGCCGCTACATGCCGGCCAAGGCCCCGGCTGCCGGCCGGGTCCTGGGTCAGGTCGCCGCGATCCGCGGTGAGCTGCAGGAGATGGACGTCAGCGAACTCCCGGCGGACCAGGCAATCGACCTCTGCTCGCGGGCGCTGCCGTACGCCGTCGTACTGGGCGGCTCGGACCGCTGGATCGACGCACTGGTTGCCACTGACACCACACCGGGCGTGGAGGACGAGGGCTTCCCGTGGTACCGCGGACCGAGCCACTGGCACCTGCAGTACCTTCCGGACTCGCTGCGCAACCTCAACAACACTCTGACCGGCGCCCTGTTCGACCGGTAGCAGTCAGCTACAGAGCCCGCCACGCCGCCCCGGCGTGGCGGGCTCCGTCGTCTCACCAGTTGTGCTGTGGGTCAGCAGGCGGCGGCAGCGCCGTACCGGCCGGGTGCACCACGTAGACCAGTCCACCCGAGTGCGGCACCCAGGCGTTCTCGAACGCGGTCCTGTCGTACGTCGTACGCACCTGGTCGTCGCTGGCGATCAGATGGGACGCCGGGTCGTTGACGACGACGTTGCCGGCCTGGTCGAACCCGACGATCACCATCAGGTGCCCGTTCGTCCCGTACCCCGCGCCGGGCAGTTCGCCCTTCTTGAACGACAGCGACGCGATCAGCGGGATCCCGGCCTTGATGAACTGCTCCGCCTCGGTCAGCGACCGCAGCCGCGTCACGAACGCGTCCAGCCCACGAGAGCCGGCGTACGCCGTGTTGAACGGCCAGTTGCCCGCGCCGTGGTACGAGTAGTCGAACACCGAACGCGCCGAGTGCTCCACCTGCGGGTCCGAGTAGGACGGATCGACCCACGCGGTCTCGGCCGGCGTCGGGCCGGCGCCCCAGTAGTCGAGCACCATCGCGGTCGAGGTCGCCGAGCACCAGGCCTCACCGCCGCCGTCCCACTGCGGGTAGTGGCCGATGTGGGTCTCCTGCGAGTACGTCGGTACGTCGAGCGTGATGCCTTCCGCGCCGCCGAGGGGGCTGACGGCAACCTTGTTGTCGGACGGCAGCCGGGACGCCATCGCGCCGACGGAGCGGACCACGGGGGTCTGCGTCGTACCGCTCAACCGGTACAGCGTGACCTTCAGTTGCCAGCGGTCCAGCCACTTGCCGGTCGCTGCCTGAAAGGTGTCGACGGCAACGGATCCGTCGGCGTCGCCCTGGCTCGGCACCGACGTCCGGTGGATGTCGCCGGCCGCGGTGTCGTCGCCGCCGGACCAGCGGCCGAGCACGTACCACTTGGTGGTCGTGCCGAGGTTCGTGGTCCCGGCCATCGACACCTCGACCCAGGTGCCGGGCGGGGTGGTCGCGTTCCAGGACGCGACCAGCTCGGTCAGCCCGAAGCCGGTGCTGACCTGCGGTGACACCCAGCTCGTCCGGTCGTAGGACTTCGCGGTGCCGTCGCCGAACGGGTCGACGTACGACGTGGTGCCGGTGGAGGTACCGAACGTGAGCGCGCCGTCGGCGACGGTGGTACCGAACTGCTCGCCGGCCAGGAAGTCCGTGGTCGACGTCCAGGTCCGGTACGCGATCTCACGTGCCGGAGCAACCTTCACGGCTTGGCTCGGCAAAGTGCCGGCGCTGAGCACGACCACCCCGAGCATCAGGGCGGTGACAGAACGGGCGGAGGTCATGCTCTAGACGGTAGACCTGGCGGCAGTCCCTGTCAGCGGGACGGCGCGCCGTGGCAGAAACTTACGAACCCGAGCTGCGGAGCGCCCATTCGTCGAAGAGCATCGCGAAGACAAGTTCGTCGGTCCACTCGCCCTTCAGGTACTCGTTCTTCACGAAGTGCGCCTCCTGGCGCAGGCCGAGGCGCTTCAGCAGCTTCACGGACCCGTCGTTGCGGGCGTCCAGCCGGGCGATGATCCGGTGCAGGCCGAGCTCCTCGAACCCGAGGCGCAGCAGCTCGACCGAGGCCTCCGCGGCGTACCCGTGGCCGTGCGACTCCGGGTGGAAGACGTACCCGATCTCGCCGGTGCGCTGCTCGACGTTGTTCATGAACAGCACCACCTCGCCCAGGTGCCGGCCGGTGTCCCGCAGGATCACTGCGACGGTGAGCGCTTGACCGTCAGAGTCCATCGGGACATCGGCCAACCGGCCGGTGAGGGCCTCCTTGACCTGCTCCGGCGTCCGTACGTCGTACAGCAGGAAGCGTGTGACGTCCGGGTTGGACTGCAGCTTCAGCAGGTCGTCGTAGTCGTTCTCGACGTAACGTCGGAGAGTCAGGCGGTCAGTCTCGATCGGCAGCGAGTAGCTCACCGATCGAGACTATGCGACCGCCGCAACCCGTTTAGCCGTTGGCGAGCGCCTGCAGCCGGGTGTAGTCGCCGTTGAAGCGGTCCTGGTCGATAGGCGTCGAGCTGTACTGCCAGATGGTGTAGAACGGCCAGCCGCCCGGCAGAGTGCCCACAGTGGACGAGTAGCGCGCGACCCACAGCGGGTTGGTCGTGTTGAACGCGGTGGTGTTGCCGGTGCAGGTGGTCCACCAGTCGGTGGTCGAGTAGATCACCACGTCCCGGCCCGTCTTGGCCTTGTAGGTGGACGCGAAGTCCCGGATCCAGTTGACCATCGAGGCCTGGCTCAGCCCGTAGCAGGTCGCGCCGTACGGGTTGTACTCGATGTCGAGCGCACCCGGCAGCGTCTTGCCGTCCTTGGACCAGCCACCACCGTGGGCCAGGAAGTACGTCGCCTGGTTCGCTCCGCTGGAGTCGTTCGGCGTCGCGAAGTGGTAGGCGCCGCGGATCATCCCGACGTTGTAGGACCCGTTGTACTGCTGGGCGAAGTACGGGCTCGTGTAGTAGTTGCCTTCGGTCGCCTTCGTGTAGGCGAACCGCCGGCCGGCGTTCCACTGCCCGGCCCAGTCGACGTTGCCCTGGTGGCTGGACACGTCGATGCCTTCGACGGTGGCGGTCGTGGACATCGGGGCCGGCTCGGCGGCTGTGGTGGTCGTGTTGTTCTTCCAGCCCATGTAGGCGTCACCGGCACGGACGATGCCGTGCTGGCGGGCCTGCGCGGTGGGCTGGTGGGCGTTGCTTGCTTGGGCGGAGCCGACCGAGGCCATCAACAGGCCAAGGGTCACGGCGGCACCCGTGAAAAGGGCGGACTTCACGGTTCTCCTCCAGAGCGATATGAGGGGCGGACAAAGCGCTCGGTGGGCTTCTTACCCAGGATGGGAGAAAATCAACCCTTTACACCTTCCGTTCGGTGATCATTTACCGTACGTACGACGCGGGTGCGGTGAAGGTGTTGCAGGACGAGGGGCTCCGGCTGCTCCATCCGGCGTTCGTCCAGAGCGGGTACACCGCGCGGCTGCCGTGGTCCGGGCGGACGCCGTACTCGTCGCCCTGGTGCGAGTGCAGCCACTGCAGTTGGTACCTCTTGTCGCCGCTGATCCCGAAGCTCGATCGGTTGGCGCCCAGGAAGACGTTGCCGAAGCAACTGGCCTGCAGTTCGGTGCGGCGGCTGATCTCCAGCGCCTTGGTGTCCGACGACGCGTACCGGAGGTTCCAGGACGCGGCCAGGATGCCGACCATGTTCTGTACGTGGTGCCCGAACTCGTGCGCCACCGTATCGGCCATCTTCATCCGCACCCAGTCGCTCTGGTACGAGATGCCGCCGTTCTTCCGCCAGAACGTGACGTCGGTGCCGGCCTCCATGTAGATGGTCTGGTTCGTGGGGCAGTAGAACGAGATGCCGGCGCCGGTGCCGCCGCCGCACGGGCTGGTCGTGGCGCCGGAGAAGATCATCAGGTTCGGCGGCCGGAAGTGGCCTCCGGCAGCCTGCACCTGGCCCGGCCAGAAGCGGTTCAGGCAGATCAGGACGGTGGCGTAGTACTTGCGTGCGTTCGTGAGGCTGGTCGGACGGGCGCCGGGCTCGCGGCAGTTCACCGACCTCATGACGCCGGCCTTGTAGATCCGGTTCTTGGTGACCATGACGTTGTCCGACGGCGTGGTGGCGGTAGTGCGCGTCTGACTCGGCTGGGTGGTGGTGGTCCGGGTGGCCGGCGCCGTGGTCGCCGGGCGCTGGGTCGCGGAGTGCGTCGGGGAGTACGTCGGAACCGGGGCCGTCGAGTACGTCGGCTCAGGCGGGGTGGAGCTGGCGTCGCTGGAATGCTTGAAGAGCGCGGTGACGGCAACGAACCCGACGATCAGCACGCCCAGCACCGCGATCGGGATGATGACCAGCGGTGCCTTGCTCTTCTTCCTGGGCGGGGGCGCGAAGCCGAACCCCGGGCCTGGCGGCGGTCCCCAGTTCGGCGGGCCGGGCGGCGGTCCGTACTGCGGCCCACCCGGGTACTGCGGCCCACCCGGGTACTGCGGTCCACCCGGGTACTGCGGTCCACCCGGGTGCTGCGGTCCACCCGGGTACTGCTGGGGACCGGGGTGCTGCTGTTGCGGGCCCGGGTACTGCTGGGGCGGACCGGGGTACTGCTGTGGTGGCGGTGGGTATTGCCCTGGTGGCGGCCCGTACGGCCCTTGGTTCGACAACTGACCCGTCCTCCCGAGAGATGTGCTGTGGATATCTTGTCAAGGGTCGGTGCCACTTCCCGTTACCCTTGACCGGTGACACTTCGCTTGTACGACACCGAAACGGCAGCAGTGAGGGATTTCGAGCCGGTCCACCCGGGCAAGGTCGGGATCTACCACTGTGGGCTGACGGTGCAGGGTGCCCCGCACGTCGGGCACATCTACAAGGAAGTGGTCTTCGACGTCCTGCGCCGCTGGCTGGAGCGCTCCGGCTTCGAGGTCACCGTGATCGCGAACGTCACGGACATCGAGGACAAGATCCTCGCCAAGTCCGCCGACCGCGGGGTTCCGTGGTGGGCGCACGCGTACGAGTTCGAGCGCGAGCTGCACTGGGCGTACGACGTGCTCGGCTGCCGCCCACCGACGTACGAGCCGCGCGCCACCGGGCACATCCCGGAGATGCTCGAGCTGATCGAGCAGCTGATCGCGGACGGGCATGCGTACGTCGCGCCCGACGAGTCGGGTGACGTGTACTTCGACGTCCGCTCCTGGCCGGAGTACGGCGCCTTGTCGCACCAGAAGATCGACGACATGGAGGCCGCAGAGGACGCGGATCCGCGCGGCAAGCGCGACCCGCGGGACTTCGCGCTCTGGAAGGGCTGGACCGAGGCGACGCC
Organism: Kribbella sp.; assembly: GCF_035655035.1. GTDB lineage: Bacteria > Actinomycetota > Actinomycetes > Propionibacteriales > Kribbellaceae > Kribbella. The sequence continues at coordinate 4,511 of NZ_DASRVN010000696.1, read as the reverse complement.
GCGGACCGCCTCCTGGCCGGCGCCGTGGGGCCGCGGCCGCCCGGGCTGGCACATCGAGTGCTCGGCGATGGCCGGGAAGTACCTGGGCGACGAGTTCGACATCCACGGCGGCGGGCTGGACCTGCGGTTCCCGCACCACGAGAACGAGTTGGCCCAGTCGACCGCTGTCGGACAGAAGTTCGCCCGGTTCTGGATGCACAACGCGCTGGTCACCACGGCCGGCGAGAAGATGTCGAAGTCGATGGGCAACAGCGCCGTCGTGCGGAACGTGGTCGAGCGCGTGCGCCCGATCGAGCTGCGCTACTACCTCGTGCAGTCGCACTACCGCTCGGTCGTCGAGTTCTCGTTCGAGGCGCTCGAGGAGGCCGCGAAGAGCTTCCAGCGCCTGGAGAACTTCGTTCACCGCGCGACCGAGGTGACCGGTGGCGCGGACGCCGCCGCGGAGCTGCCGGCCGGTTTCACCGCCGCGATGGACGACGACCTGGGGACACCGGCCGCGGTCGCGGTGATCCACAACCTGGTGCGGGACGGCAACAAGCTGCTGTCCGACGCGGCCGAGCCGAGTGTGCGGGGCGCCGACGACGCGATCCGCGAGACGCTCGCGGCCGTGCGCGGGATGCTCGCGGTGCTCGGGCTGGACCCGCTGGCCGAGCCGTGGGTGTCGCGGACCGGTGGCAGCGACGAGCTGACCGAGGTCGTCGACGGGCTGGTGAAGGCGTTGCTCGAGCAGCGCCAGGCCGCCCGTGAGCGGAAGGACTACGCCGCCGCCGACGCCGTGCGCGACCGGCTGAAGGCACTCGGCGTCGCCGTCGAGGACACCCCGCAAGGTCCGCGATGGGCGCTTGCAACTACTGACGAAGGAAACTGACGTGCCAGGCAGCAGCCAGCGCAAGGGAGCTATCCGGAAGAAGCCGCGGGGTAACCCGACGGCGGGTTCCGGTGGCCGGGTCCGCCGCGGTCTCGAGGGCAAGGGCCCGACGCCGAAGGCGGTGGACCGGGTCAAGCACCCGGCGCACAAGCGGGCGAAGGCGGCCGAGCGCGCCAAGGACCGCGAGCAGCGCGGCCGCCGCCCCGCCCGCAAGGACGCCGACTCGACGGTCGAGTGGGTGTACGGGCGGAACCCGGTCGTCGAGGCCCTCCGGGCCGGCGTCCCGGCCTCCGCGCTGCACGTTGCCGAAGGCACCGAACGGGACGCCCGGCTGCGCGAGGCGCTGCTGGTCGCGGTCGAGACCGGCGTCTCGGTGCTCGAGGTGCCGCGGACCGAGCTGGACCGGGTCACGGCCGGCGGTGCCCACCAGGGTGTCGCGCTGCAGATCCCGCCGTACGAGTACGCGCACCCCGACGACCTGCTGCAGCGGGCGTACGACGCGGGCGAGGTGCCGCTGATCGTCGCGCTCGACGGTGTGACGGACCCGCGCAACCTCGGCGCGATCACCCGTTCGGCGGCCGCGTTCGGCGCACACGGCGTCGTCGTACCGGAACGCCGTACGGCGTCCATGTCGGCGTCGGCGTGGAAGACCTCGGCCGGTGCCGCGGCCCGGATCCCGGTTGCCCGGGCCGGCAACCTGAACCGCGCGCTCAAGTCGTACAAGGACGCCGGGCTGCTGGTGATCGGCCTGGACATGAACGGCGCCGTCGAGCTGCCCGAGTTCGAGGCCGCGACCGAGCCGATCGTGCTGGTGATCGGTTCCGAGGGCAAGGGCCTGGCCCGCCTGGTCCGGGAGAACTGCGACCTGATCGTCTCGATCCCGATGACCAGCGCCACCGAGTCCCTGAACGCCGGCATCGCCGCCGGCGTCACCCTCTACGAAATCTCCCGCCGCCGCGGCTGACACGTCCCGAGAGCTGCGACCGCCTCGACGCTCCCGCCGGCCTGACAGCACTGTGCCCCGGACCGTGGTCCGGGGCGCAGGTGGTGGGGTCAGTAGACGCTGACTCCGTAGTGGGAGAGGGCGGCGGTGACGGGCTGGAAGTAGGTGGTGCCGCCGGAGGAGCAGTTGCCGGAGCCGCCGGAGGTCAGGCCGAGGGCTACGGTGCCGGCGAACAGGGCACCTCCGGAGTCGCCGCCTTCGGCGCAGACCGTGGTCTTGATCAGGCCGCGGACCGTACCTTCGGCGTAGTTCACCGTCGCGTTCAGACCGGTGACGGTGCCGCTGTGTACGCCGGTCGTGCTACCGCTGCGCTTGACCGCCTGCCCCACCGAGGCGTTGCCGGCGGACGTGATGTCCTGCGTGCTGCCGTTGTACAGGTCGACCACGCCGGGGTGGTTGGTGTACGACGTGCTGTACTTCACGATGGCGTAGTCGCTCCCCGGGAACGTCGACCCGGCGGTCGTCCCGAGCAGCGTGGTCTTGCTGGAGTTCGAGTACCAACTCGACGCGATGTTCCCGCAGTGGCCCGCGGTCAGGAAGTAGTACGCCCCCGCGCTGTCGCGGACGTTGAAGCCGAGCGAGCAGCGGTACTGCCCGCCGTAGATGGCGTCGCCGCCGGCGATGTACTTGGTCAGCTTGCCGGACATCTTCTCGAGCTTGATCCGGCTGCCGAACTGCTTGGTCACACCGGTCAGCTGTGCCAGCTTGGCGCCGGTGACGGTGGAGTCGTACGACACGATGATCCGGCCGTCGGGCGCGGTCTCCCACGCGGTACCCGGGATCGTCGCGTCCTCGCTGAGCGTGGACGTGATCGCGGCCGCGGAGAGGGTGGCCGGGTTGACCGGTGCGGCCGAGGCCTGTGACGCCAGAAGTCCGGCGACAGCAAGCCCGGCCGCGGCCAGGAGTGCGGTGGTACGGCGGAGTGGGGACAGGTTCATTGGTTTCAGCCTCCTCACGATGAGGACGCCTTCGGGGCGGGGCGTCCAATGCTTCAACCGTGACGAGTCCTACCCACTATCCCTCTGAGTATTCTCTCAGCTTCGGAGCGTAGGGGAAACCTGCGCTCAGTAGATGGAGACCCCGTACGCGTTCAGTGCCTGCACGATCGGCTGGAAGTACGTCACGCCACCCTGCGTGCAGTCACCCGAACCACCGGAGGTCAGCCCGAAGGCGTACTGCCGGTAGAACAGCGGGCCGCCCGAGTCGCCCGGCTCGGCACAGACGCTGGTCCGGATCAGGCCGACCACGCGGCCGTCGCCGTAGTTCACGGTCGCGTTCAGCCCGGTGACCCGGCCGCTGTGCAGCCCGCTGGTGGCGCCGGAGCGGTACACCAGCTGGTTGAGGCCAGGGTTCCGCGCCCTGGTGATGTCCTGCGAGTGGCCGTTGTACAGGTACACGCTGCCGCCCGGCGGCTTGGTCTTGATGTCGGTGCGGTACACGACCAGCGAGTAGTCGTGGTACGGGTACGTGGCGTTCCACACCGCGCCGGTGAAGATCTTGTGTGCCTGGTCCTGGTACCAGCGGTGCGCGTCGACGCCGCAGTGACCGGCGGTGAGGAAGTAGTACTTCCCGCGCCGCTGCACGTTGAACCCGACGGAGCACTTGTAGTTGCCGCCGAACGTCGCCATGCCGCCGCTGATGTACTTCTGCAGCTTGCCCGGCAGCTTCTCCATCTGCACGTTGGTACCGAGCTGCTTGGTCAGGCCGGTCAGCTTGGTCAGCGTCGTACCGGTGACGGTGGAGTCGTACGACACCACGACGGTGCCGTCCGGCTTCGTCATCCACGCCGTACCCGCGGTGTGGATCTGGTCGTTCAGAGTGGCGGTGATCGCCTTCGCGGACAGGCGCGGTGGCTTCACCGGATCCGCCCCGGCCGGCGCGGCGGCGCTAAGCGCGAGGGCGGCGGCCGCCAGCACGGCCGCGGTTCGTCGCAGAGTTTTCATGGTCATCAGCCTTCCGGGGCGTACGGCTCTGATGCACGAGATGGCAGCAAGAGGACGGTTTCCCACCCTAAGGGGACCGTGGTTCAGCCGCGTCGCAGGGAGTGTGGGGCTCAGTCGAGTCTCAGGGAGTGCAGGACGAACGAGGCGAGTTCGCGGTATGCCTCGGCGTCGGTCAGGCCGGTACGGCGGGCGATGTCGCCGCGCTGGATCGCCTGCATGGTGTGCGCGATCATCTCGGCCGCGAACGCGATGTCGACCTGCCGGAACGTCTTGTGGTTGATGCCGTCCTCGATCAGCTGCCGGACCCGTTCGGCGGCGATCCGGGTGTTCCGCTCGTACACCGACCGGGCCGGCGCGAACGTCGCGACGTCGTCGAGGAAGGTCCGGCTGGCCGGCCGGAGCGCGTCCGCGACCGCGCCGAGGTACGCCGCGATCCGCCGGTCGTGCCGGGTCTGCCGGACGACCGCGGACTCCACCTGCGCGGTGGCATTCTTGAAGTAGTGCTTGACCACCTCGACGGCGAGCTGTTCCTTGCTCGGCGCGAGCGCGTACAGGGTCGTCTTGCTGCAGCGCAGCTCGGCGGCCAGGTCGTCCAGGGTGAACCGGCTGAACCCCTGCTCGAGGAACAGGGACAGGAGCCGGTCGAGCAGCTCGGACTGCCGGCGGGTACGTCGCCCCGGAACGACTGTTGTCATAT
>NZ_DASRVN010000695.1:0-25745 GCF_035655035.1 Kribbella sp. | reverse complement strand
GCTGTACTTCGTGCACGCGCGGGCCCCTCACCCGCGGCAGGGTCGACGCCGGATCACGCTGGACGGACACGTGCACGACCTCGCCGGCCCGGACGTTGCCCGTCCACAGGCTCAGCGCGCTGTGGTGACTCACGACCGCACCCGGTGTCAGCAGAAGCGCCGCCTCCGCCTGCGCTCGAGGCGTGACCGCGACCTCCGCGTCGACGTACACCGATCCGAGGACCCGCCGGTACTGCGCACTCCGTGGAAGCAGGCGCCAAATCAGCGCCGAGATCCACGACTCGGCGGAGGGGGGTTAGTTCTTGGGGTCGTGGAGGTTGGGGCGTTGGGTGGGGGTGGTGATCTCGACGTTGATCGGCTGGGGGGTGGTGGGGGGTGTGAGTTTGCCGCCGGTGACGGGGACGTTGAGTTTTGTGGCCGACAGGTCTATGGCGATGGTGGCCCCGGTGTCGTTGGGGGTGGTCCACTCGGTGTCGGAGAGGGTGATGGCCAGGCCTACTACGTGGCCCTTGGGGATGATTTCGTCCTGGGCTCGGAGGGGGACGTTGACGGTGGTCCAGGTGCCGGGCTTCAGGGGGGTGGGGTTGGAGACGGACTTGCTGTGGGCGGCGTCGATCCAGCCGCGGCTGACGATGCCGTGGTCGCTTTGCGTGGTGAGCTTCTGGACCGTGTAGTAGCAGCTGTCGTCGTAGTCCGTGCTCTCGCCCTCGCAGGTGCTCTGGTCGGTACGGCGGATGCCCGAATACCGCTGGCCGTCGCCGTACTCGATCAGCCGTGCCGTCACCGGCGTGGTCGTCGAGTCGGACTTCATCCGCAGCGTGACCGAGGGCGTGCCGCTGATCCGCAGCGGGGCGGCCAGTGGGGCGGACAGGAACATCTGCCGGCCGGCGATCACCTCGGTCGGATCCGCGACGATGTCGTCCTCGGTCAGGTCCGGGTCGTCCGTGATCGTCACGGTTCCCTTGCCCGCGGCACCTAGTTTGCCGGCCGCGACGGGCACCGACATCGGCCGGTTCACGGCCGGCCAGGTCTTGTAGTCGCGCCACACGTCCGGCGTCGTCTCGACGGAGACCATCGGCTCCTTCATCACACCGTTCTGCAGGCCCTGCAGCCAGTAGTCGAACCACTTGTGCAGCTCGTCCACCCACTCGTCGCGCCGGAACTCGAACGGGTCGACGTGGTCCTCGAGCCCCAGCCACAGCTTGCGCGGAACGTTGTTGCGGGCCAGCGCCGACCACCACTGCGAGAAGTGGTTGGTCTGCACGTTGTAGTCGCTGAGGCCGTGCGTCATGAACACAGAGGCCTTCACGTTCGACACGTTCTTGGTGTAGTCCCGGGCCGCCCAGAACGACGTGTAGTCGCCGGTGTCGTCGTCGTCGGTGTCGCCGAGCTTTCCGCGTACTTCGTCGCACGCCGGGCTGTCGTGGCCGACGTACCCGCCCAGCCAGGGCATGTAGTCGTCCGAGTACGGCACGCCGCCGGACCGGGTGTAGTCGTACCAGGAGGAGATCGCCGAGATCGGGACGATCGTCTTCAGGCCGTCGACCCCGGTGGCGGCGACGCCGTTCGCGAGGGTGCCGTCGTACGACTTCCCGATCATCCCGACCGCGCCGGTGGTCCAGGTCGCCTTCACCGGCTGCCCGTCGGCGGTGTGCGCGGTGTTGCGGCCGTTCAGCCAGTCGATCACGTCGACCACGGACTGGATCTCGTTCGGCCCGCCGACGTCGCCGCAGCCGGTGGAGCGGCCGGTGCCGAGCACGTCCACGCCGACCATCGCGTACCCGCGGGGCACGAAGTAGTTGTCGTAGAACAACGGCATCTTCTGGATCACGCCGCTGGTGTCGTACGTCTTCTTCTCGTTCTCGTTCCCGCGGCCGCAGCAGGTGTAGTACGGCGAGGCGTCCATGATGACCGGGATCTTCACGCCGGCCTGCGCCGGTTCGCTGGGGCGGACGATGTCCACCGCGATCACGTCGTTCTTGCCGTCGGAGTCGGTGTCCATCGTGGTGTCGACGTACACCGACTCGCGGATCGCGGCGGAGTAGTCGTAGACCGGCTGCGTGCTCTTGGTGCGCGTGTCGACGTGCTGCGGCACACTGGGTGCTGCGGGGGCCGGCGTACCGGGCCCGTCCGGAAGCTGGCCAGCCATCGCCGGACCGGTGAGGGTCGTCAGGCTGAGCACCACGGACGAGACCAGGATCGTCACCCTGGCGCGGACGGTCCTCATGGCTGGGAAGGCTAGTCACTCGGACGCCGCAATGCCAGGTTCTGCCGAGATTGGCAGCGACCTGCCCGATACTCAGCGTGAGAACTGGCGGGTTCGATAAGGTGACCGCCACCGCCCCCGGGGGGACGCAAGGAAGGGTAGGCCAATGAATCTGCGAGCACCGGTGACACTGCTGGACGTGGCGCAGCGTGCGGGCGTGTCGGTAGCGACCGCCTCCCGCGTGCTGAACGGCGGGGACCGCGTCCCCCGTCCGGAGCTGCAGGAACGGGTCAAGGCCGCGGCCGACGAGCTCGGCTACACGCCGAACGCGCAGGCCCAGGCACTGGCCAAGTCGTCCACGAACGTGGTCGGCATCCTGGTGCACGACATCGAGGACCCGTACTTCGCCGCGATCGCGAACGGCGTGATGCGGGCCGCGGACGAGCGCAACCTGCTGGTGATGATGGCCAGTACGTTCCGCGACTCCGACCGTGAGATCGCCTACCTGTCGTCGTTGCGGGCGCAGCGGGCACGGGCCGCGGTGATGATCGGCAGCCGCCGTACCGACGCCGACAGCCTGGCCCGGACCGCGGCCGAGGTGGACAGTTTCCTCAACTCCGGCGCGGGTCTGGCGCTGGTCAGCCAGTCCGGGATGCCCGCGCACACCGTTGAGCCGGACAACCGTTCCGGGTCGGCGGACCTGGCCCGCGCGCTGGTCGAGCTCGGCTACCGGAAGTTCGCCGTACTGGGTGGTCCGGAGACCCTTGCGACCGCACGTGATCGGCGCGACGGGTTCGTTGCCGGCCTCGGCGAGGCGGGGCTGGAGGCGGTTCTGGTCGAGGCCGGCGACTTCACCCGGGACGGTGGATACGCCGCCGCGGAGCGGCTGCTGGACCGGAAGAGCGACGTGGACTGCGTGTTCGCGGTGAACGACGTGATGGCGGTCGGCGCGATGTCCGCTTTCCGGGACCGCGGCGTCGATGTACCGGCGGAGCTCGGGGTGGCCGGGTTCGACGACATCGCGACGCTGCGGGACGTCTGGCCGGGGCTGACCACGGTACGGCTGCCGCTGGAGCAGATGGGCCGCCGGGCGCTCGAGCTTGCGGTCGAGGGCGGCGAGCCGACCACCGAGACGTTCAAGGCCGAGGTAGTACTGCGGGAGAGCACCGCCCGGCGCTGAAATATGCTGCCTGCGTGACTGTCTCCGAGATCTTCGACCCGGCGGCCTGGAAGCAGGTGGACGGCTTCGAGTTGACCGACATCACCTATCACCGCGCGGTCGACGCCGGTGTGGTGCGGATCGCGTTCAACCGGCCCGAGGTGCGGAACGCGTTCCGCCCGCAGACCGTGGACGAGCTGTACCGGGTGCTGGACCACGCGCGGATGTCGTCGGACGTCGGCTGCGTGCTGCTGACCGGGAACGGCCCGTCCCCGAAGGACGGCGGCTGGGCGTTCTGCTCCGGCGGCGACCAGCGGATCCGCGGCAAGGACGGGTACAAGTACGCCGAGGGGACGACGGCGGACAGCATCGACCCGGCGCGGGCGGGGCGGCTGCACATCCTCGAAGTTCAACGGCTGATCCGGTTCATGCCGAAGGTCGTGATCTGCGTCGTACCGGGCTGGGCCGCGGGTGGCGGGCACAGCCTGCACGTGGTCGCGGACCTGACGCTGGCGTCCGCGGAGCACGCGCGGTTCAAGCAGACCGACGCGGACGTGGCGTCGTTCGACGGCGGGTTCGGGTCGGCGTACCTGGCGAGGCAGGTCGGGCAGAAGTTCGCCCGGGAGATCTTCTTCCTCGGCGACGAGTACTCCGCGGACGACGCGTACCGGATGGGCATGGTGAACAAGGTCGTCCCGCACGCCGAGCTCGAGGCGACGGCCCTGGAGTGGGGCCGGAAGATCTGCGCGAAGTCGCCGACCGCGCAGCGGATGCTGAAGTACGCGTTCAACCTGATCGACGACGGGCTGGTCGGGCAGCAGCTGTTCGCCGGTGAGGCGACCCGGCTTGCGTACGGCACCGACGAGGCCGCCGAGGGCCGCGACTCGTTCCTGCAGAAACGCCCGGCCGACTGGTCGCCGTATCCCTACGCCTACTAGGGTTTGTGCCACTTCTGATTGACGGTGCCGCTGCAGCCGCGCAGCGTCAGCCGGCCACCGTTGCCGGAGGCATCGGCTGTCACGCACTTGCCGGCGCTCGGGTTGACCAGTTCGTTCTGGTTGCTGAGGGCAAACTTCTGGGCCCAGCCACCGTTGCAGTTGACGAGCTGCACCTGGGTGCCGTCGGCGGTCGACGCCCAGGCGAGGTCCATGCACAGCCCCATCGAGCGGATCGTGCCGTCGGGCTGGAAGACCCACTGCTGGTTGGCGCCGTTGTTGCAGTCCCAGACCTGCAAGGGCGTCCCGTCCTTGCCGATGCCGTCTGATGCGTTCGGTACGTCGATGCAGCGGTTGGAACCGTTGCTCAGCAGGGTGACCGGCGCGCCGGCCCGCGCCGGAGGGCGCTGGGTGGTGACGCCGCGCGGCGCGGTGGTCTTGGCCGGCGGCTTCGCGGTGACTGTCTTCGTAGTCTGAGTGGTGGCCGTCGCGGTTGTCGTCGTGGTGACGGTGGCCGTCGGCTTGCCGGCCAGCGGTGGCTTCGCGGTGACCGTGGTCGGCGGCAGCGTGACGGTGACACCCGGCATGATCACGGTCTTCACGACCTGCTGCGGATCGCCGGTGACGGTGGTGGTCGTCGCCGGGCCGGTCACCTTCTCGCCCGGCCGCGTGACCGTGACCGTCGGCGTCACGGTTGAGCTCGCCGTGGGTGTCACGGTCGGGGTCGCGATCGGCCGGCTCTGCGGCGCGTAGGCGACGTCGGTCGTGTACGTCGGACCGGTCGCGCCGCCGGTGATCGCGGTGGCGCCGATCGCGATCCCGCCGATCAGCGCGGCGACCACCGCCGTGGTCGACCAGGCCCGCCGATCGGGCAGCCGGGTGATCCGGGGCAGCCCCGGCCGGCTCGCGAACGTGTCCGAGAAACGGGACGAACCGGTGGATCGGCGTGACCGCACGTCATGCTCCTGGGCTCTGGGACGGAAGGGCGCTGAGCGTGTCTGCTGCCGAGGATCACCCGGCTACCCCGGTGACGTCAAACGGGACGCGAAAAGGTGATTGTGATCACTGCGCGAGATCAGATTGTTGCTGAGTGTTCATCCATTGGCGTTGTCATGAGAGCGTTCTCAACCTATTTTGAGCCGAGCCAGGTTCTCCACTGTCGATCGCCCCGAGGGAGACCCCACCATCGACGAGCGAGTGCGCCGGACGACCGTCATCGAGCTGTGTCTGGCCGAACGGGAAAGCCTTCGCCGGTATGTCGCCAGCATCCTCGGCCAGGACAGCCACACCGTCGAGGACGTGGTCCAGGAGACGCTGCTGCGGGCGTGGCAGGTGGCCGAGCGGATCGACTGGCAGGACCGGCCGGTGCGGATGTGGCTGTTCCGGGTGGCCCGCAACCTGGTCGTCGATCACCACCGCCGCTCGGGCCGCGCGGTCCCGGTCGGCCTCGCCGCCGGTGAGTTGGAGGAGCCGCCGAGCCAGCCCGATCCGGCCGAGCAGGTGATCGACCGGCGGGTGCTGGTCGAGGTACTGCGGGGGCTGTCGCCCGCGCATCGTGAGGTGGTCGCCCGGATGCACCTGCTCGGGCACGCCGGCGAGGACGTGGCCGCGGCGCTCGGCGTACCGGTCGGAACCGTGAAGTCGCGCGCGCACAACGCCGTCCGGCAGCTCCGCGCCGAGCTGAGCCGCACCGACTGGGCCGGGGTCGCCGCGTGAACGAGCGAAGCGAGTTCACCATCAAGCACCGCGACCTTGAAGCTTCATCCGCGCCCGGAGCGAAGCGAGGACGTGGATGAATTCGGCGTTCGGCGGCGGCGGGGTCCGCGGAGTACTGGGCTATATCGGTGTCGCGTTGTTGTTCGTCGTCCTGGTCAACCTCCTGGTCCGCAAGCTCGGCGGCTGGAAACGACTGCTGCGCTGGATCCGTCGCGAGACCAGGCGCACGATGCGTGCGTTCACCGAGCCGATCGCGGCCCGTCGGCGGTACAAGCGGCGACTGCGGCTGTTGACCGCAGTACTGCGGGACCGTGACGCGTGGGCCGCCGCGGAGCAGGCGATCGTCGCCGCCGCGGCCGTCACGCCGGGCATGGCGCCGTACGCCGTCGCGCTCGCCAAGGGACGGATCGGCGTGCTGCTCGCCGGTACGTCGGACCTCGAGCCGCCCGCGCCCTGGCGCGCCGACCCGCAGGACCCGCGGTTGTGGTGGATCGATCGCACCGACGTACCTGAGACCAGTACGGTCCGTGAGCTGCCGTTGCTGGTCTGCGCCGGAATCGACTCCGGCGGTACGACGGTGATCATGCTCGACCTGCTCTCCGGGCCGCGCGTCCTGTCCGTGTACGGCGTGGACCGGACCGCCCGCGCGGTGGTGCAGGCGATGGCGGCGCAACTCGACGTCCGGCTGCCGGTCGGCGCGATCGAAGTTGCCGAGGGCATCCATCCGCGGCACGACGGGATGCCGCTGGAGGAGGCCGCGCGCAGGCTCGGCGCATGGTTCGTCGTCGGCGCCGGACCACTGGCCGGACCGCTGCAGGCCGGCCGCCGGATGCTCACCCTGGGCGTCGCGCGCGGCAGCAGCCGACTGCTGGAGGCCCTGCCGGACCAGACGTTGCGGCTGCACGGTGGCGCGACCTGGCTGCGGATCGATCCGTTGCCGTTGGCAAAGGCCGTCGCGCGGTCGATCCGGCGGCTGCCGCCGCACGAGTTCGAGAGCGGCGTACCGTTCAGCCCCGAGACCGTGGGGAACGACGAGCTGAGTGACCTCGAGGTGCCGGCCGGGACGGTGGGCGTGTCCGCGGTGACCGACGGGAAGGCGGCCTCGTGGAGCTGAACCTCACCACGGTCGATGCGCGCTCCGGCGCCCGCGCCGACCAGGTCGTCCGGGTTCCGCGCGGCCTGTCCGTGGCGGGTCTCGCGGACGGCCTCGGCAAGCCCGGTACGACGTTGTTCCTCGGCCGCCGGCGTCTCGATCCCGCGGTCACGCTGGCGCGGTCCGGTGTCCGCGAAGGCGGCCTGATCGGGATCGGCGGTCCGGTCGACGGGCCGGATCTGCTGCAGAGCGCGCCGTCCGGGCATGCGCCGGTCGTGGTCGAGCTGCACGCCGTCTCCGGCCCGCAGGCCGGGCTGGTCTGGCGGGTCGGGCCGGGCAGCCACGAGATCGGTGCCGATCCGCAGTGCGCGATCCGGCTCGTGGGTGACGGCGTACCACGGCGCGGTCTGTGGATCACCGTCGGCGCGCGCGGGGAGGCGTACTGGCACCGGACCGAGGACGTCGGCGGCGAGGTGTCGAGCCGCCGGATCGGACCGCCGGAGGACGACGCGGCGACCAGTGCGATCCGGCCGCAGGACGACGAGCCGATGCCCGGACCGGAGCCCGAGCAGCGCGTCGTCGATCCCGGCACGGTGCCGGTGGGACAGGTACAGGAATGGCCGCCGGACGAGGATCTCGTGGTCGGGCCGACGCTGTTGCGGTGCGGCGGCGACATCGAGCCGATCGCCGCGATCCGGGTCGCCGACGACGGGTTCGGCCTGGACTACAACCGGCCGCCGCGGCTCGCGCCGCACCTGGACGAGGAGAAGCTCCGGCTGCCGCCACCGCCTCCGCCGCCGCAGAACCGGCCGTTCCCGTGGCCGGTCGTGCTGATGCCGCTGGTGCTCGGCCTGGTCATGGTCGGGCTGTTCAACTCGTACTACTTCCTCGTCTTCACGCTGGTCAGTCCGCTGATGATGGGGATGAACTTCTTCTCCAGCCGCAAGTCGAACCGGCTCGACCACATCAAGGCCCGGCAGCTGTACTTCGCCCGCCAGGCCGCGCTCGACGAGGAGATCGCGGCCGCGGTCGCCCGCGAGCGGGCGATCCGGAACCTGACCGCTCCGGACCCGGTCCGGATCGCGCAGCTGGCGACCCGTCCGGGCAGCCGGTTGTGGGAACGCCGCCGGCACGACCCGGACTACCTGCTGCTGCGCGTCGGTACCGCGGACCAGGCGTCGCTGAAGGAGCTCGACGACCAGGGCCGCGAGGAGAACCACCGCACGATCCGGTGGACCATCCCGGACGCGCCGATCGCCGTACCGCTGCGGAACCACGGCGTGCTCGGTGTCGCGGGAGAGGCTCCGACGGTCCGGGCGCTGGCGCGCTGGCTGACGATTCAGGCCGCCGTACTGCACTCGCCGCAGTCGCTGCGGATCGTCGTCCTCGCGGAAGCGGACGACGCCGAGGACTGGGACTGGGTGCGGTGGCTGCCGCAGCTGCGTCCGGGCAAGGGACCGGCTGCAGTGCTGATCGCGAACGACGAGGCCACCACGGCTGCCCGGATCGGTGAGCTGGTGTCGCAGGTCCAGGGCCGGCACCGGCGGGCCGAGGCGTCGAACGAGCGGCAGCCGGCGATCGAGAACGAGGTCATGGTGATCGCGGACGGGTCCCGGCGGCTCCGCGACGTACCGGGGTTCGTGCAGGTGCTCACCGACGGGCCTGCGGTCGGGGTGTACTCGGTCTGCCTGGATCGTGACGAGCGGCTGCTGCCCCAGGAGTGCAGCGGGGTGGTGCTGGCCGAGGACGACACGTTGCTCGTCCGGCGGCCCGGGATCCCGGATCAGCGGAACGTACGGGCGGACCTCGTGTCGCCGGAGTGGTGCGAACAGATCGCGCGCTCGCTGGCGCCGGTCCGCGACGTCAGCCCGGACCACGACGCCGGACTGCCGAAGATGGTGAAGTTGCTCGACGAGCTCGACCTCGAGCCGCCGGAGCCCGCGGACGTACTGACCCGGTGGCAGCGACGGCCGGCGAGTACGTCGTTCGTCCTCGGGACGGACTTCGACGGGAAGTTCACGGTCGATCTGGTGGCCGACGGCCCGCATGGCCTGATCGCCGGTACGACGGGTTCCGGCAAGTCGGAGCTCCTGCAGACGATGGTCGCGTCGCTCGCGGTGGCGAACCGTCCGGACGAGCTGACCTTCGTACTGGTCGACTACAAGGGCGGCAGCGCCTTCAAGGAGTGCGCCGGTCTGCCGCACACGCTGGGCATGGTGACCGACCTGGACGCGCACCTGGTCGAGCGCGTGCTGGAGTCGCTGGAGGCCGAGCTGCGGCGGCGGGAGCGGATCCTCGCCGCGGCCGACGCGAAGGACCTGCCGGACTACCAGTCCAAGCGGGTCGCGAACCCCGGACTGGCACGGCTGCCGCGACTGCTGCTGGTGATCGACGAGTTCGCCGCGATGGTGCGCGAGATCCCCGACTTCGTACCGGGCCTGATCGGGATCGCGCAGCGCGGCCGTTCGCTCGGGATCCACCTGATCCTGGCCACCCAGCGCCCGGCCGGCGTGGTGACCGGCGACATCCGGGCGAACACCAACCTGCGGATCGCCCTGCGCGTCACCGACCAGTCCGAGAGTCAGGACGTCGTCGACGTGAACGAGGCGGCGTCGATCAGCCCGGGCATCCCCGGGCGGGCGCTGATCCGGCGCGGGCCACGGCTCGCCGACCTGTTCCAGACGGCCTGGGTCGGCGCCGAGCGGACCGACGACGTCGAGGAACCCGCCGACCCGGTCGATCCGGCCGGCGTACAGGTCACCGAGCTGCCCTGGTCGGACCTCGGCCGCGCCGTGGACCGGGACACGGACGAAGCGGCGGAGGCAGATCGACCGTCCGCGCCGGCGCCGACGGATCTGCAGGCGCTGGTCCAGGCCTTGCGAACGGCGGCGTCCGAGCTGCCCGACTTCGCCGTACAGCCGCAGCCGTGGAAGCCCGCGCTCGGGGAGCAGATCCGGCTCGACGAACTCCCGGACACCAGCGAGACGCCGATGTTCGCGCCGTACGCGCTCGAGGACATCCCGGCGTTGCAGCAGCAGCGGGTGGCCGGGATCGACTTCGAGACGTTCGGTCATCTGTACGTGATCGGGGCGCCGCGGTCCGGGCGGACGCAGACGCTGCGGACGATGGCCGGTTCGGCAGCGAAGTACCTGAGCCTCGCCGAGGTGCACATCTACGGCATCGACGCCGCGGGTGGCGGTCTTGCTCCGCTGGAGAGGCTGCCGCACTGTGGCGCGGTCGTCTCGCGGCACGACATGGAGCGGATGACGCGGCTGCTGCGCCGGTTGAACCAGGAGCTCAGCGAGCGGCAGGAACTCGCCGGGAAACACAACGCGGCCGGGCTGAACGAGCTGCGCAAGGCGTTGCCGAAGAACGAGCGTCCGGCGCACGTACTGATCCTGGTCGACGGGTGGGACGCGCTGGCGGCGACGTTGGACGACAGCGACCACAACCACCTGCTGCAGGACGTCATGCGGCTGCTCCGCGAAGGCGCCGGGCTGGGGATGCACGTGATCGCGACCTCGGAGCGTTCCCTGCTGGGCGGTCGGCTGGCGTCGCACAACGATCACAAACTGCTGCTCCGGCAGGCCGATCGGACCGACTACCAGGGTGTCGGCCTGCGCGTGAAGATCCCGTCGATCGTGCTGCCGGGTCGCGGTTGGCATGTGCTGACCGGGACCGAGACGCAGGTCGCCGTCCTGGCGTCCGGGGGCGGTGCGGAACAGGTCGACGCGATCACGGCGATCGCCGCCGAGGCCGTAAAGCGGGACGCGAAGGTACCGGCCGCGCGGCGCCCGTTCCAGCTGGCGGAGCTGCCGTCGTCGATCGAGTTCGCCGAGGCGTACGAGCGGGTCCCGGACGCGGACCGCCGGCCGCAGTGGGGTCTGATCGGCATCGGTGGCGACGACGTCAGCGCGGTCGGGGTCGACCTGGCCGGCGTCGGTTCGTCGTACGCCGTCCTCGGCTCGCCGGGGTCCGGCCGGAGCAACGCCCTGTCCGGGTTGGCGGTCTCGCTGCTGGCCGGCGGCTCGTCCCTGGTCGTGATCACGCCCCGCGAGTCGCCGTTGCGGATGCTCGCGCGGCATCCGCACGTCCTGCTGATGGACCAGGCCGACCCGGCGGACGACGTACTGCGGGGTGCGCTGGACCAGCTGCCGGCCGGGCCGAAGGTGGTCGTGATCGACGACGCGGACCTGGTGATGACGGCGGCCGCGGACAAACTCCTGAAGGAGATCGTGGTGTCGGGCCGCGACCAGGGTCTCGCGCTGGTCTTCGGTGCCACCACGGACGGCTTCCAGTCCGGGATGAGCGGCTGGGCCGGTGCCGCCCGCCGAGCGCGTCGCGGATTGTTGCTGGAGGCCCGTTCCTTCAGCGACGGCGAACTCATCGGAGTCCGCCTCGGCGCCAACATCACCCGCGCCACCCCCCGCCTAGGCCGAGCCTGGACCACCGGCCCCGCCTCCCAGCCCATCCCCGTCCAGGTCCCGCTGACCGTGCTCAAGCCACCGCAGTGAGCAGAGAAGAAGAGATTCAAAGAAAGATCAGAGAGGAAATAGATTCTTGGCTGGCTGGCTGGCTGGCTGGCTTGCTTGGCTTGTCGGTCTCGGAAGGTGGGGAGACCTGAAAGCAAGAAGAGCAAGGCAGGAAGAGATTTAGAGTGGTGGTCGGCCGAGCCCACGACTGCATTTGCTCCTCGTCGGAAGCTTAGCCAACAATATTCGGCTCTTCTGCTGTAGGTGTGGGTGGCCCGGCCGGCGTGCAGTTGGACAGGTGGTGTCGGGCAGCCCGGTAGTGCACCTGAGCGTGAACGGAGCCGTGCATACGGCGTCTCGCAGGTGCTCTACCTGTCGAGCCGCCGATCGCGCGGCGTGCACCAGCACCCCCGAACGCCACAGCCAACTACATCTGGGACGGTGACTCTGTTCAAACCACCCACACATCAGTCAGAAGAGCATCTGCTCTTCGTTTACTTCTTCTGGTTGAGGCTGTCGCTGATGCCCTTGTCGAAGTCTTCGGCGTTTTTCATGATGCTGTTGAACATTTCCTTGAAGTCTTCGATGCCCTTGACGGCGAGGTTCAGGCTGGTGTCGAACTGGTTGTAGGTGTTCCGGATGACCTCGCTGGACTGCTTGAAGACCAGGCCGTCCTCGACCAGGTGGTTCACCTTGTTGCGCAGGTTGACGATCAGCGGAACGATTTGCTCGTGGGCGTTGTGCAGGAGGTTGGCGACCTCGGTGATCTTGCCGTACTCGAGGTTGATGCCGTCGTACGCCATGACTGCGCTGCCTTTCAGTAGGTAACCGGGATGTACTCGGGGTCCGGGGTGTTGCGGTCGATGCTGTCCTGCGTCTCGACCCAGTCGGCCGACGTACCGTCGGAGTTGTCCGCCCCGCGGGTGTAGTCGTGCACGCTGCCGTCGCTGTTGGTGGCGTGCTTGGTGCCGCTGCCGTCGGCGTTCAGCGAGACGTCGCTGGTGTCCTTCTTGCCGTCGGAGTCCGTGCTGGTGGTGGTCGTCGTACTGCTGCCGTCGTCCTTCAGGTGCGTGTCGTCGTGCACGGTGCTGCCGTCCGGATACGTGCTGTCGGTGAGCACGTGGTGCCTGTCGTCGCTGTACGACGACACCGACGTGTACTTCTTGCCGTCGTAGTCGACCGTGGTCTCTTCCTTGATCACGTTGCCCTTGTCGTCCAGGGTCAGGTGCGTGTGGATCGTGCCGCGGTCGGTGGTGATCGTCTGGTCGAGCGGCTGCTGGCCGGGGTCGGTCGCGCTGCAGAAGTCCGGCTTCTGCTGGCCCGCCGGGAGGTTCTCGCACTCGCTCTTGTGGGCCTGGTAGTAGTCCCACTGCTCCTTCTGCCGGTTCCAGTTCGACAGGGCCAGGTTGCTGTTCGTGACGTTCATACCCTGGGCGATCTCGGCGTCGAACTGCAGGAACGCCTCGCCCACCGAGCCGAACGAGTTGGCCAGCTCCTTGAGGCCCTTCTCGGCCTTGGTCATCGTGCCCTGCGCGTTCGTGTGCAGATCGGTGATCGCGGTGTCGATCTCGCTGCTGCCGAGGACGCTCGAACTGTCCTGCCCGGCCAGCGTGCTGAACAGGCTGTCGTTCAGCGTCGGCTCGATGTTGTTCGCCAGTTCTTCAAGATTCTTCTTGGCGTCGTTCAGCAGGTTGTAGTTCATCTTGAGCTTGTCCGGCACAGCGCTGCCTCCTCGAACGCGACGGCTCCACCCTGACCACGCCGCAGCGCCGGATCGGGTTCATTCCGATCTGAACCTCGGACCCTGGTACTGCGTGGTCAGTACGGAGGACCGGATCACCAGGGAGGGTGGATGCCACGGCCGAGCGACTGGGACGCGATCGGACTCGGTGGCGACCCGACTCCCGGTGAGCCCGAGACGATCGGGCAGCTCGCCGAGGTACTGCAGAAGCTCGGCGGCAAGGCGCGGGACATCTTCAACGCGATCCAGTCGGTGATGAACACCAACAACGACAGCGTGTTCGTCGGTCAGGCCGCGGACGCGTTGCGCGGCAAGGTGGACGACCGGTTGCGCGGGCATGTCGAGGACGTGGCGAACGCGTTCGAGACCTCGGCGCAGGCGCTGCGGGACTGGCGCGGCGTGGTCGAGGAGCAGCAGCGCAAGGCGGACGCCGCGCTGGCGGCCGGCCGCGGCCTCAAGGAGGACGACCCGGAGCGGGACCGGCAGAAGGGCATCGCCGAGCAGGCCGGCAAGGACCAGTCCGACCAGGCGTCGACGTACTCCGGCCGGATCAACGGGGTGTCCGACATCCAGCTGCCGATCTCCTCCTGCGAGGCGTTCTGGGAGGCGTTCAAGTGGCTGGCGATCATCCTGATCATCCCGGCGCTGATCTTCGGCGGTCCGATCGCACTGCTCGCGCTCGGCGTCAACCTGGCGCTGTTCATCAAGACGATCGTCGACGTCGCGAACGGTGACGCCACCTTCCTGGACCTGTTCCTGGCCGGCCTCGGGCTGATCGCGCCGACCACCAAGGCGCTGCCGATCTTCAGCATCATCAAGGGCATAGCGTCAGGGATCGGCGCCGGTGTCAAGGGCGTCGCGAACGCGTTCCGGACGATCTTCAGCAAGGACTTCCTGTTCAAGGCGATGACCGGGCTGAAGGGCCTGCCGTTCATCGCGACGCTGTCGATCAAGGAGACCGGGCTGTTCGTGGTCTCGAACATCCGGAACTTCGCGATCTCGGTCGGGAACTTCGGCGCCAACTTCGGCACCATCACCCTCGGCGCGCTCGGCAAGTTCGGTACGGCGTTCACGCAGCTGCCGGCGACCGTCGTACGCGGGTTCAGCACGATCGGCAAGGGCATCGGCACCGTCTGGAACGGCGGCAAGGAGTTCATCTCGGCGCACTTCGGCGGGCTGCAGTGGACCCGGCTGATCCTGCCGGTGGCGGCGGACGAGATCCGCTCGTTCAAGGCGCTCGGGATGACCGACTTTCAGGCGTTCACGCAGGCGTTGAAGGTCGGGGTGTTCGGGCGCGGCCTGGCCGGGCAGCACGTGTTCGGCCTGCCGATGGTCAGCGCGCTCGGCCACACGATCAGCGCCGTACCGATCACCACCCCGAAGCTGACGTTCCTGGAGACCACGAAGGTGTTCTTCAACGAGCTGATGACTCCGCCGCAGCTGAAGCCCGCGGTCGAGATCAACCAGTTCGGGTTCGCGACCGAGTCCGGGATCACCGCCGGCAAGGCGTTCGAGGACCTGCACCTGCCGCCGCTGAACACCAACCTCGGGCAGAGCATCAACACGCCGACGGTGGTCACGCCCGGCGGTGTCCACGTACCGGCGACGCCCGCTACGGCGAACCTCACCACGAACGTGCAGATCCCGACGACCTCGACGTCGTTCACGCATCTGAACGGCGGCCTGAACGTGACGCCGCCGGCCACGAACGTCTCCTCGCTGCACATCTCGACGCCGCAGTCGACGAGCATCGGCGACCTGGTCAACTCCGGCCTCCGGACCAACACCCCGACAGCCATCTCGACACACATCACCAGCTCGATCAACGAGGGTGTCTCGCACGGCTTCCAGGCGAACCACCTGCGGCTCTCGCTGGACGAGCTGACCCGGCCGCCGACACCGGCCGCGACGAACGGCGGTCACGTCGTCAGCCCGCCCGCGGTGGAACGGGTGAACGCCGCGCTCGACCTGGTCACCGGCGGCCCGGCCGACCTCAAGACGGTTGCCCCGAGCAACCTCCAGATCGAGACGCCGGCGTTCAGCGGCGTACAGAACGTGGTTACGCCACCGACCGCGCACGTGCAGCCGGTGAACGTACCGAAGACCGACGTACCGCTGCAGCAGCAGGTCACGCCGCACACGTTCAGCCCGGGCAAGAGCGAGATCGCGCTGAACGGCCTGCCGGATCACCCGGGGCTCGTGGTGAAGATCGAGCGGTTCGAGGGCGGCGTCTCGCAGTTCAACCTGCACGGCGGCGGTCCGAACGGGCGCCTCGATCCGCTGAACGGCGGCGGGCTGCGGTTCACCGACACCTCGACCGGTGTGACGACGCGCTTCGACCCGAACGGTGTCGTCGTCGACCACGGCGTACGACTGACCAAGGCGGACGGGCTGGCACGGATCGACGACCGCGTGCTGATCAAGCAGCCGGACGGCGGGTTCCGGATCACCTCCCTGGACGGCAGCGCCGTACCGGACCAGATCACGATCCGGCCGCTCGACACCGGCGGCGTGCACGTGCTGGGCAAGGACGGGATGTCCTGGCACTACAACGCCAGTGGGAAGCTGGAGAACCAGTCGCTGAACGCGTCGTGGAACAGCGACCTCGCAGCCAAGGCCGGCGTGTTCCGCAAGCCGGGTGACACCGACTCCGTGGTGAACCTGAAGATGGACGACTTCACCAGCGTCCAGCAGGCCCAGCACAACCTCGACGTCGCGCACGAGAACGTGGCGATCCACGGCGACCGGGTGGACGGCCCGTCGACCGCGCCGCCGGTCGGCGACCAAGTGCACCTCGACCTGCACGCCGCGCAGCACGATCTCGACCTGGCGAAGAATGCGTTCGAGGGTAAGCACGGGCTGAGCGTCGACGGCCTGCAGAAGCAGCTCGATCACCTGACGAACGAGTCGCTGAACCTGCGGCCCCGGCTGCTCGGTGGCGCGCGGACGATGACGTACGACGTACCCGGGCACGCCGGGCTGACGTTCGACGTCAGCGGTTCGCAGGTGCATGTCCACGGCCCGGGGGCGGAGAACTTCACGTCGTCCGTGGCCGGCCGGACGCTGACCATCGCCGACACCGCGAACGGCCGGAGCTTCACCTACAGCCTTGGGTTCGGCGGACGGGCGAACCAGATCGGTGAATCCTTCCCGCTGCACGGCGGCCTGTTCGACGGCAAGCCGGTCTCGCTCGAAGGAAAGCTCGGCGTCCTCGACAACGGGGTCGTCGAGGGCAGGTGGCCGGTCAAGCTGACCGACGACGGGCTGGTGGTGGCCTCGCCGCACGGGCCGCTGAGCTACTCGCGGTCCGGTGAGTTCCACGGCATCGGTACGACGGCGACCGGGGACATGGTGCGCCCGGTACCGCCGCCGCACCTCGCGGGCGAGGACCTGGCCCGGTGGAACGCGCAGGTCGACCTGTCCCGCGCGCACCTCACCGAGGCGGCCGGGAACAAGGCGGTCGAGGGCCTGATGAAGGACGTGATGGGCGGGTCGTTCACGTCCAAGCGTGGGTACGGCGGGTACGTGAACCCAACCGCGCTGGCCGACGGGACGCTGGTCGCGAAGGTGAAGAACTTCGACGCGGTGGCGAAGGACCTGCAGTTCAAGGGCGCCGCGGACCACATCACCGTGTACCGCGGGGTGTCGATGGACCCGGTCAGCGCGCAGGCGGACGAGTTCGTCGAGCGGTTGCCGATCTCGACGTCGAGCACGCTGAAGTTCCAGGACGACTGGGCGAAGAACGGGGTCGACTCGAACCGGGTCGTGTTCAAGGTCGACGTACCGCCTCATCAGAGCAAGCTCGCGATGTCGTACCCGGAGGGGTACCACCCGGGCGGCGGCGAGGCGCGGGCGTGGAACCAGGACCAGTGGGAGATCACGCTCGGGCCGGCCAGGTTCACCCGGACCGGGCCGGACTTCGTCGAGAACGGGCACCGGATCATCCCGGTCAAGGCGGAGCCGATCCCGGTCTCGGAGTTCGACGAGGTGATCACCGCGAAGTGGCCGGGGATCTCGTCGGAGTCGGCGTTCGGGGACTTCGTGAAGTCGTTCGACACGCCCGGTCTGCGGGGGTTCGAGGGGCTCGAGGACATCAGTACGCGGGCGACCACGAGTGTGGACGGGTTGTCGCACACCGTGCACGTCAGCAAGCCGGGTTCGGCGGACGAGCTGACGATCTCGGTACTGCGGGACCCGCAGGCGGACTCGGTACGGGTGATCTGGACCGCGGACGGGGCGAACAAGTTCGACAAGACGTGGAGCGGGCAGCAGTTCGCCAACCTGGCCACGGACCTGCGCGGGAACGTCCTGCACAACAACGACGCGTTCACCGGCATGCCGAAGCCCACTTCCTGGGACCAGGCCTCCCACACCGCCCCGCCACCCCCTCCGCCTGCTTCCTGGGATCAGGCGCGCGATGCCGCCCCGCCACCTCCTCCCCCTCCGCCTGCTGGGCACGGGGCTCCGCCTCCGCCGCCGCTTCCTTCGGGGCATCCGGTGCCGAATGCGACCGCCGCGCACCTTCCCGCCCGGCCGCAGCGGGCGGTTGCGCCCGAGTTCGGGAAGGAGTTCGAGAGCGCGTCGTTCGGTACAGAAAGCGAGCTCGGCGGTTTCGTCGTCGCGATGCCCGAGGGCACCAACCGCGTGTTCGCCTTCGTCAAGAAGGTGGACACCGACGAGTCCTTGGTGATGGTCACCAAGGACATGAGCAACGGGACCTACCGCAACCCGGGCGACCTGCCGGCCGCGCGTGGTGGGAACTGGACCACCCACACGGTCGAGCTGGTGAACTACCCGTCGCGGATCGGCGACCAGGCCGGGATCGCGTTGCGCGAGGACGCGACGCAGTTCCTGCTGGACACGTTCAAGAGCCGCCTCACGAACGCGAACCACCAGGCGATGGAGTCGGTGACCAGCCCCGACGGGCGGTTCCGGCTGGAGATCACCAACGGCCGGCACGTGATCGGCGGCGGCAGCGGGATGCAGCTGGACGACATCGGCTCGGTGACCATGCCGCTCAACGGTCAGCAGCTCACGGTCGGCGTGAAGGCGACGGACTTCGGCAGCGGTACGACGAACGAGCTGCGGCTGCTCCGCGAGAACCCCTGGTACAACGCCGAGTTCCGCACCGACGACGCCGTCCGGAACCTGGACCACACCGCGCTCGACGATCCCGCGGCGGTCGAGTCGGCGTACACCTATCTGAAGTCGATCATCACCTTCACCGCGAAGCAGGTCGACAAGCACGGCATCCCGATCGGCAACTACGAGGGCAAGGCGCCGTTCCACAGCCTGACCGACCCGGTGGTGAAGAACGACTGGGCCGTGCTGCCGCGGACCCGGCCGAACCTGATCCTGGATGGGCTGTCCGACGTCGACAAGGCCGCCACGCTGAAGCTGCTCCGGGAGCTGCCGGAGATCGGCGACGGCGCGATCTGGCGCGAGTCGAAGCTGTACATCCTGGGCGGCGGCGAGGTCGCCGGGCACGGCATCAACGACGCGGTGATCGGCGGCGAGAAGGCGCTGCTGTTCGAGTTCCGCACGGTACCGGACGGCCTGAAGCACCTCGCGCCGACACAGAAGCTGCCGGTCGCCTCGATCACCGACCTGCTGGCGGACCTGGGCACCGGCCGGCCCGCGGCGGTCCGGAACATCAACGGGTTCATCGGCAACGCGGACAACAGTGGCGACTTCGCGGGCTGGTTCCGCGAGAAGTTCCCGGACCACACGACCAAGACCGACCAGCGCATCGTCACCATGTCCACGGTCCAGCAGAAGGCCGAATGGATGATGACGCACCAGCCGGGGGCCTGGGACCAGGTCCTCGCCGGTCAGGAGCCGGTCATCGTCCGAACCGTGCAGGTGCCACCGATCCGGCAGCACGCCCTCGGCGGCCCGTTCACCAACCACACGGTGATCCGGCCGGAGGGCGGTACGTCACACGTCACCGGCCCGAACGCCCACCAGTTCACGCTCACCGAGCTCGGCGACGGAGGTTTCCGCGTTGTCGGGCCGCGTGGGCAGACGCAGCGGTTCGGCCCGGACGGCGCACATCTGAGCGACGGCGTCGTACTGCGGGATCCGTTCAACGTCCAGGACACGAGGATTGCCGAGGGCAACCGGGTCACGGACTTCAGCGGTACGCCGCTGCCGAACACGCGGGTCGAGCAGCTCGGGGACGGTACGTTCCGGGTCACCGACGACGCGCTCGGTGACGTCCGCTGGTTCGACCGCACCGGCATCCACCGCGGCAGCGGGATCCAGGTCGCGGACCCGGCGCACGCGGGACAGGTGTTCCTGTACCGCGCCCACGGGATGGATCCGGCGCTCGTCGACCACGCCGGTACTCGCCTGCCGGGGACCGTGGAGACGTTCGACGGTGGCGGATTCCGGGTCACCGAGGCGAACGGCGTCGCCCGTACCTTCGACGACGCGGGCACGTACCTCGACCGGCGGATCCCGCTCGGCGGGCAGCAGGTCGTCATCCACGACGCGAACAACCACCTCACGCTGCACGATCCGGGCGGCACCGTCGAGCCCATCCAAGGTGGCGGCTACCGGGTCGTTGGTGGCGGCAACTACCGGGCGTACGACGCGGACGGCGTGTTCCAGGCGCACGGGCACACCGTGAACCTGCCGGGCGAGAACGGTTTCCTGGAGATCGGCGGGACCGGCGCGCGGCGACTGGACGGCAACTACCAGCCGATCCCGGGCCGCACCGTCACGTTCGACGCGGCGGCCGGCGAGATCACCGTCACCCGGGCCGGCGGGTTCGACGTGTTCGACCTGAACGGCGCCGTGGTCCGCGAGGTCACCGACCTCGACGGGCACGCGCTCGGCGCCGGGCTGACGCGGGTCACCCGCGACCAGAACGGCACCGTCACCTGGACCGATCGGAACGGCGTACCGGTCCCGACTCCGCATCGCGTGACCGTCGACGCGCAGGGCGCCGTACGGCTGGAGATCGACGTGCCAGGGAGCCCGCGGAACGGCGAGTTCCACGTGTTCGGGCGGGACGGCCATTTTGCCCAGCAGGGCTTCCCCGTCGTCCGCAACGGCCGCCCGACCGGCTTCACGTATGTCGTTGACCGCACCAACAACACCTGGCAGCGCGTGCACGGCACGGGGCTCGGCACCGGTGCGTTCCACCAGGGCCGGGTGGACGTCGCCGGGATCGGCAACGGGCGGATCAAGCTGATGAGCTCCACCGGGAAGCCGGTGGAGGTGTTCGAACGGCGCTTCCTGCCGGACGGCGCGATCCTGGACAGCTTCCGGAAGACCGACACGCTCGGGTTCGGCTGGTTCGACCGCAGTACGAGCTGGATCACCTACGAGGGCGGGGTGCGCACCGGGTACGGGTCGCGGCACTTCGACACCGCCGGCACCGGGTGGCGGGACACGGACCAGTCGTACCGGACGATCCGCGAGTACCGCGACGGGCTGCAGAAGTACGACGGGTCGACCGGGCACGTGCTCGCCACGAAGCAGGGCGACGGCAGCTGGAACTGGTTCCGGTACGACGACCACGCGGCGCTGGTCGCGCAGGGCGATCGCACGTTGGAGCGGATCGGCGACGGGTGGACCGACACCTTCCGCCGGCCCGGGACCACCGAGGACGTGGTCGCGCAGCAGAAGTGGGGCGCCTGGCACGCGCCGGAGACGGCCGGGCAGTACCGCGAGTTCACCATGACCCGGGCCGTGGACGGCACGATCACGCACGACGGTACCTGGCTGCAGCACGCGCGGCAGGGCAAGGACTCGGGCAGCGCGATCAACCTCGGCGACGACGTGCTGGTCGTCACGCGCCAAGGTGAGCAGCGGCCGCCGGCGTGGTTCCGGGACGATCCACACCTGGGCGGCGGTCCGTCCGCGCACCTCGGGCAGGACAGCCGCTTCCAGATCTTCAGCTGGACCAAGGGCGACCAGAACGGCACCCGGTACGTCGGTATGGACGGCGCCGCGGTGGACCTCGACGTCCGCGGGAACTTCGTCCGGTCGTCCGGCACGCTCGGCGACGGTACGAAGATCAAGGTCGGTGATCACGCGCGTCCGCTGGCGACCGCGCATCCGCAGGGCGGGGTCGCCTGGGAGGCGGGCGCCGATCGCGGTTGGCGCGTGTTCGAGGGCAACGGCTGGCAGGACTTCAAGCTGGTCGACGACAACTGGGTCGTCGTCCGGGAGAGCCGGCCGGGCGGCGTGGTCCGCGAGTACACGGAGCCTGGTTTCGTCCGGCTCTGGAGCGAACGCGACGCGCACGGCAACCTGACCGGGCTGTCCACCCGCGCGCTCGACCGCGACGGCGTGTTCGTCGAGGGCATCGGTGCGGCCGACTCGGCCCGGTGGACCTGGCGCGAGA
This sequence comes from Kribbella sp., assembly GCF_035655035.1. GTDB lineage: Bacteria > Actinomycetota > Actinomycetes > Propionibacteriales > Kribbellaceae > Kribbella. The sequence goes on along the minus strand of NZ_DASRVN010000695.1, from coordinate 4,067 downwards.
TCGACGTCAACGGCACCGCGATCGGCGGTCGCGGCGGTCACCGCGAGTACTTCCGCGGCTCCTGGGACGACCGGCTGTCGTGGGACGACTCGTTCCGCGACTTCGATGCCGCCGGCAACCTTGTCCGCGACCGGCGGATGCTCGACGGCGGCCGGTACATCGAGTCGTACTGGTCACTGGGTCGTTGGCACAGCGGCGAGTTCGACAAGCTCGGCAACCGGGTCGCCGGGTCGGTCGACCTCGAGCGGGTGTGGAGCAGCGGCGACGGCGTCTGGCATGCCGACTGGCAGCCGGGTCGCGTCCACAGCCGAGACCAGGTCCCGGGCGTGGACGGCGCGGCCGCCGTGGTGGTCCGGGAGACGCCGCTCCACGTGCAGGGCGCGCCGTTGCGAGTCCGCGAGTACCACCTCGAGAACGGTACGACCGACTTCGGCCGGTGGAAGGAGTTCGACCACGGTTCCGTCGTACGGGAACGGAAACCGTCCGGCGACAACTTCCTCGAAACCGACGCGTGGCGTGGTCAGTGGCGGCTGTACAACCGCGACGGTGACGTGATCGGGGAGCGGAACGACAACGGCCTGGTCTTCGAGCTGCGCGACGGCCGGCTGCACCTGACCGGCAACGAGTACGACTTCCGCGGGTCGCTCACCGAGATCCGCGGCTGGGGCCGGCGGCTGCGCGAGCCGCAGCGGATGCCGTGGGTGAACCACACCGAGTTGACCGTCCACGGCGGCAGTGTCGTCCCGCCCGGCGGTGCTGCGTTCCGGGAAGCCCGGTACGCACCGGCCTGGAAGGTCGTCGCGCAGAAGGCGATGCTCGAGTTCTCCCAGGAGTTCGTCCTGGAGTTCGCCGCGAACCTGATCGTGAACGCGATCATCGCCGACGCGCAGAACAAGCCGTTCACCGGGCAGGACGCGCTGAAGTCGCTGATGAACGCGGCGGTCAGCGCGACCATCAAGACCGGTGTCGGTACCGCGCTGAACGAGACCAGGCTGGGCGGATCGTTGCGCGAGTTGAAGATGGGGCTGTCCAACGTTGACGGCGGCAAGCACTGGAACCGGCGGCCGCTGAACCACGACAAGAACTGGTCGAACGAGTGGGCGGCCAACGAGGTCGCGACCCGTTGGCGGGCCGGTACGTACGACTTCGCCTTCAACCTCGGTCCGTCGGTGCTCGCCGGATTCGTCAACGGTACGATGAACGCGGCGATCTTCGGCATCACCGACGCGGACGGCAACAAGGTGAAGCTGACCGGGTGGGACGCGGTCGGCGACGGCGCGATCAACGCGGTCGCCTCGTTCACCTCCGGGGTCAGTACGGCGCTGGTGAAGAACATCGCGCTCGGCTTCGGTGGATCGCGGTTCTTCCACCGGCAGGGTTTCGGCGACTTCTTCCTGCAGATCCCGTTCAAGATGTTCGAGAAGTCGATCCAGAGCGTGTTCCTGACCAGCGCGATCCGGTCGTCGATCAACCCGTCGTGGTATCAAGGCTCGTCCGGGTTGTGGGTTCCGCCCGATGTTGGAGGGACACAGTGACGAACCGCTATGTGACGCCGCGCGGCCGGGGCGGCTACCGCCGGATCGCCGAGGCGCTGCGGGCCGCGGCGCCCGGCGACGTGATCGTGGTGAGCGCCGGCTCGTACACCGAAGGCCTCCGGCTGGACCGGTCCGTCGCGATCGTTGCCGAAGGCACCGTCGAGCTGGTCGGTGCGCCCGGTGAGCCGGTGGTGGTCGCGGAAGGCCTGGAGTGCTCGCTGCGCGGGCTGGTGATCCGGTCCGCGGGCGGTGACGCGCCGGCCGTCGGCGTCGCGCCCGGCGCCGGGCTGCTGCTCGACGACTGCACGGTGACCGGCGGCCGGATCCATGCCCGGGGCAACGAAGGCGCCGGTACGTCGGATCTGACCGGGTACGGCGTGACCACGCTGATGCTGCGCGGTTCGCGGATCGAGAAGGGCCGGCTGGCCGCGCTGCACCTGTCCGGCCGGGTCCGGGCGAAGGCCGAGGACACGGTGCTCGACACCATCGACGGGATCGGCGTGGTGCTGTCCGGCAACGCGTTCCTGGACGCGTCCCGGCTCCGGTTGACCGCGGCGTCCGGGTACGGGTTCCGGCTGCGCGGGGCGAGCCGGCTGGAGGTCACCGACGCGGTGATCCGGCAGACCGGGATGGCCGGCGTACTGCTGGAGGACGCGTCCACGGCGGCGCTCACCGACGTACGGATCGAGCAGGCCGGCGGGCCGGGGATCCACACGGCCGGTACGGCGAAGGTGCAGCTGACGGACTGCCGGGTGCGGAACTCCCGGGCGAGCGGGCTCGTGGCGCAGGACCAGTCCGACCTGTCGGCGTCCGACTGTACGGTCGTCGATGCAGGCGCGAATGCCTTGCTGGCTTCGGATTCCGCGACCGCGACGCTGAGCGGCAGCCGGTTCGACCGGTCCGTGTACAGCGCCGTACATCTGACCGATACGGCGGTGGTGCGGCTGACGGACTGCTCGGTGCGTGAGGGCGCGGAGCACGGCGTACACGCGACCGCGTCGTCGCGGGTCGAGCTGACCCGCTGCGGGATCACCGACGTCGGTCTGACCGGGTTGTCGGTCGTCGACGGGGCGACCGTCGAGGCGGTGGACTGCCGGGTCGCCGGCGGCGGTACCGGCGTACACCTGGAGTCGAGCGTGGCGACCGGGTTGCGCGCGTCGTCGGTCAGCGGGACGGGCGGCACCGCGATCGAGTTGGCCGGCGCAGGACTGGCGACGGTCGACGCGGTCCGGGTCAGCGGATCGAAGGCGGCCGGGATCGTCGTCGGGACCGGCGCCGCGGCCGAGGTCTCGGGGTCCGCGATCGAGGACTGCGGCGGTTCCGGGCTCGTGGTGTGGTCGGGGGCGTCGCCCGCCGTACGAGGACTGCGGGTCGCGGGGGTGGCGAAGAACGGGATCTACCTCGCGGAGCAGGCGGGCGGGAAGTACGCGGACTGCGACGTGAACGGGACGAAGTACCCGGCGCTGCATCTGAGCAAGGCGGCCGCGCCGGTGTTCCAGCACCTGCGGATCCGGGACTGCGTGGAGGCAGTGGGGCAGGAGGACGGCGCGCGGCCGACGTTCGAGGACTGCACGGTGGACGGCGTACCGCTCGCCGGTCCCGCGGCGGTCGCGGCCGTCGCCGGTGTTCCGGAGGTCGTGACGTCGGCCGGCCTCGACGAGAGCATGCCGCCGGACGACGAGACGCTGGAGGACGTGCTCGCGGAGCTGGACGAGCAGGTCGGCCTGGACCGGGTGAAGCGCGACGTCCAGTCGATGGTCAAGCTCATGCAGACGGTCCGGATGCGGCAGGAAGCCGGGCTGCCGGCGCCGCCGCTGTCCCGGCATCTCGTCTTCGCGGGCAACCCCGGTACCGGCAAGACCACGGTGGCCCGGCTGTACGGGCGGGTGCTGAAGGCGCTCGGCCTGCTCCGCAAGGGTCATCTCGTCGAGGTCGACCGGACGGCGCTGGTCGGCGAGTACGTCGGTCACACCGGGCCGAAGACGACCGCCGCGGTGAACCAGGCGCTCGGTGGCGTGCTGTTCATCGACGAGGCGTACTCGCTGTCACCCGTTGGCATCGGCAACGACTTCGGCGCGGAGGCGATCGCCACGCTGGTGAAACTGATGGAGGACCACCGCGACGACCTGGTGGTGATCGTGGCCGGCTACGTGAACGACATGGACCGCTTCATCGGGTCCAACCCCGGCCTGTCGTCCCGCTTCACCCGCACACTGCTCTTCGAGGACTACACCGCCGCGGAACTCGTCGCGATCGTCGAACACCAGGCCGGCGGCCACCAGTACGAGGTCACCGCCGACGCCCGCACCGCGCTCTCCGACCTCTTCGAACGCATGCCCCGCGGCGAAGGCTTCGGCAACGGCCGCTCGGCCCGCCAGATCTTCCAGGCGATGACCGAACGCCAGGCCCACCGCCTTTCCGAACTGACCGCCCCCACCCCCAACCAACTCGTCGCCCTCGAGGCGGCCGACCTTCCACTCTTAACGCCATGAGTTGAGATTTTCACAGAAAGTATCGTTCGAAGTGCTGACA
>NZ_DASRVN010000694.1:0-6961 GCF_035655035.1 Kribbella sp. | reverse complement strand
GTTCGGCAAGGGCGCCCACCTGGTCAACGCCATCAGCTTCGCCTTCGCCCAGCTGCTGATCGCGGGCGTCAACCTCTACCTGCTCGGCTCGATCGTGCACGCCCTGCTCGGGTGGCCGCTGTGGGTGTCCCTGGTCGTGGCCGCGGCCGTGGTGCTCTCCTACATCACCCTCGGTGGCCTGAGCGCCGCGATCTACAACGAGGTGCTGCAGTTCTTCGTGATCGTTGCCGCGCTGCTGCCGCTGACCCTGGTCGGCCTGCACAAGGTCGGCGGCTGGCAGGGCCTGGTGGACAAGGTCAGCGCGTCGCCGGGCGGCGGCGACCAGATGTCGGCCTGGCCCGGCAACGCGCTGAGCGGCTTCCACAACAGCTTCCTGTCGGTGATCGGCATCGTGTTCGGCCTCGGCTTCGTGCTCTCGTTCGGGTACTGGACGACGAACTTCACCGAGGTCCAGCGGGCCCTGGCGTCGAAGAACATGTCGGCGGCCCGGCGGACCCCGATCATCGGCTCGTTCCCGAAGATGTTCATCCCGTTCATCGTGATCATCCCGGGCATCATCGCCGCGGTGGTCGTGCCCGAGCTGTCGCAGTTCAAGGCGAACGGGAGCGGTGAGGTCGACTACAACGACGCGCTGCTGCTGCTGATGCGGGACCTGCTGCCGAACGGCATGCTCGGCCTGGCCATCACCGGCCTGCTGGCGTCGTTCATGGCCGGGATGGCGGCCAACCTGAGCTCGTTCAACACCGTGATGTCGTACGACATCATCGAGCGGTACCTCATCAAGGACCGGCCCGACGAGTTCTACCTGCGGACCGGCCGGATCGTGACCGTGGCCGGCACACTGGTCGCGATCGGTACCGCCGCGATCGCCTCCGGCTACAGCAACCTGATGGACTACCTGCAGCAGCTGTTCTCGTTCTTCAATGCCCCGCTGTTCGCGACGTTCATCCTCGGTATGTTCTGGAAGCGGATGACCGCCACGGCCGGGTGGATCGGCCTGGTCACCGGTACGGCGACCGCGATCCTGGTGTTCGTGCTGTCCAAGAACGGCGTGATCAACCTGCCCGGACAGGGCGCGAGCTTCGTCGGCGCCGGTGCCGCGTTCGCGGTCGACATCGTGGTCAGCGTGCTGGTCAGCTTGGTGACCACGCCGAAGCGCGACACCGAGCTGGTCGGGCTGGTGTACTCGCTGACCCCGAAGGAGCAGCGCACCGAGGTGGCGGTCGCCGGTGACGGCGGCTGGTACCGCAAGCCGGTGCTGCTGGCGGGCATCTCGCTCGCGATGACCATCGCCCTGAACATCATCTTCGGCTGACAAGGAGCAGTGAGATGGCGGAGAAGAAGAAGGCCGGAGCGTTCGACATCCGGATCGTGATCGCGCTGCTGGTCGGCATCTACGGCGTGGTGCTGACGATCCTCGGGATCACCGGCAGCCAGGCCGAGACCGACAAGGCGGCCGGGATCAACATCAACCTCTGGGGCGGCATCGCGATGCTGGTGTTCGCCGCCTTGTTCGTGCTCTGGGCCCGGCTGCGGCCGATCGCGGTGACCGACGAGGGACCGGCCGACGAGTGAGCATGTCCGTTTGACGAACATCGGCGTCCGGTCGGGTCCTCCCGCCCGGACGCCGGCGTTCGTAGGCTCGAAGTACCCGATCAGGAGGTACTCCGAGATGACGATCACATCCGAGCGGCCCGAGCTGTCGTCGCTCGCGCAGCAGTACGCCGCCGACGGCTTCGTATTGGTGAAAGGCCTGCTCAGCAAGGAAGAAGCGGCGTACTACCGCAAGCGCAGCCACGACCTGCTGGCGCAGCTGAACCGCGGCGACGACCCCACGTGGGAGGCCGCCAAGGGGATGTCCGAGGCGCCGACGAAGCTCCAGCACCTGCACGACGCGCAGTTCTACGACGCCGAGTTCGCGAAGCTGCTGGTGGACCCGCGGTTCACCGACGTGGCCGCCGCGGTGATGGGCGTGGACAACGTGCAGCTGCACCACACCAAGCTGTTCGTGAAGCCGCCGGAGAACGGTTCGCCGTTCCCGCTGCACCAGGACCACCCGTTCTTCCCGCACACGTACCACCGGGTCGGGGCGGCGATCTTCCACTTCGACGACGCGCCGGTCGAGAAGGGCTGCGTACGGGTGATCCCGGGCAGCCACACGTCCGGACCGCGGGAGCACGAGGCCGAAGGGTCGTACCACCTGCTCGAACCGGCCTTCGAGGAGGCGACGCCGCAGCCGGCCGAGGCGGGCGACGTGCTGTTCTTCACGTACCTGACCGTGCACGGGTCGGGCGTGAACACCAGCGACGAGGCCCGTACGACGTGGCTGATCCAGTACCGCGACCCGGCGGACCCGCCGATGGTGAAGACCCACGACTGGTCGCTCGGCCAGGGCATGATGCTGCGTGGAGTCGACCCCACTGGCAGGAGTGCTGTTTGAGCCTCTCCGAGGTAGGCAACGCGGACCGGTTCGTCGACCTCGCGGGACTCCTGGAGTCCTGTGAGGTCGACGGCTTCCGCGCGGACTTCCTCAGCTGGGGGCACTACCAGCCGGAGTACTGGCGCAACTACTGGCACAGCCATTCGTTCCACGAGGTCTGCCTGGCGTACTCGGGGGAGGGGCGGTTCGACAACGGCTCTGTGCGGTACGACGTGGTGCCGGGCTCGGTGTTCCTCGCGCGCCCCGGTGACGTGCACGAGATCGAGTCGTCCCGTGCGGAGCCTCTTGGGATCGCGTTCTGGGGTTTCACGTTCCGCCCTGGGTCCGACGAGCGCGGATGGTGGTCCGGGCTGACGCGTGCCGATGGCCCTGTCATGTCTACGCGGACAGGTGCGTTGCCGGCTCTGGTGACAGCGTTGGCGTTGGAGGCGGCCAGCCCGGTGTCCGGCTACGGGACTGCTCTTACCGCTCTGGGCTCCACGCTTGTGATGGAGACGGCGCGGGCATTCGCGTCAGACGAAGACCTTGCTGTTGAACCAGTACGTCGGGACAGGGGTCCCCTGGTAGTAGCGGCGATGCAGCGGCACCTGCGAGACAACCTGTCCCGGCCGATCACGGTTAGAGACGTAGCAGCCGCGGCCCACCTGTCCGAGCGCCACGCGGAGCGCCTGTTCACCCAGCAGACCGGGTCCTCCATCATGTCGACGCTGCGACGGTTGCGGTTGGAGTTGGCCGTACAGCTCCTGCTGGACCACACGCTCTCCATCACGGAAGTAGCGCGCGCCTGCGGGTACTCCGACGTACGTCCGTTCTCCACTGCGTTCAAACGCAAGTACGGCCGTACACCCGGGGAGCACCGCCGCACCGGCGGGACGGAGTTCCTGTAGTGCTACCCTGATCGTATGCGAGTGAGCCTGCTCCTTACCTAGCCGTACTGGCATTCCGGTCAGTACGGCACCCCCTCCTGTGTGAGGGGATTTTTCATTTCTGGCAGATTTGGCTCAACACAGACACGAGCAGGAGTAGGACCGTGAGCGAGCAGGACGACGCCCAGATCGACCGGGGCGGCTACGACTTCAACGCCATGCAGGCCAAGTGGCGTCCGGTGTGGGAGAAGCTGGACCCGTTCAAGGCGAAGGACGACGGCTCGGCGGAGCGTCGCTACGCGCTCACGATGTTCTCGTACCCGTCCGGCGACCTGCACATGGGTCACGGTGAGGTCTTCGCGCTGCACGACGTGCTGGCCCGCTACTGGTTCCAGCAGGGGTACGACGTACTGAACCCGATCGGCTGGGACTCGTTCGGGCTGCCGGCCGAGAACGCCGCGATCAAGCGCAACGAGCACCCGGCGACGTACACGTACGCCAACATCGAGACCCAGGCCGAGTCGATCCGCCGGTACGCGCTGAGCTTCGACTGGTCGCGGCGGCTGCACACGTCGGACCCGGAGTACTACCGGTGGACGCAGTGGCTGTTCCTGCGGTTCTACGAGCGCGGCCTGGCGTACCGGAAGGCGTCGTACGTCAACTGGTGCCCGAACGACCAGACCGTGCTGGCCAACGAGCAGGTCGTCCAGGGGCGCTGTGAGCGGTGCGGCTGGGAGGTCACGAAGCGGGAGCTGACCCAGTGGTACTTCAAGACCACTGAGTACGCCCAGCGGCTGCTGGACGACATGGAGCTGCTGCAGTGGCCGGAAGAGATCCTGCTGATGCAGCGGAACTGGATCGGCCGCTCCGAGGGCGCGTTCGCCGACTTCCAGGTGGAGGGCCGCGACGAGCCGATCCGGGTGTTCACGACCCGGCCGGACACGCTGTTCGGCGCCACCTTCATGGTGGTCGCGCCGGACGCCAAGCTGGCCGCCGAGCTGGTCACGCCGGACCAGCAGACCGCGTTCGACGAGTACCTGACCAAGGTCAAGGCGACCACCGAGATCGAGCGGCAGAGCACCGAGCGCGAGAAGACCGGCGTGTTCCTGGGCTCGTACGCGATCAACCCGGTGACCGGGCAGCGGATCCCGATCTGGGCGGCCGACTACGTGCTGGCCGACTACGGTACCGGCGCGATCATGGCGGTCCCGGCCCAGGACACCCGCGACTACGAGTTCGCGGAGAAGTTCGGGCTGCCGATCGTCCGGACCGTGCAGCCGCCGGCCGACTTCGACGGCAAGGCGTTCACCGGCGACGGGCCGGCGATCAACAGCTCCAACGACGAGATCAGCCTGGACGGCCTGGAGGTCGCCGAGGCCAAGTCGCGGATCATCGACTGGCTCCAGGGCAAGGGCCTGGGCGAGCGGACCATCAACTACCGGCTGCGCGACTGGCTGCTGAGCCGCCAGCGGTACTGGGGCTGCCCGATCCCGATCATCCACTGCCCGTCCTGCGGCGAGGTGCCGGTCCCGGACGACCAGCTGCCGATGGAGCTGCCGGACCTGCGCGGCGCCGACCTGCAGCCGAAGGGCGTCTCGCCGCTGGCCGCGGCCCGCGACTGGGTTGAGGTCGAGTGCCCGAAGTGTGGCGGACCGGCCGAGCGCGACACCGACACCATGGACACGTTCGTCGACTCGTCCTGGTACTTCCTGCGCTACCTGTCGCCGGAGTACACCGACGGCCCGTTCGACCAGGCCACGGCGGACCGCTGGATGTCGGTGTACCAGTACGTCGGCGGCAAGGAGCACGCCGTACTGCATCTCATGTACGCGCGCTTCTTCGTGAAGGCGCTGTACGACATGGGCATGCTGAGCGTGGTGGAGCCGTTCACCCGGCTGCTGAACCAGGGCCAGGTCATCAACCAGGGCAAGGCGATGAGCAAGTCCCTGGGCAACGGCGTGAACCTGGGCGACATGATCGACGAGTACGGCGTGGACGCGGTCCGGCTGACGATGGTGTTCGCGGGCCCGCCGGCCGACGACATCGACTGGGCCGACATGTCGCCGGGTGGTTCGCTGAAGTTCCTGCAACGGGCCTGGCGGCTGGCCGGCGCGGTCGAGGCGCCGCTGGGCTCGGATCCCTCGACCGGTGATGTCGTGCTGCGGAAGCTGACCCATCGGACGGTGGCCGACGCCGCCGAGCTGATCGACTCGCACCGGTTCAACGTGATGGTCGCCCGGATCATGGAGCTGGTGAACGCCACCCGCAAGGCGATCGACGCCGGACCGGGCGCGGCCGACCCGGCGGTCCGCGAGGCGGTCGAGGCGGTGGCGATCCTGCTGAGCCTGGTCGCGCCGTACACGGCCGAGGAGATGTGGGAGGAGCTGGGCCACGAGCCGACGGTCGCCAAGGCCGGCTGGCCGAAGGTGGACCCGGCGCTGCTGGTCGAGGACACCGTGACCTGCGTGGTCCAGGTGGCCGGCAAGGTGAAGGACCGGCTGGAGGTCGCGCCGGACATCACCGACACCGACCTGGAGCAGCTGGCGCTGGCGTCCGAGGCGATCCAGAAGGCGCTGGACGGTCGCGGTACCCGCAAGGTGATCGTGCGGGCGCCCAAGCTGGTCAACATCGTCCCGGCCTGATGGATTCGGTCGTACTGAAGGTTCACACCGGGTCCCGTGAGGTCGTGCTCGACCTCACGGGACGCTGTGAGCAGTTCGTCTCCGGCCGCGGCGACGGGCTGCTGCACGTGTTCGTACCGCACGCCACCGCGGGCGTCGCGATCCTCGAGACCGGTGCGGGCAGCGACGACGACCTGCTCGCCGTACTCGAGGATCTGCTGCCGCGGGACTTCGGCTGGCGGCACCGGCACGGGTCGCCCGGCCACGGCCGTGACCACGTGCTGCCCGCGCTGATCCCGCCGTACGCGACGGTGCCGGTGCTCGGTGGCCGGCTGACGCTCGGGACCTGGCAGTCGATCTGCCTGGTGGACACCAATCGGGACAATCCCGACCGGCAGGTCCGGTTGTCGTTCCTGGCCGGTTAGCGGACTACCCGGTAATAAACCGGCGCGGTATTTTGGTGACTTATTGTGATGTTGGCGACGGCGTTACGTTTGCGAAACACGACTCCGCTTGAATTGCCGCATGGCTGCCCTGGACACCCTGCGCGACGTCACCGTTGAGCTCCTGGTTCGCGCTACCCGGGGGATTTCCGACGGCAGTCTGCTGAATGCCGATTCCGGCCGTGCCGACACCCGCGCCCGGATCGACGACTGGGCCGGCGTGCTTTCTCTGTACGCCGCCGACAATGATTCCCAGCCGGTTCGCGCGACTGCTTGAAACGTGCATTTCTGATCCTGCAGGCATTTGTCTCCAGCGGATTTCCGGTACGCCGGGACGCAGCTCGCGCGCCGGGCACGCCCAGCGAGGAAGCGCTTGTCACGCTATGTTGTGACGAGAAAGTGAGGCCTCCAGAGGGGTGACGGGCTTGTCGGACGTGGATGGCCGGGCGAGCGGGCGGCGAGGGTTCGCCGAACTGCTGCTCGACTTGAGGGTCCGGTCAGGCCTTTCCCAGGAGGAGCTGGCCGACCGGGCCGGGCTGAGCGTGCGCTCGATCCGGGAGATGGAGGCCGGCCGGGTGACGCGGCCGCGGA
>NZ_DASRVN010000693.1:0-11938 GCF_035655035.1 Kribbella sp. | reverse complement strand
GTACGGCGACATCCCGCAGGGCAACGGCGACCCGGCGCTGACGCAGTACGGCGAGAACGTGACGCCGAACCAGCACGCGCTGGCGAAGCAGTTCGGGCTGTACGACAACACCTACGACATCGGCACGAACTCGGCCGAGGGCCACAACTGGCTGATGCAGGCCGACAACCCGGAGTACACCGAGTCCTCGGCCGGTGAGTACACCCGCAGCTACGACACCGAGAACGACGCTCTCGGCCACCAGAAGAGCGGGTTCCTCTGGACCGGCGTGCAGGCGGCCGGCAAGTCGGTCAAGAACTTCGGCGAGTTCCTCTCGGTCGAGCAGAAGCCTGCCGGTGGCACGTGGCAGAACTACTACTGCGACACGAAGAACATCATCGCGACCGGGGCGGACCCCCAGTACCCGATCAAGATCGGCTCGGCGATCCCGTCGCTGAACGACGTGTCGGTCCAGGGCTTCCCGCAGTTCGACCTGGACGTCCCGGACATCTACAAGACCGAGGTCTGGAAGAAGGACTTCCAGAAGAACGGTCCGGCCAACCTGAACATGTTCTGGCTGTCGAACGACCACACCGGCGGCCCGACCAGCGGCGCCGCGGCGGTCGCGGACAACGACCTGGCCACCGGCCGGATCGTGGACACGATCTCGCACAGCAAGTACTGGAAGGACTCGGCGATCTTCGTCGTCGAGGACGACTCGCAGGCCGGTCTCGACCACGTCGACGGGCACCGGGCACCGATCCAGGTGATCAGCCCGTACGCGCAGCACGGCACGGTGGACAGCCGGTACTACACCCAGATCACGATGATCCGCACGATCGAGCAGATCCTCGGGATGAAGCCGATGAACCAGAAGGACACGGCGGCGACGCCGATGTTCGGCGCGTTCAAGAACAAGCCGGACTTCACCCCGTTCACCGCGGTCCCGAACCGGACCTCGCTGACCGCCGGGATCAAGACCCTGCCGTCCTGTGGCGCGGATGTTCCCGCGGCGCAGAGCCCGACCGCCGCACCGGCGCCGAAGGCGACCGTTCCGGCCGGGCAGCAGGCGATGGCGGCGACCTGGGAGGCCTGGAAGGCCCAGCAGCGGACCACCGGCCCGAACGCCAAGGCCGACTTCGCGAACCCGGCGCAGATGAACCACTTCGACTGGTACGAGGCGCACGACTGGTCCACGCCGTACCCCGGCGAGACCAAGATCGTTGCTCCGAACGACGTACCGGGCGCGGTGATCCCGGCCGCCGACGGCAACTGACACTCTGCGGTAACCACAAGTTAAGAAGCGGCATGTAGAAGTTCCGCATGGAATCCGCGCGGACGCCGGCCCGGGTCGAGCAGCCAGCTCATCCGGCCGACGTCCGCGCGGTCGGTTACGGGCCGGACGACGTACCGGTGGTGCCGGACAGGTACGCCGACCTGCCCGTCCATGAAGAACCGTCCGGCCGCGCCGGTGACTGGAACGACTTCCTGATGGAGCCGGAGCCGTCGTCGGTCTACGTCGTCGACGACCGCTACCTGTACGTCACCGACGAGCACGCCCGGGTCACGCATGCCGAGGGCTGGCTCGGGTGGCTGCCCTCCCAGGAGAACGAGGACCGCCGCAACCTGGAGGCGCAGCGCGATGCCGGCAAGCCCGATCGGCAGCGCACCGACGACGGCGGTCACCTCTTCGGCACGATGTTCGACGGGCCCGGCGAGTCGATCAACATCACCGCGCAGTCCCGCTCCCAGAACCAGGCGGTGAAGGGCGTCGCCGACAACTGGCGGCGGATGGAGGAGAGCTGGCAGGCGATGCGCGCTGCCGGTGTTCAGGTGCACGCAGCGATCGACGTGAAGCATCCGAACGGTACGACGCGACGCCCGTCGAGCCGTACCGTCGTGTCGCGACACGAAGGACGGCGCTCGCCCCGGAGTATCTTCAGGGAGACCAAACCCGTCGGCAAGGGAGCCGGATGAGTGAGATCGGTGTCATCGACACGATCGCCCGCGCGCTGGTCGCGGCGCTGCCGGCCGGGTGGCGCGAGGTAACCGCGGTCTACCGCGCGACGTCGGCGTACGCCGAACTGGACGCGGACGTGGACGGCTCGCAGGTGGAGGTTCTGCCGGAGGGGCTGGAGGACCACTTCGAGGAGCTGCGGCGCGAGATGTACCGCCCGGGCAAAGGCACCTGGCTGACGGCTCGGCTGACCATCACGTCCACCGGGCATTTCGCGACCGACTTCGACTACAACACCGAGCCGGCATGGTCGATCCCGGTGGACGAACGGATCTACAAGGACGACCTTTCCGTCTTCCCGAGGGACGCCGAGAACACCCCGGACTGGATGCGTCGTTAATTCAGTGGCGGGTGCCGGGATCGGCTGGTAGCGTCGCCGACCTGTCTTTTTCGGGATCGAATCGAACCGGATGGATCTGCTCCGGGGCGGGACCCAGCTCACGATTCGAGGCTCTTCTCCGATGGTCGAACCTGAGTTAGCGACCGAACGCGCCTACCTGTCCGCCGCCCGTACCGCACTGCGCTCGATGTACGCCGAGGTCGTGGACCGCGACGTCCAGATCATCGGCGGCGAGGACAACGACGAGCGCTTCACCAACGAGGCCAACCAGCGGGCCAAGGAGCGCCGGACGCACGCGCTCCTGGACCTGCCCGACGTACCGCTGTTCTTCGGCCGGCTCGACTACGAGCACGGCACGATCGAAGGGCACGACCAGATCTACATCGGCCGCCGGCACGTCCACGACGGCACCGGCGTACCGCTGGTCATCGACTGGCGCGCGCCCGTGTCGGTCCCGTTCTACCGCGCCACGACCACCGACCGGCAGCACGTACTGATGCGCCGCCGGTACGGCTTCTCCGATCATGCCGACCTGACCGGCTTCGAGGACGAGTCGCTGACCGCGGTGGTCGAGACCGATCAGGCGGACGCCTTCCTGCGTGCCGAGATCGAGCGGCCGCGCACCGGCCCGATGCGCGACATCGTCGCCACCATCCAGCCCGAGCAGGACGACCTGGTCCGCGCGCCGCTGCACCCGAGCGTCTGCGTCCAGGGCGCGCCCGGCACCGGCAAGACCGCGGTCGGCCTGCACCGTGTTGCGTACCTGCTCTACACCGAGCGCGAGCGCCTCGGCCGCGGCGGCGTCGTGATCGTCGGCCCGAACAAGTCGTTCCTGTCCTACATCCGCAAGGTGCTGCCCGCGCTCGGCGAGGTCGACGTACGGCAGATCACCATCGACGAACTGATCACCCGGCCGGTGACGACGACCGACGAGCCCGCGGCCGAGGCGCTCAAGGGCGACACCCGGATGGTCGGCGCGCTCCGCCGTGCGCTCTGGTCGTACGTCGGTACGACGACCGAGGGAGTCCTGTACAGCAAGGGATCCCGGCGCTACCGCGTGCACGACTACGAGGTCGTCGACATCGTCTCGGACCTGCGCGAGTCGACCCGGTACGCACCCGGCCGCAACGCCCTCGCGCAGCGGATCGCGCACGTGGTGCTGGTTCGGATGGAGGAGCGCGCCGAGTCCCCGGACGACCGGGTGCAGAACGCGGTCGCCCGCTCGAAGCCGGTGAAGGAGGTGCTCGACGCGGTCTGGCCGCGGGTCGCCCCGGAACAGGTCCTGCACCGGCTCTTCTCGGACCCGGAGTTCCTGGCCGAGGCCGCCCCGGACCTCACCGAGGAGGAACGGGCGGCGTTGTTGTGGGCGAAGCCGGCCCGCTCGTGGAAGTCGGCGAAGTGGTCGTTCGCGGACACGGTACTGCTCGACGAACTCGAGGACCTGATCGAACGCCGGACCGGGTCGCTCGGGCACCTCGTGCTGGACGAAGCGCAGGACCTGTCGGCGATGCAGCTGCGGGCGCTGGGCCGCCGGTGCCGGACCGGATCCGCGACCGTCCTCGGCGACCTGGCGCAGGCGACGACGCCGTGGGCGGCGGGCTCCTGGGACCGGGTGCTCGGGCATCTCGGCAAGAACGACGGCATCGTCGCGGAGCTCGATCGCGGGTTCCGGGTGCCGGAGCAGATCATCAACTTCGCCGCCCGGCTGCTGCCGGCGATCGCTCCGACGCTCAGCACACCGACCGGCGTCCGGACGGTCGCGGACGCGCTGAGCATCGTGCCGGCCGGGACCGCGTCGTACGTCGGGCAGGTGGTCGTCGAGTGCCGGACCGCGCTGGCCGGGGAAGGTTCGGTGGCGCTGATCGCCGCCGACGACCAGGTCGCCGGGCTGCGGGACGCGCTCACCGCGGCCGGGCTGGAGGCCGCGCTGCTCGGTGAGACCGAGGACGAGATCGACACCGTCCGCCTGGTCTGCGTACCGGCGACGCTGGCGAAGGGGCTCGAGTTCGACGCGGTCGTGGTGGCCGAGCCGGCGCATATCGTCGCGGCCGAGCCGCGCGGGCTGCACCGGCTGTACGTCGTACTCACCCGGGCCGTCAGCCGCCTGCAGATCGTCCACGCCGAGCCGCTGCCGGAGGTCCTCGGCTGAGCCGCGGCTGAGGGTAGGGTCTGGCGAATGAGCGTTCTGGCCCTCTTCGCGGTGCTGGCGATCGTGGTCGTCGTGGCCGGAGTCGTCTGGGGCATCGTCGCGCTGGTCCGCCGGCAGGCGTACATCAAGTCGATCCGGGAGCGCGGCTGGACCTTCGTCAACACGCCGACGTGGGACTCGGTCGCGCGGCTCGGCAACCCGCCGTTCGGCATCGGCTTCGACCGGAAGCCGGACGACCAGATCACCGGGGTCACCGCGGCCGGGCGGCCGTTCCAGGTGATCGAGTACAAGTCGCCGTACTGGTCGGGCTGGGTCGGCATGGTGACGCTGCCGCGGCGGTTGCCGGAGCTGTGGATCACCGGTGGCGAGACCACCCCGCGGTACGGCGTCCTCGCGCAGGCGGTGCCGGCGCCGCCGCAACTCGGGCCCGGCTGGCAGGTCGGCACGATGGATCCGGCGTTCGCGCAGGAGGCGGTGTCGCCGCAGCTGTGCCAGCAGTTGAGCGTACTGGCCGCGGGACAGACCGGTGTGAACCTGAGCATCGACGGCGACCAGGTCGTCGTCCTCGATCCGCCGCGCAAGGACCTCGACCTGCTCGCGCAATGGCTGAAGCAGCTCGGCGCGATCGCGACGGCGATCGACAGTACGCCGCTCGACCGTTGGATCCAGCCGGAGCCGCCGCCGCGGCTGACGTTCTACCACCACCCGGACTGGAACTGGGTCGGCGTCGACGACAGCCTGCTCCAGTTCACGCCGATCCAGCGTGGCGGCTCCAACCACCGCACCGAGGACGTGGTGCGCGGCCGCGACGGCGACGGGCCGCCGTTCGTCGCGTTCGAGCACCACTGGACGACGACCCGCACGGAGTCGTACACCGACAGCAACGGCAACTCGCAGACCCGCACCGTCACCGAGCACCACTCCGAGCCGGTCCTCGGGTTCCAGTTGCCGGTCCGGATGCCGCCGCTGAGCATCGGGCGCAAGGGGTTCGCGAGCAACGCGATCGAGTTCGAGAGCGCGGCGTTCAACAAGCAGTTCGCGGTCTTCGCGCAGGACCAGAAGTACGCGTACGACGTGATCCACCCGCGCCAGATGGAGTACCTTATGGCGGCCCAGGGCCGGCCGTTCCGGATCGAGCAGGACTGGGTGTGGTTCTCGCCCGGCGAGCACAGCCAGCCGGCGATCGCGCACTGCTCGGCGTACCTGCGCGGTTTCCTCGGGCTGGTGCCGCGGTTCGTCTGGCGCAACCTCGGGCTCGCGGACACGCCGTACCCGGCGCTCGACAGCACTCCCGTGGGCTAACGGGAATTCGGTTGCCGTCGTCGTGGTTGGATTTCACCGTGTTGAATCAACGAACCGTCGTCATCTTCGGCGCCAGCGGTGACCTGAGTTCGCGGCTGTTGCTACCCGGGCTGGGCAGTCTGCTGGCGGGGCCGCGGGCCACGAGCGTGCGGATCATCGGGACCGGCCGGTCGGCGCTCGCGCCGGACGAGTGGACGCGGCGGGTGCGGTCCGCGTTCGGCGACGACCTCAGTGCTGCGGCGGCCGAGACGCTGGCAACCACGCAGTACGTCGCCGGTGACCCGACGGATCGCGCGCATCTGCGGGCGCTGCTCGAGCTCGCCGGCCCGGCGCCGGTGCTGTACTTCTCGCTGCCGCCGGCCGTGACGACCGCGATCGTCGAGACGCTGCAGGGCATCGACCTGCCGGAGGGGACCGAGCTGGCGTTCGAGAAGCCGTTCGGTACCGACGCCGCGTCCGCCGCCGAGCTGAACAAGCTGGTCGGGTCGCTCGTCCCCGAGGAGAACGTGCACCGCGTCGACCACTTCCTCGGGCGTACGGCGGTGCTGAACCTGATCGGCCTCCGGTTCGCGAACCGGCTGTTCGAGCCGGTCTGGAACGCGGAGAACATCGAGAGCATCGAGATCGTGTACGACGAGACGCTCGGGCTGGAGGGGCGTGCGCAGTACTACGACAACGCCGGCGCGCTCGTCGACATGATCCAGAGCCACCTGCTACTCGTGCTCGCGCTGCTTGCGATGGATGCTCCCGCGACGATGGACGCGGTCGAGGTCCGCAGCGAGATGGCGCGGGCGTTGCGCAGTACCCACCTGTACGGGTCGGCGCTGCAGGCCAGCCGGCGGGCGCGGTACACGGCCGGCGGGACCGTTCCGTCGTACGCCGAGGAGGCCGGGGTGGATCCGGCGCGGGAGACCGAGACGCTCGCCGAGGTGACCGTCGAGGTCGACACGAACCGCTGGGCCGGGGTGCCGATCACGCTGCGCTCCGGGAAGGCGCTCGGAGTCGCGCGCAAGGAGATCGTGGTGAAGTTCAAGCCGCTGCGGCACCTGCCGTCCGGGCTGCACGGCGGGCGTGACGGTGAGACGCTGCGGATCGGGCTGAACCCGGGGGACCTGTCCCTGTCCGTTCCGGCGCTGGGCGTCGACGGCCCGTACACGATGGGCCAGGTCTTTCTCGACGCGACGCTGCCGTCGTCCCCGGTCCTCCCGTACGGCGAGGTCCTGAACGGCATCCTCCGCGGCGACCCGCTGCTGTCGGTCCGCGGCGACGTGGCCGAGCGTTGCTGGGAGATCGTGGAGCCGGTCCTGGACGCCTGGCGCACCGGCGAGGTCCCGCTGGAGGAGTACGAGGCAGGCTCGAACGGCCCCGCCCACTGGCACGCGCCCTCGGCCTGACACCAGGGACTTACCCTGGGGCGACGGGACGGTCCTCGGCCGGAGAGTGAGAGCAGTCAAGCAATCACTCTCCACCACGAGGTGCAATCACCATGAGAACCGTCCTCTCCCGACGCGCAGGCGTCACCCTCGCCGCGGCGACCGCGGCGCTGGCGGCCGCGATGGCCGGCCTCGGACTTACCGCCGAAGCCGGCACCAACCCGGCAGCCACCTCCCCAGTGGTTGCTACGGGCAACGGGATTGTCCGGGGCGTGGCTGTCGACGGGACAGCGGCGTTCCGGGGGATTCCTTACGCAGCGGCCCCGACGGGGGAGTTGCGGTGGCGCGCGCCGCGGCCTGCGGCGAGCTGGCCGGGCGTGCGCGATGCGACGAAGTACGCGCCGGGCTGTCCGCAGGGGGCCGGGATCGCGCCACCTGGAGCGCTCAGTGAGGACTGTCTGTACCTGAACGTCTCGACTGCCGCGCTGCACCCGGCCACGAAGCGACCGGTGCTGGTGTGGATCCACGGTGGCGGGCTGACCGCGGACAGCGGGTCGAACTACGACGGTACGAAGCTCGCCAAGGCCGGTGCGGTGGTCGTGACGATCAACTACCGGCTCGGTGCGCTCGGCTTCCTCGCGCACCCGGCGCTCGCGTCGCGACCCGGGGGAGCGAGCGGTAACTACGGCCTGATGGACCAGCAGGCAGCGCTGCGCTGGGTACAGCGCAACATCGGCCGCTTCGGCGGCGACCCGCACAACGTCACGATCGCCGGCGAGTCGGCGGGTGGGCTGTCCGTACTCGCGCACGTGACCGCACCCAGCTCGAAGGGCCTCTTCCAGCGAGCGATCGTGGAGAGCGGCGCGTTCGCCCTCGAACAGGAACCGCTCGCCAAGGCCGAGGTCACCGGCGAGGAGTTCGCCGCCAAGGTCGGATGCGCCGACCAAACCGCCGCCTGCCTGCGGAAGGTGCCGGTGCAGGCCCTGGTGGACAACGCCGCGACCGCGAGCGTCACCATCCCCGGCGTCGTCGACGGCGCAGTACTGAAGGAGTCGATCGGCACCGCCCTCGCCGCCGGCCGCTTCAACCACGTGCCGGTCCTCAACGGCAGCAACCACGACGAGGAAGCCCTCTTCACCCTGGGCGGCCGAGTGGTAAGCCGCGGGTACAACGTCGGCTACACCAGCCCGGTCACCCCGCAGAACTACGAAGCCAACATCGCCGCAGCCCTCCGGGTAATACCCGCGCAGGCCGCAGCCATCGCGGCCGACTACCCCCTGTCGGCGTACCCGTCACCGGACAAGGCCTTCGGCACGCTCATCGGCGACGCGACCTTCGCCTGCGGTGCACAGCAGGTCACCAAGTGGACCTCCGCGCACGCGTACGAGTTCAACGACGACACCGCGCCGTTCCTCTTCGCCCCGGCCGGCGCTCTCTCGGTCGCCACGCACGGTTCCGAGATGTGGTACCTGTTCGACCTCCCCAACGCGCCGTTCCCGGCGCCGCTGAACGCGCAGCAGACCGCCCTGGCGGATTCGATGCGAGCCGCCTGGGTGAAGTTCGCCGCTACCGGCAACCCGTCGACGGCCGCCGTACCGTGGCCGGCTTCCGGCCGGAACGGCGCGGTACTGTCGCTCAAGCTCCCCGCTCCGCAGGTGTCGACGGACTTCGCGGCGCGGCACCACTGCGCCACTTTCGCCCAGAATCTTGACAAGGTTAAGTAATAGTTCCAATATCCTATCCGATTCGGTTTCTCTGGGATTCGCCGAGAAGAAGAGGTCACCGCCATGACCAGATCCGTTCGGAGCAGGGTGTTACGGGCCGCCGTCGCGGGGCTCGTGGTCGCCGGGCTGCTGCCGGCAGGTTTGAGTACGTCGACAGCAGCACCGGTCCCGACCACCACGACCGTCACCCCTCAGGCTCTGCCGGGGCCGGCGGGGGACAAGGCTGCCAAGCCCTACATGGGCTGGAGCAGCTACAGCATGCAGGTCTTCAACCCGAACGGCGGCAGCTGGATCACCGCCGACCAGCTGATCAAGCAGTCCGACGCGATGCACGCCAAGCTGCAGCCGTACGGGTACAACTACATCAACATCGACGCCGGCTGGAACGACGGCGTCGACGCGTACGGCCGGCCGACGCCGAGCAAGAAGCTCTACCCGAACGGCCTGCAGGCGGTCATCGACCACATCCACGCCAACGGCCAGAAGGTCGGCCTCTACACGATCCCGGGCATCAGCAAGGCCGTCATCGACGCGAAGCTGCCGATCTACGGCGCGCCCGGATGTACGACCGGTGACCTTCCGGTGCTGCCGCTGCAGAAGGGCGACTACTGGGGCATCGGCTACCGCATCGACTTCTCGAAGCCGTGCGCGCAGAAGTACGTCGACTCGATCGCAGACCTGTTCGGCTCCTGGGGCCTGGACTTCCTGAAGTTCGACAGCGTGACGCCGGGCTCCGGGATCAGCGATCTCTCGGTCGACGCCCGCGACGACGTGAAGGCCTGGTCGCAGGCGCTGAAGCGGCACAACATCTGGCTCGAGCTGTCCTGGGCGCTCGACATCAACTATGCCGACACCTGGAAGCAGTACGCGAACGGCTGGCGGATCGAGTGGGACGTCGAGTGCTACTGCACCGGTACGGCGCTGACCGCCTGGCCGAACATCAACCGGCTGTTCCCGAAGCTCGCCGAATGGTGGCGGCACGCCGGCCCCGGCGGCTGGAACGACCTGGACTCGCTGGACGTCGGCAACGGTTCGATGGACGGCATGACCAAGGACGAGCGGCGTACGGCGGCCACGCTGTGGGCAGTGTCTGCGGCGCCGATGTACATCGGCAACGACATGACGAACCTGGACGCGTACGGCCTCAGCCTGCTGACCAACCCCGAGGTGATCGCGGTCGACCAGGCCGGGCGCCCGGCGCATCCGGTGTCGACGAAGTCCAACCGGCAGGTGTGGTACTCGCTCAACGCGGACAGCTCGTACACCGTTGCCCTCTTCAACCTCGGCCAGACCGACGCCGACATGACGGTGAACTTCGCCGACCTCGGCCTGAACGGCGCCGCGAAGGTCCGTGACCTGTGGGCCCGCAAGGACGTCGGGACGTATGCGTCGAGCTACACCGCGCAGAGTGTGCCGATCCACGGTGTCCGGCTGTTCAAGGTGACGCCGCAGAAGAGTTCCACGATCAGCGTGAACGACGACGACCTCCGGGTCACGTACGACGGCGCGTGGCAGCGGAACAACAACTACGAAGTACCGGCGGTGTCGCAGGCGTTGACCGTCGGCGTGACCGACTCGTCCTCGAAGACCGCCGCGAAGGCGCTCGACCTGCCGACCCGGACCGTGCAGGTCAACAACAACGACCCGGGCATCGTCTACACCGGCAACTGGAACTACAGCTCCGGCCGCGGGCTCGGTGACTACCAGGACGACGTGCAGTGGACGGAGACGAACGGCGACTCGTTCTCGTACCAGTTCGTCGGGACCGGGGTGGACTATGTGACCGAGACCGACCCGGGGCAGGGTGACGTCGACATCTACATCGACGGCCAGCTGAAGCAGACCGTCAGTACGTACATGGATCCGTCGCTGGGGCACAACAAACCTCAACAGGTCGTGTACAGCGTCTCGGACCTGCCGAACGGTACGCACACGATCCGGGGTGTGAAGAAGTCCGGGCAGTTCATGCTGCTGGACAAGCTGAACGTCCGGCAGGAGAGCCTGCTGAACCCGGACACCGCGGCGTTCGACAAGGGCGCACCGGCCGACGTGAACGTCACGCTCGGGCGGGACCCGGGTGAGCTGGACGGGATCGCGAACGCCGGCAAGGACCTGGTGAAGGGCACCGACTACACGGTGAACGGGAACGTGGTGACGATCAGCAAGGCGTACCTCGCGACGCTGCCGGTCGGGAACACGCCGCTCGACGTACGGTTCCGCGGGGACTACCGCGACGACATCCACGCCACGAAGGACGACGGGGCCTCCGTCGGCCTGACGTTCACCGGTACGGGCGTCGAGTGGAGTACGGCGCTCGCACCGGACCAGGGCGACGCCGACGTGTACGTCGACGGCAAGCTCGTACAGCGGGTGAACCTGCACAACGACGTACGGGTGACGAACCGGACCGTCTTCTCCACCACCGGCCTGAAGAACGGCCAACACACCCTGAAGATCGTCAAGGTCAACGGAGAGGTCCTCCGCAACGACACAATCCGCTACACCCTCGCAAAGTAGGCACGAACGCCCTACGGCAGTCCCGACCAACACCCGGGACCACCGCCCCTCCGCCCCGACCGGGGCGGAGGGGCTGACCCCGCGACACCCCCGCCCAGGAGGGAGGCGGGTACACCCCGCGACACCTTTCCCCGAGCTGAGGCGGGTTCACTCCGCGACACCTTTCCCCGAGCGGGGGTGGGTTCACTCCGCGACACCCCGCCCGGGAGGGATGCGGGTACACCCGGCGACACCCCGCCCGGGAGGGAGGCGGGTACACCCCGCGACACCTTCCCCCGCTCGGAGGGGCACTCCGCAATAACTCCCGCCCCCGAGCGGAGCGAGGGGGCGGACCCTGGTTGTTCCCTGAGTCACAGGATTCTGACTGACTGATTAGTCAGTTAGTTGTTAACCTTGCCGGGGGGATCGAGCGCGCATCCCTGACGACCGAGCGAGGTGCCGCCTATGTCTTTGAGTGATCTGACCATCCCGCGCCGCCGGGCCCGCCGGAGGGAGGACTCCCGGCTGGCCGACCACGTCGACCGGCTCGGTGAGGAG
>NZ_DASRVN010000692.1:0-2497 GCF_035655035.1 Kribbella sp. | reverse complement strand
ACGTACGCCGCCTGCTCCTGGGACCCGGGCGGCAGCCGGTCGACCAGGTGGTTCACGGACAGCCGGTAGGCGATGGCCTGTTCCCGCGTCACGCTTCGCATGGCGACGACCGTACGCACGAATCACGTCAGGCGATGGCTTGTTTTCAAGGGAATACCAGTGCCAGCGGGGCGACGACCGCCAACGCGACGAGGTTGACGACACCCGGGCCCGCCCTGCGGCGGATAGCCGGGCCTGCCCGGGGCGTGCGGGTCGGGCGGTTGGCCGTTGGTCATGGGGGCTCCATGTTCGAGGCGCTCGGCGGGCGAGCCGGCCATTGTCCTGACGCGACGACCCGGTGCGCGGTTCCCCGGATCGGGCGGGCTACTCCTCGCGGAGCGGGAACGCGCGGATGATCACCGCGGTCGGCGTGGCGGACTCCGCGGCCGGCTCCGAGCCGACGAAGTCGTGCAGGACCCGGTGCAGGCGGGCGCGGAGTTCGGCGAGTTCGCCCTCGGCGAGCGTGACGACGGCGCTGAACGCGAAGTCCTCGTCGTCGGAGGTCTTCGCGGCCAGCCAGCTCGCGTACGCGGTGTCCTCGAGCTCGCGGTTCAGCGTCGCCTGCTCGGTGCGCGCCCGCTGCCACGGCTTCACCCGGCCCGGCGCGCCCGGAACCGGCTCGATCACGCCGAGCGCCTCCAGCCGCCGCAGGTGGAACGAGCACGAGCCGGTGCTCTCCCCCAGCTCGCGCGCGGCGATCGTCGACGTCGTCGCACCGTCGCGGTCGATCAGCCTCAGCAGCGCCTCCCGCAGCGGGTGCGCCCGGACGACGTCCCGGCGGTTCGGTTGGGTGTCCATGACGGCATCCTAGCGGCTTTGCAAAGGTCTGACTTTGCATAGTACGGTCTTTGCATGCCGACGTACATCCAAGGGCGGCCGAGCCGTCGCCTGCCCGAGCTGCTGGACGAGGTACGACGAGGCCGGCCGCTGCGGGTCACGGAGTACGGCGAGGAGATCCTGCACCGCCCCTGCCGGCCGGTCACCGAATTCGGGGCGGAGCGCTGGGGCGGGCTGATCGACGACATGTTCGCGACCATGTGGATCGCCGAGGGGTGCGGGCTCGCCGCGAACCAGGTGGACGTCGACGCGCAGCTGTTCGTGTACGACCTCACCGACGAGCAGGGCGACCGGCATGTCGGGCACGCGTTCAATCCGCGCGTCGAGACCAGCACCGCGCTGCTCGGCACCCACCCCGGCACCGAGGGCTGCTTGTCGGTGCCCGGCGCCGACGCCGCGCTCCCCCGCCCGACCCGCGCCGTTCTGCACGCGTACGACGTGCACGGCGCCCCGTTCACCGTCGAGGCGACCGGGTACTTCGCGCGCTGCCTCCTCCACGAGACCCAGCACCTGGCCGGCACGGTGTACGTCGACCACCTGTCGCCGAGCGCCCGCGACGACGCCCTCGCCGAGTCCGCGACGAACCGCTCGTCGGTGTTCACCCGGCGTTCGACCCGGGAAAACCAGCTGACCGGCGTCCGCTGACCGCAGTACCGTCCGTCGGATGGAGGACCCGAAGGAGATCGTCCGGCGCGGGTACGACGTACTCTCCCAGCGGTACGACGAGGCGACCGGCGCGGATTCGAAGTACGCCCCCTGGATCGCCGAACTACTCACCCGGCTGACACCCGGCAGCCGGGTCCTCGACCTCGGCTGCGGCAGCGGCGTACCAATCGCCCGAGCCCTCACCACCGCCGGACACCACGTACTCGGCGTGGACATCAGCGAGGTCCAGATCTCCCGCGCGCGGGAGCAGGTGCCGGACGCCGAGTTCGTCAACGCCGACGCTCTGACGCTCGAGCTCGCCGCCGGGTCGCTCGATGCCGTCGTGTCGCTGTACGCGCTGATCCACATACCGCTGGACGACCAGCCGCTCCTGCTCGAGCGGATCGCCCGGTGGCTGCGGCCGGGCGGGTTCTTTCTCTGTACGACAGGGCACACGGCGTGGACCGGGACCGAGGACGACTGGCTCGGCGGCGGTACGACGATGTGGTGGAGCCAGACCGATGCGGCGACATACCGGCGCTGGCTCACCGACGCCGGACTGACCGTCGAGACCGAGTTGTACGTACCGGAGAGCTCCGGTGGACATGCCCTCTTCTGGTCAGCCAAACGTTGACGCCCGACACACCAACTGAACCTCATTGAACACCCAACGGCGTCTGTGAACAGGTAATAGCCTGTCGCGCGACCCCATTACCTATCGCCAGTCCAACCCCAACTCCCCGTCGCACCCGGTACGGCGCGGCCGAGCGAACGAACGGAATCCACGGCCCGCTGGCATCCGTCCTCCTACACCCCCTCGTAGCCAGACAGCCCGTACGTCGCGAGCGCGTCCCACCGGCAGGTGCCGCGCATCCGCACCAGTTCCATGCCCCGTCCACCGGCAACAGCACGCGTGCCGGAGCAGCTGTCCCCCGGAGCAGGCATGCCGTCATCCCTCCGGGTGATCAGGCGGGTC
>NZ_DASRVN010000691.1:0-24644 GCF_035655035.1 Kribbella sp. | reverse complement strand
CCGCCGACCCACGGCACGACGCCGCCTTGGCTGAAGCTCTGACCGAGGAGCTGCGACGTCAAGTCGGTGAGCAACGGGGATGCGACCGCGCCGACGGTCAGCAGCACCACTTGGGTCCGCGACGGCTCTTCCTGCTCCTCCTCGCTCACGGCCGGCTCCCCGTGGTCAGCCCACGCACCACAGTGCGCCAGAACGACAGCAACAGCACAACAGGTACGACGGATGCGACAACAGCCGCTGCAGCGACCGGTCCGCTCGACGTGGAGAATTGCCGTGCCTCACCCCACAACACCAACGAGAGCGGTGTCGTGCCAGGCCCGCTGATCAAGAACCCGACGATGAAGTCGTTCCACACCAGGGCGAACTCCAACACCGCAACAGCAATCAGCGCGGGCCTGAACGTCCGCTGCACAGTCGCCAGTACTGCGCTCTGCCGCACCGGACCCTGCAACGCCTCCGACACCACAGCAGGCGGTGCCGACGCGAAGGCGGATCGCAGCAGCAGTACGGCGAACGGCAGGCCCGCCGCGGCGTGTACGAGTGCCAGTGCGACCCGCGACCCGGCCAGCCCGGCTGCGTCGATCGCGTCCCGCAGCGGAGCGGCGTACATCTGCACAGGCGTGACAGCGAGTACGACGAACACGGCCATCGCAACTCGTCCCAGGCGTTGCGGCAGACCACCCCACGCGACCAGGTACGCCGTAGGCACCGCAATCACCAGCAGTACGGCGGTCGCCGCCGTAGCAATGACCAGCGTGGACAGCAACGCCCGGAACAGCCCGACGTTGGCCGCAGCCGCGAACGACGAGACCCCAAGGCCCGACGGCGACCACCAACCGCGCAGCCCTGCCTCCCGTGGCGAGTGCAGAGCAGTAGCGACGAGTACTACCGCCGGCAACACCCACACCAGCGCCACAGCGGACCCGATGAACCAGCCGAGCCGCCGTACCATCCGCCGTGGCTGTGGTCTCCTCAGCGTGGGCTCCTGCGGTACGACGGCAACCGGCATCGCCCAGCGTCGCCGTCTCAGCCCGCGTACACCGATCAGCCCGACAGCCGCGACGATCGCGAACAGCACGACCCCCAACGCCGCCGTACGACCGGAGTCCACCTTGGACGTGGACGCCCGCCACCAGTTGAGCCCCAGTACGTCAGCGGACTGCTGCATGGATCCTGGTACGACGATCAGCACGAGGTCGAAGACGCGTACGGCCGCGATGACCAGCGTCAGCGTGACCACACCGGTGATCGGGCGGAGCAGCGGGATCTCCAACGCCCGCAGGCGTTTCCAGCCATGTACGCCCTCGGCCGCGAGCGTCCGGGACACGTCGTCCGGTATGGCGTCCAGACCGGCGCGGAAGAGCGATACGACGTACCCGAGCCAGGTCCAGCCGAACGCGGACATCAGTACGATCCAGAACAGCCCAGGGCCCAGCCACACCAGGCTGGAGCCGAACAGGTGTGTCGAGAGTGCCGTGATCGTCCCGCGCTCGGGTGTCGGGTCGAAGATCATCCGGAAGGTCGCACCTGACACCAGTACCGAGACCGCGAACGGAATCACCAGCGCGGGCTGCAGGAGCGTCGTGACGGCTGGGAGCCGATAACTCAACAGAGCAAGGGAGAACCCGACAGCGACCGTACCGAAAGCGATCAGCACCCACAGCAGACTGTTGCCGACGGCATGCAACGCGGTCGGGTCGCCGATCACCGCGAAGTTCCCGAACCCGAAGTGCCGGTTCGTGACGAACGCCTTCACCACGGTCACGCCGATCGGCACCAGCAGCACGCAGCTGAGCAGCAGCGCCGGCAGCCCGAGCAGGTACGGCCCGGCCGGCCGCCGCGGTTTGCCCTGCACCGGACGGCCGGTGATCTCCCGGCCGGCGACCTCGAGCGACAGGCCGTTCGTCTGCAGACCCATCAGCTCGTCTCCACCTTCCGCATCGCGCTCATCGCCGCGTCGACCGCGTCCGGTACCGAGTCCGCGCCCCGGCCGCCCACCGCGATCAGGAAGTCGGTCAGCACCCGCCAGAGGCCGTTGATACCGCCGAGCGGACCGAGCAGATCGGACAGGTCGAACTGCAACTGCTCGCCCGGCATCGTCAGCTGCTCCGCGAGCCGGGTCAGCTCGGGGGAGTACCCGGAGGTGCGTCCGTCGACCAGGAAGCCGCCCTCGTGGATCCACGGATCCACGGCAGCCGGTGTGGCCAGCCGTCGGACCAGGTCGCGGGAATTGTCCGAGATCGGTGCCGTCAGCACCATCACGTCACCACCGACGACCACCGGCGCCGGAGCCCCGGCGGACATCGGCGGGAACGTGAACAGCCCGATGTCGCCCGGATCCGCGGCGAACGAGCGAACCACCGGCTCCGCGAAGTCGGACGCCAGTACCATCGCCGCCCTGCGATGCCCGAACACCTCCACCAGCGCGTCCGGGAACTGCTGGACCAGCGACTCCTTCACACCGCCCGCCAGCGCGCCCGGCGCCGACCACATGGTGCCCAGCAACCGTAGGGCGGCGGCGAACTGCGGCTGCTGCGACGGATGCGGGTGTGCCGCAGTAGCAAGCCCGACGTACACCGAGGGCGCTATGCCCAGCAGGATGTTCTCCAGGAAGTCGGTGAGCACCCAGCCGTCTCCTGCGCCCAGGGCCAACGGTGTGACGCCTGCCTGTGTCAGTGTCCGGTTCAGCGCCAACCAGTCCGACCAAGACTGCGGCGGCTGTACGCCGACCTGCCGGAATACCGACGGGCGGTACCAGACCGCCGACTTGTGCGCCGTCTTGAACGGAACGCCGTACGTCGTCCCCTGCCGCACCAGGAGGCTCCGCCAGAGCCTTGCCTGACCCAGTGGAGCCAGGTCGTCGGGCATCGGCGCCAGCTCGCGCCAGTGGTCCCGTACGAGACCTGGCTGCGGCAGCATGACCACGTCCGGCCTGCGGGCGGCGGGGGAGTCGAAAGCCGTCGAGATGTCGTCGCCGAGCGGTACGACCTCTACCGGATAGCTCAGCTCGCCCAGGCCGCCCAGGACCTTGTGGAACGCGCGTAGCTCCTCGCCGCTCCAACTGACGGCCACACGCACCGCACGGCGCAGCCCTAGTACGTCACTCGAACACCCTGCCAGCAAGAGCGTTGCTGCGGCTCCGAGGAAGGCTCTGCGGCTACTCGGCATCGTCGAATCCAGTAGTACGGGTCGCGCTGGTCGTGATGAGCAGCAGGGCAACCGAGGCGAGGTCAGGGTTGGGCTTGATCGACAGGAGTGAGCCCCAGGTGGGTAGGCCGTTCGCGTCCTCCAGCACGATCACCCGCGGGTAAGCGCCGAGTGCCCGGGCCACACCGGTCAGACGGCGACGCCCTGGGGTGATCTCGTGCGGGTAGCGGTCCAGTACGTCCTCGAGTCCGCAGCCGACGGCCTGCACCCGGCTCTGCTCGCGGGCTGCCTGTTTGGTGATCGAGTTCGCTGTGAGGTGGCCGTGCACCACATTGCCGAGCACAGTGAGGTG
Source organism: Kribbella sp. (assembly GCF_035655035.1). Taxonomy (GTDB): domain Bacteria; phylum Actinomycetota; class Actinomycetes; order Propionibacteriales; family Kribbellaceae; genus Kribbella. The sequence continues at coordinate 21,145 of NZ_DASRVN010000691.1, read as the reverse complement.
GGGGAGCAGTCCGCCCTCGGCCGGTACCAGCCGGACAGCTCCGCCGGCCAGGACGATCGCGTCCGGTGGTGGATCGTCCAGCCCGGTCAGGAGGTCGGCCAGCCTGCGACGGTCGGCCGCATGGGGCACCACCACCGCACGCTGCTCACCTACGTCGATGCGGAGTCGCTCGGGCAGCCCCGGAACGCGTTCGAGCAGCAGTCCGTCCATCTGTGCCCGGCGCCTCCCACGACTGCCCCGTCGAATCGGTTCGTCAACCCTATGGGGACCGAGGGCCCGTCCGCAGACCACAGGGTGTCGTTTCAGTAACCACGGCTCCAGAGGTTGATCGCGTAGTCGACCTCGACGCCGGTGTGCGAGGCGAGGATCCGGCTGGCGTCCTTCGGCGTGAACTCGATCTTCACCACCGCCTCCAGGTCGGCCCGGCTCTCGAACCGCCAGCCCATGTCCAGCCGCGTCCGCTGCCAGCCGTGGTCGGCCCAGAACCGCTCCACCACCGGTGCCTTGATCATCGGGTACGACGTACTGAACCACTGCCCGAACGTCGACCGGCTGCCGTCGTTGTCGATCACGAACGCGGTCCCGCCGCGGCGCATCACCCGGTCCAGCTCGGCCAGCCCGGGCTCGCACCCCGGCCCGAAGAAATACGCCCAGCGCGCGTGCATCACGTCCACCGACGCGTCCGGTACCGGCAGCCGCTGCGCCGATCCCTGCCGTACCTCGACGTTCGGCAACGACCGGGTACGCCGCCGGGCCGCCTCCGCGAGGCCGCCGTGCGGCTCGACGCCGATCACCCGGGCGGCCGTCCGCGCGAACCTCGGCAGGTAGAACCCGGTGCCGCAGCCGATGTCGAGCACGGTCGCGGCGGTCCAGTCCCGGATCGCCCGCATCGCCGGCTCGACCACACCGTTCGGGTCGACCGCCCGGTTCTCGATCTCGTACACCTTCGGGTGCTGCCAGATGTTCGGGCTCGGGATCCCGCCTTCGGCGATGCTCACACCGCTAGACCCTAGCCAGTGCCTGTCTGGTGGTGGCGGCCAGCAGTGCCGCCGGGACGAGCAGGATGCCGCAGAAGACGGCCAGCCAGTGGAAGCCGAGGTGCGCGAGCACCGGGCCGGCAGCTGTGCCCGAAAGGGAAGCCAGGATGCCCATTGTCAGGTCGGACAGGCCCTGCGCCGACGTACGGATGCCGTCCGGGACCGACCGGGACAGCAACGTCGACCCGGCGACCAGACAGGCGGACCAGCCGAGGCCCAGCGTGAACAGGGCGAGCCCGGTGAGCACATGCGCGTCGTCGGGCGCCACCGCGGCCAGGGTCATCGCCACAGCGAGGATGCCCAGGCCGATGCCGATCGTGGGGATGCGGCCGAGCCGGTCCGCCAGCCAGCCGGTCAGCGGGGACAGGGCGTACATACCGGCCACATGGCCGCTGATGACGAAGCCGACGATGGTCAGCGAAGCACCGTGGTGCCGCAGGTGTACGGACGTCATCGACATGACGCCCACCATCACCGCGTGCGCAGTGGCGATCGCCAGCAGGCCAAGCCGCGCGTGCGGGATGCGTATGACCTGGCGGAACGTGTCGGCCAGCGGCTGGCGCTCTACCTTCTCAGGGCGTACCTGGCTGCGCATACCCAGCCAGACGGTGACCGCACTGAGTCCAAAGGCGACCACGGAGAACACGTACGGACCCGCCAGCGCCAGCAGGCCCAGCGACGTACCGATGGACCCGCCGACGCCGGTGAGGTTCGGGCCGACGATCACGCCGATCGTGGTGGCCCAGACGACCAGGCCCAGCGAGCGGGCGATCTTGCTGGGCTCAGCAGCGTCGGTGGCGGCGTACCGGGACTGGAGGTTCGAGGCTGAGCCGCTGCCGAACAGGCAGCCTGCCGCCAGGAGCAGGGCGAGAGAGCCCAGTTGTGCGGCGACGATGGTCAGTGCGGCGCCGACGAAGGCGATCAGATAGCCGAGGGACAGCGAGACCCTGCGACCGTAGGACCTGGCCAGGCTCGCAAGGGGTACGGCCAGGATGGCGGCACCCAGCGTGGTGGAGGTTGCGACCAGGCCTGCCAGGGAGGTGGAGCCGGAGACGTTCTCGGCGAGCAGGGCGGCGACCGCGAAACCGCTGGCCGTCGCGACGCCGCCGAGCGCGTTGCTGGCCACCAGGACCCGGAGAGTCGTCCGCTGCCGCTCGCTTGTCACGGGCAAACCCTCTCATGAACCTGACAGGGAAGCTGAATATAGGATCGTCCCGACGTAATTCGACGACCATTCGACTGTTTCAGCCCCTGGAGTCCGGATGCCCGATATCGCGATCGTTCCCGCACCGCGTGAGCTCACCGTCGACGAGGGCCGGTGGCTGACCGCCGACCCGATCGCCGGCGCCGTCCGGGACGTGGTCGAGAACCTCGACGCGGCCGAGTACCGGATCGACATCAGCACCGACGGAGCACGCCTGGCGGCCGGCTCCGAGGACGCGCTGCGGCACGCGGAGACGACGTACGCGCAACTCGTCGAGGCGGCTGAACCCGCCGCGGACGGGAAGGTCGCCGTACCGCTGGCGCATGTCGCGGACGCGCCGCGGTTCGCGTGGCGCGGGATGATGCTGGACGTCGCCCGGCACTTCCTGCCGAAGGAGTTCGTCCTCAACGTCATCGACGTGCTCGCGCTGCACCGGCTGAACGTGCTGCACTTCCACCTCACCGACGACCAGGGCTGGCGGGTCGAGATCGAGGCGTACCCGAAGCTGACCGAGGTCGGCGCGTGGCGGGAGCACACGATGGTCGGCAAGATGTCCCACGGCCAGACCGAGTTCGAGTACGACGGCGTCCGGCACGGCGGGTTCTACACCAAGGACGACCTCCGCGAGATCGTCGCGTACGCCGCCGAGCGGGGCATCACCGTCGTGCCGGAGATCGACCTGCCGGGGCACATGCAGGCGGCGATCACGGCGTACCCGGAGCTTGGGAACCATCCGGACCAGCAGCTGAGCGTGCGGCCGTACTGGGGCATCAGCGAGGACGTGCTGAACGTCAACGACGCGACCGTCGAGTTCGTGAAGACCGTGCTGCGGGAGGTGCTGGAGATCTTCCCGTCGCCGTACGTGCACCTCGGCGGCGACGAGTGCCCGTCCGTGCAGTGGGCCTCGTCGGAGGCCGCGCAGAAGCGGCAGGCCGAGCTCGGGCTCGACGAGCCGGGACAGCTGCAGGGCTGGTTCACGGCGCAGGTCGCGGAGGTGCTGGCCGAGCAGGGGCGGCGGCTGGTCGGCTGGGACGAGATGGTCGAGACCGACTGCCCGAAGGACGCGGTCATCATGGCCTGGCGCAGCGCCGAGCGCGGCGAGGTGGCGGCGAAGGCGGGTCACGAGGTCGTGATGGCGCCGTGCGAGTCGGTGTACTTCGACTACTACCAGGGCGATCCGGCGACCGAGCCGCTGGCGATCGGCGGCCACATCCCGCTGCGGAAGGTGTACGACTTCGAGGTGATCCCGGCCGGGCTGTCGCCGCAGCAGCAGGCGCTGATCGTCGGGACGCAGTGCCAGATCTGGACCGAGTACATGGAGGGCCCGGAGCAGGTCGGGTACATGCTGCTGCCGCGCCTGTCCGCGTTCGCCGAACGCGCGTGGGGCTCGCCGAAGACGCCGTACGACGAGTTCCTCACCCGGCTCCGCCCACACCTCACGCGCATCGAGAACCTCGGCCTGAACTACCGCCCACTGGACTGACCTTCCAGGGGCTCAGGGCAACCACCCTGAGCCCCGGCCGGTCAGTTGGTGGTGGTCTTGAAGGTGGTCGGCGAGTCGTTCTGGAACGCGACCTGACCCGGGCGGAGGTTCCGCACCGTGGTGCGGGTGAAGGTCCCGGTACCGGTGACGCCGGAGTTGATCAGGATGCCCTGGTTCGCCGGGCCGTCGATCGTGGTGCCGATCAGCGTCGCGTTCACGAACTGGCGATCGACGAGCACGCCCGATCGCAGCGACCCCTTGACGAGGTTGCCGGTCATCGTGACGTTCGTGTACGCGGTTGGGAACAGCGACGTCGGCGACGGCGAACCGATGTGCACACCGGTCCGGACGCCGTTCCAGCCGCCACCGCCGATCAGCGTGTTGCCGCTCACGGTCGCCGACTCCAGCGGGTGGCCGGTGTCGCCGAAGATGCTGATGTCCATCGCGTTGTTCGACGACACCGTGTTCACCAGGTTGTCGCGGACCTCGACGTCCTTGCCGCCGGCGATCCGGATGCCGTTCGCCCAGTACGGCGCCACCGCGGTGTTGTTCAGGATCTTCGTACCGGCCATCTGCCCGTTGGTGCCGCTCGCCCCGGCATCGGAGTACGTCGCGAACGCGTCGTCGCCGGTGCCACGGGCGAAGCTGTTCCGGATCGTGAGGTTGTGGCCGAGCTTGTCCGGGTTCGGGGTGTTGCCGTTGTTGGCGTTGAAGCCGTCGCCGTAGCTGTCCGCGGTACGGCTGTTCTGCAGCACGCCGTTCGTACCGGACAGCCAGTTGGCATCGGTGTGCCGGGTCCACACGTGGTCGATCAGCCAGCCGCCGGCGCCGCTCGCGTTGAAGCCGTAGTCGTCACCGCCGGCTCCGCCGATACCGCGGTAGATCGCGTTGGTGTCGACCTGCAGATCGGAGACCGTGGTGCCTGAGCCCACCAGGATCTGCGATCGCCAGCCGCTCGGCGGAGGTGACAGCGGCACGCGGCGGTAGAGCGTCGTGTGCCACATACCGGCGCCCTGCACCTTGACGCCGGTGAAGTCGAGCGGGATCGGCGCCAGGCTGTTCGTCAGGTACTTGCCGGGCGGGATCCATACCGACTTGCCCTGCGTTTTCGCGTCCTTCACGGCGTTCTGGATCGCGACGGTCGAGTCGGTGGTCGTGGTGGGGTCGGCGCCGTACGAGATCACCGACAGCGAGTTGGCCGGTTGGGTCAGCGCGGCCGGCGCGTTCTCCAGGTCGACCGAGTCCAGGTCGTACACCGGCGAGGTACTGGACGCGTCCTTGCGGAACGTGATCGTGCTGCCCGGGGCGATGGCGGCACCGCTGACCCACACCGGGAACTCGTTGTAGAAGTGGAAGGCGCGGCCGCCGCCCCGCGGGTCGTCGGGGGTGGTTGTCGAGTTCTGGTAGTACCAGGCCTGGGTGGAGCTGAGCGTGATGTTCTGCCGGAACGTGCCGTTCACGTACAGCGCGATCGGCGCGGTGATGCCGCCGCCGGTCGCGGTGTCGGGCAGCGAGGCACGGACCACCAGGGTGTTCGCCGGCTTGCCGGTGGTGTTGCGCAGCGTCACGGAGTCGCCGGTGTTCCTCAGCTCGGTGAGTGCGTAGCCGGAGGCCTCGAGTTCCAGCGTCGCGGTGGTGGGCACCGTCGTACCGGGAGTGATCCTGCGGACTCTTGCGCCGCCGCCGAGCGTGCCGCTCTCGGCCTCGAGCGTGACGAACGGGAGCGTGGCGCCGGCGGCCGTCGCCTTCTCCGGCGCGGCGATCGCGGGCATTTGATTGCCTGGGGCAACAGTGAGTAGGAGGGCGGCGCACAGCAGGTACCTCGTGCGACGACGGGGGCGGTCGTGGTGCATCGGGTTCACCTCACCAATTTGCTATATTAATTTGGATTAGTATGTTAAGCCCGATCGGGGGATGAGGGAATGGCCCCGCTGTATCAGCAGATCAAGCAGGCGCTGCGGGACGAGATCGACGCCGGGCGGTTCGATCCGGCGGAGCCGTTCGTGACGCAGCGCGAGGTGTGCGAGCGGTTCGGCGTCAGCTCGATCACCGCCGTTCGGGCGCTGAACGACCTGGTCGCGGAGGGGGTTCTGGTGCGGCGCCGGGGGGTCGGGACGTTCGTCGCTCCGGTACGGCGGCGGGCGGCGCGGTCGGGTGCGATCGCCTGCATCGTGAACGGGCTGCACGGTCTGCGTGGCGCCCATCTGACGAACATCCTGGCCGCGGCCGAAGACGTGTGCGCCGGCGCCGGGTACCAGTTGGTCCTTCAGAACTCGGCCGACTCGACAGAGCGCGAGGAAGGCGCCGTGCGCCGGGCACTCCAGTACGGCGTGGACGGCATCCTGCTGTATCCCGTGCAGGGTCGCGCGCATCCGGAGGTGTTCGCCGAGGTCCGCAGGCGCCGCGTGCCGCTGGTCATGATCGACCGCTACCGCCCCGACGTACCGACTGACGCGGTCGTGGCGGACAACACCGACCTGGGGCTCCAGCTCACCGCGCAGCTGATCGCGGCCGGGCACGAGCGGATCGCGACGCTGTGGGGTGAGACCGAGTGCACCAGCGTCACCGATCGGCAGGCGGGTCACCTGCAGGCGTTGCGCGCGGCCGGTCTGCCGATCCGGCCTGACCTGACCGCGCTCCGCCCGTACGAACCGCTGGACGAGAAGGGTCGGCTCGCGCTGCTGGCCGGGCTGCTCGGTACGCCGGAGCCGCCGACCGTCCTGCTCTGCGCCAACGGCTACGTCCTCGCGATGGTCGCGCACGATCTCGGGCTGCTCGGGCTCCGGGTTCCGGACGACGTACAGCTGGCCTGTATGGACGACTCCGGGCCGTACGAGACGCTGCCGCTTGCCGGTGAGGCGGTGCTGCCGTCGGCGGAGCTCGGCAGGCGGGCGACGGAGCTCCTCCTGGAGCGGATCACCGGCCCCGCGGCCCCGCCGCAGCAGCTCGTGCTGCCCGTCCGGCTTGGTGAACGGCGTACGGCCGGTGTCCGATAGTTGTGACGTCAGTAGCTGCCGCGGTAACCAATTCTTGGTGAAGGCTGTTGTGGGGATGTGGACGCATTCCCGCCCGCCGACGACGATGGGCGTGCCGCGAACCAGGAGGGACGATGACCGCAGTCGGGCCGCTGGATGCGATGTTTCTCGGTGGGGAGTCGCGGGAGCAGCCGATGCATGTCGGCGGGCTGATGCTGTTCGAGCTGCCGGAAGGCGCCGGGCGGGACCACGTGTTCCCGGAGAGCTCGCGGGACTTCGTGTCGCGGCTGTACCACGAGTTGGTGGCCGCGCCGGAGGTGAACCCGCTGTTCGCGCGGCGGGTGCGGAACCGGGCGGTGGACCTCGGGTACTGGTCGTGGGAGCAGGACGACGCGATCGATCTCGAGTACCACGTGCGGTTGTCGGCGCTGCCGCGGCCGGGGCGGTACCGCGAACTGTTCGAACTCACCAGCCGGCTGCACGGGACGCTCCTCGACCGGCACCGCCCGCTGTGGGAGATGCACCTGATCGAAGGCGTCGAGGGCCGCCGCTTCGCGATCTACAGCAAGATCCACCACGCGATGCTCGACGGAGTCACCGCCCTCCGCCTGATGCAACAGACCCTCACCACCGACCCCACCAAAACCAGCATGCCCGCCACCTACGCCCTACCGGACGGGCAGACGCCACCACCCACCAACCCGTTCCCTGGGGCCGGACGCGCCGCCGGCGGGGTGCCGACTCCTGCGGAGTTGTTTGCTGCGGTCGCGCGCGTTCCCGGGCGAACCTTCGGCTCCGCCGCGCATGCGGTTGGTGGTGCGGGGCGGTTGTTGGCGGATTTGGCCGGGTTGCCGCCGGCGGGGTTGAGGAGTTTGTTGTATTCGACGATGCCGTTTCAGGCGCCGCGGACCGTGTTCAACCAGGGGGTCACGGGAGCGCGGCGGTTCGCGGCGGAGTCTTGGCCGCTGGAGCGGTTGGAGAAGGTACGGGCGATCACCGGCGCGACGCTGAACGACGTACTGCTCGCCATGTGTTCAGGTGCCCTGCGCAACTATCTGCTCGACCTGAACGCGCTCCCCGGCAAAGCTCTGACCGCGATGGTCCCGGTGAACATCCGGACCGCGGACAGCGGCCCCGGCGGCGGCAACTCGCTCGGCACGCTGATCGCCGACCTCGCCACCGATCAGCACGACCCGGAGAAACGGATCCGCCGGATCATGGCGTCCACCGCGCAGGCGAAGAGCGTGCTCTCCGAACTCACCCCGCTGCAGAACCTGATCGTCGGCGCCCTCGGCTTCGCGGTCGCCGGTCCCGGCGCGGTCCTCCCGGGCGTCGCCGGCCGTACGCCGCCGCCGTACAACCTCGTCATCTCGAACGTCCCCGGCCCGACGGAGAGCCCGCTCTACTGGAACGGCTCCCGCCTGCTCGGCCTCTACCCGGCCAGCATCGTGATGAACGGCCAGGCGCTGAACATCAGCGTCACCAGCTACGCCCACCAACTGCACTTCGGCCTGATCGGCTGCCGCCGCACCGTCCCGCACCTGCAACGCCTGCTCGCCCACCTCGAAACCTCACTGACCGAGCTGGAGAGCATCCACTAAACGCGAACGATCCCGTTCGGGGTCTGGAAGACGGCGGCCACCAGGCCGGGCTGCCCGTTCGGGCCGACCCAGCCGACGTCGAGGTCGTCCAGGAGGTGGTCGGCCGGGTGGCCGATCCAGTCGGTGACCCGGGTCGGGTCGCCGGCGATCTCCAGGCCGGTGAGCTTCACGTCCTTGCCGCCGATCGACGGGTGCTCGCCGAGGTCGTCCCAGTGGATGAAGAACGGCAGCTGCGGGTCCGCGATCAGTCCCTTGACGCCGATCTGCCGCCAGGTCAGGTTCACCCCGTCGGGCCGGTGCCGGTTGCCGGGCACCGCCTGCCGGCCGAGCCGCTTCTCCATCGCCTCCATGTCGGTGACCTCCACGACCCAGCCGAGCCAGCCGCCGCCGAGCTCCTTGCGGGCCCGCACCGCCTGCCCGAACGGCGCCTTGTCCGACGCCGGGTGGTCGAGCACGTCGACGACCTCGATGTACCGGTCGTTCTCCAGCGGGAGGATGTGGTTCACGGTGCCGAACCGCGGGTGCACGCCGCCGTCCACGAACTCGGCACCGAGCAGCCCCGAGAGCCGCTCGATCGTGGCCGCACAACCGTCCGGCCCGCACGCGTACGACAGATGATCCAGACGCATGCCAGCCATTCTTGCCCCCCGCACCGACAATCCGTCGCGCAGGGTGTGTCGCGCCCTACTTGGACGCGGGATGCGGCAGCAGCGGGCGGGCCGCCTCCAGGTGCTGGCGGCACAGGTCGGCGAGGACGTCGTACGCCTTCTCGCCCATCAGCGTCTGCAGCTCGACCTTGCTGGACTCGAAGACCGGCTCGACCGCGATGTGCGCCTCGGTGTTCCCGGTGCAGTACCAGTCCAGGTCGTGCCCGCCGGGGCCCCAGCCGCGCCGGTCGTACTCCCCGATGCCGACCTCGGTGTACGTCGTACCGTCCGGCCGCTCGACCTCGCGGAACGTCCGCCGGATCGGGAGCTGCCAGCACACGTCAGGCTTGGTCTCGACGAAGTGCACGCCGCGCTTCAGCGCCAGCCCGTGCAGCGCGCAGCCGGCGCCGCCGGCGAAGCCCGGCCGGTTCAGGAAGATGCAGGCACCGTCCCAGACCCGGGTCTTCCGGTCGCCGTCGTCGTCGGTCTCGACCCAGCCGTTGGTGCGGCCCTCCTTGCGGAACTGCCAGTCGTCCTTGCCGAGCTCCTTGACGTACTTCTTCACCCGCTTCTCGTCGTCCGCGTCGGAGAAGTGCGCTCCGAGTGTGCAGCAGCCGTCGTTCGGACGGCCCTTGTAGATCCCCTGGCAGCCGCCGCCGAAGATGCAGGACCAGTTGGACGTCAGCCAGGTCACGTCGCAACGGAAGACCTGGTCGTGGTCGTCGGGGTCGATGAACTCGACCCAGGCGCGGGGGAAATCGAGAGAAACCTCAGGCACCTTGAAAGCCTACGCGCAACCGGGCAGGACCTGGTACTCCGGTTGTCCAGTAGCGTGAGGGTATGCGGCTCGGCGTACTCGACGTGGGATCAAACACCGTCCATCTGCTCGTAGTGGACGCGCATCGTGGTGCCGCGCCGCTGCCGGCGTACTCGCACAAGACCGAGTTGCGGCTGGCCGAGCACCTCGACAAGGACGGCAAGATCGACGAGTCCGGTGCCGACGGGCTGATCGCGTTCACCAAGGAGGCCGTGGAGCTCGCCGAGGACAAGGGCTGCGAGTCGGTGCTCGCGTTCGCCACCTCCGCGCTCCGCGAGGCGCCGAACGGCGAGAAGGTGCTGGAGAGGGTCCGCAAGGAGACCGGCGTGGACCTCCAGGTGCTCAGCGGCGACGACGAGGCCCGGCTGACGTTCCTCGCCGTACGGCGCTGGTTCGGCTGGTCGTCGGGCCGGCTGGCGGTGTTCGACATCGGTGGCGGCTCGCTGGAGATCGCGGCCGGATCGGACGAGCAGCCGACGGTGGCCGAGTCGGTCCAGCTGGGTGCGGGGCGGCTGACCCGGGAGGGGCTGACCCAGGACCCGCCGGACAAGGACGAGGTCCGCGCGCTGCGCCGCCGGATCCGGATGGAGCTGGCCGCGGTCGCCGGTCCGGTACTGCGGGCCGGGAGGCCGCAGCGCTCCGTGGCCACCAGCAAGACGTTCCGTTCGCTGGCCCGGATCACCGGGGCAGCTCCGTCCGCGGACGGGCCGTACGTGCCGCGCACGCTGAACCGCGACGACCTCAACGACTGGATCCCGAAGCTGACCACGATGACGGCCGCCGAGCGGGCCGCACTGCCCGGCGTCTCGGCCGGGCGCGCGTCCCAGCTGACCGCCGGCGCCCTGGTCGCCGACGCCGTGATGGACCTCTTCGACCTGCCCGCGCTGGAGGTCTGCCCGTGGGCTCTGCGCGAGGGCGTCATCCTGTCCCGGCTCGACCAGCTGCAACCCCGATGAACCCCCGCACGACCGCGAAGATCGGCCTGTCCACCGCGTCGGTCTACCCCGAGTCCACGGCCAGCGGTTTCGAGCTGGCCGCCCGGCTGGGGTACGACGGGGTCGAGGTGATGATCGGGATCGACCCGCTGAGTACCCAGATCGACGCCATCAAGAGGCTGATCGACTACCACCAGCTGCCGGTGCTGGCGCTGCACGCGCCGACGCTGCTGATCATGCAGCGGGTCTGGGGTACGGACCCGTGGAGCAAGCTCGAGCGCAGCGCCGAGGCAGCGAAGGAGCTCGGCGCGGACGTGGTCGTCGTACACCCGCCGTTCCGCTGGCAGCGGGACTACGCGCGCGGGTTCGTCGAGGGCATCGCGCGGCTGGAGGCCGAGACCGGTGTGACGCTCGCGGTGGAGAACATGTACCCGTGGCGCGCGCCCGGCCGCGACCTGCAGGCGTACGCGCCGAGCTGGGACCCGACCGAGCAGACCTACGCGCACACCACGCTCGACCTGTCGCACGCGTCCACCGCGGAGCAGGACTGCGTCGAGCTGGCCGCGACGATGGGCAAGAGCCTCACCCACGTGCACCTCACCGACGGCACCGGCTCCGCGAAGGACGAGCACCTGGTGCCCGGCCGCGGTACGCAGCGCGCCGCCGACCTGCTCACCGAGCTGGCGAAGCAGGACTTCGGCGGGCACATCATCATCGAGATCAACACCCGGCGCGCGACCAGCCGCTCCGAGCGCGAGGTCGACCTGGTCGAGTCGCTGGAGTTCACCCGCCGGCACTTCGTGAAGACCCGGCGGACGCCGTTCGCGGTCACCCCGGACGGTGAGATCTCCGAGCTGACGCCGTGACCGCTCCGCGCCGTACGCCGGGGCGGAGACCGGGCGGACCGGACACCCGGGGAGAGATCCTCGAGGCGGCCCGGGAATCCTTTGCGGACAAGGGCTTCGCGGCCACCTCGATGCGTGCCGTCGCCCGCCAGGCCGGGGTGGACGCGGCGCTCGTGCACCACTACTTCGACAGCAAGGACGGGCTGTTCATCGAGGCGATGGCGATCCCGGTCGACCCGCGCCGGATCGCGGCCCGGATCCTCGACGGGCCGCCGGAGCAGATGGGCCGGCGGATCGCGGCCGCGTTCCTCGGGGTGTGGGAGACGCCGGACGGGCGGCAGCGGATGCAGGCGCTGTTCGGGAGCATCGCGGGCAGCGAGGAGGTGGCCCGGATGATGCGCGAGGGCATCGGGCAGATGATCATCCAGCCGGTCTCGCAGTCGCTGCACGTCCCGGACGCGGCGCTGCGGGTCGGCCTGGTCGGCAGCCAGCTCGTCGGCGCCGCGATCCTGCGGTACGTCGTCCGCCTGGAGCCGATCGCGTCGATCGACCTGGACACGTTGATCGACCGGTTGGCGCCGGTCCTGCAGCAGCACCTGACCGGCTGATGGAGATCCCTCGCGACTCCGAGATTCGTGCGTTGCACCGGGAGTACGCCCCGAGCCGGGAAGCGTTCGAGGTGGTGTACGAGCACTGTCAGCTGGTGAGTTCGGTGGCGTCGCAGTTCTTCGACGGGCTGGACCTCGACACCGATCTGGTGCGGGCGGGCGCGCTGCTGCACGACATCGGCGTGTACCGGTTGGAGTCGTCGGCGTACGTACGCCATGGCGTGCTCGGGCACGAACTGCTCGCCTCGCTCGGGTTCCCGCTGGAGATCTGCCGGTTCTGCTCGTGTCATACCGGCGTCGGGATCAGCCGGGACGACGTCCTCCGGCAGGGGTTGCCGATCCCGGTCGGCGACTACCTGCCGCGGACACCGGAGGAGGAGCTGGTGATGTACGCCGACAAGTTCCACAGCAAGCGGACGCCGCCGGTGTTCCTCTCGGTGGATACGTATGCAGCCGAGGTCGGGCGGTTCGGCGCGGACAAGGTGCGCCGGTTCGAGGAGCTTCGGGAGCGGTACGGCGTACCGGAGCTCGGCGCGCTCAGCGAGGCGACCGGGTACGCCGTCGTCTGAACTGTTGTCACGCGGGCCGGTGCGCGCTAAATTCATCATATGATGAAAAACTCGGTGAGCTGCCGCGACGTGGTCGTGGTGCGCGGCGAGCACGAGGTCCTGCACGGAATCAGCTTCGACCTCCGGGCCGGGACCGTGACGGGTCTGCTCGGGCCGTCCGGTTGCGGGAAGACGACGCTGATCCGCGCGATCGTCGGCCTCCAGGCACAGGTCACCGGCGAGGTGTCGGTGCTCGGTCTGCCGGCCGGTGCACCGAAACTGCGCGGCCGGGTCGGGTACGTGACCCAGGAGCCCAGCGTGTACGGCGATCTGACCGTCACCGAGAACCTGCGCTTCTTCGCCGCGGTGCTCGGCGTCCCGGCGTCCGACGTGGACCAGGTGATCGAGACCGTCGACCTCGTGTCGCACGCCGGCGTACGCGTCGATCGGTTGTCCGGCGGGCAGCGGTCGCGGGTGTCGCTGGCCGTCGCGCTGCTCGGCAGTCCCGAGCTGCTGGTGTTGGACGAACCAACGGTCGGGCTGGATCCCGTGCTGCGGCGGGATCTCTGGGCGTTGTTCCACCGACTGGCCGACGACGGTGCGGCGCTGCTGGTGTCCAGTCATGTCATGGACGAGGCGTCGCGCTGCGATCGGCTGCTGCTGATGCGCGAGGGTGAGTTGCTCGCCGACGAGACCCCGGACGCGTTGCTGACCACGGCCGGTACGTCGGACATCGAGCAGGCGTTCCTGACCCTCATCGAACAGAAGGAGGCGGCCCGATGACTCCGCGTGTGACCCTCGCCGTTGCCGCCCGGGTGATCACCCAGTTGCGCCGGGACCCGCGGACGGTGGCGCTGCTGATCGCGCTGCCGACCGTGTTCGTCACGTTGATGTGGTGGATGTTCCACGACAACCCGGTGGTTTTCGACCAGATCGGCGGGCCGTTGCTGGCGATCTTCCCGTCGGTCGTGATGTTCGTCGTCACCGCCGTGACGACCCTGCGCGAACGCTCCGGCGGGACGCTGTCCCGGTTGTTCACGATGCCGATGGCGAAGCTGGACTTCCTGCTCGGGTACGCGCTCGCGTTCGCGCTGGTCGCGCTCGTCCAGGCGGTCGTGCTGGTCTCGATCGCCCTTTACCTGCTGGGGTTGGACATCCAGGGTGCCGCCTGGCAACTGGGTGTGGTGGCGATCCTGGACGGCGTCCTCGGTGCCGCGCTCGGCCTGCTGTCCAGCGCGTTCGCGGCCACCGAGTTCCAGGCCGTCCAGATGATGCCGGCGTTGATGATCCCGCAGATCCTGCTCTGCGGCCTGTTCGTCCCGCGGTCCGACCTGCCGTCGGTCCTGCACGCCCTGAGCGACGTACTCCCGCTCTCGTACGCCGTGGACGCCGTCCTTGGAGTTGCCAAGGGCAACGGCTTCACCACGACCACCGGCGCCGATGCCCTCGTCGTCCTGGCCTTCATCCTGGCCGCCCTGGCCCTCGGCGCCGCCACCCTCAAACGCCGCACTGCTTAGGGAAGGGTGCGGACGACCTTGCCGTTCTTGTCCAAGGCGGTGATCTTGAGGTCGGACAGCTTGGCTGTGGTCGGCTGGGACCGCCAGATGTAGGCGAACCAGCCGTCGGTGACCGGGATATCGGTCTGGGCCGTCGGGCTGAACTGCAGATGGATTCTGGTTGCCGTGGCGGCAACCCGGCCCCAGCCGCGGACCTCGTAGCACATCTTGGTGCCGCACTTCTGGCCGCTCAGGTCGCGGCCGGTGTACAGGTCCGCGCGTCGCGAGCCTTTCGCCGGCGTGAGGATCGGGTCCTTGCCCTGGACGAGCGAGTCGAGGGTGAGGAACGCCGTACCCCGCATCACCATGCCACCGTCCAGCGAGTTCTTCTCGATCTCGCAGGTGATCGCGTGCCGGCCGGTCGGCGAGACCGCTGTGAGCAGCATGCTCGGCCAGGTCTTCGAGCGGGCGGACGCGACGATGTGCCACTTGGTGACGTCCACCCAGCTCTGGGCCGAGCAGTTCAGCAGTTGCGTGGCCGGGTCGGCCGGCAGCGGATCCTTGCGGAGTTTCGCCAGCAGGGCCGCCGTCGGCCGGTCCCCGCCGGGGACCGTGCACAGCTGGATCCGCTTGGCGATCCTGATATCGGTGTTCGTCCGGTCCCCGACCCGCAGGCCGCCGACCACCTGCGCCACCGGACCCTTCAGGTCGGGCAGCCGGAGCTTGCAGCGGCGGTACGCCTCGGCCTGGGACACCGGTACGCCGACAGCGGCTTCGCCGTGGGCAATGCCGGGCACGGGCTCGAAGTACGCGTCGTGCTGTGCGCCGCCGGCGGCAGGTGTCTCGCGGGCCTGGGTGAGGTTGGGGAGCACGCCGCCGGCCGTGATCGCGGCCACCGCCACGACGGCGACCGTGCCACCGACGGTGAAGATCTTCCGGCGCCGCCGGCCGCGGTGACCGCGGTCCAGCAGCGGGGCGGTGTCCAGTGGGTCGAACTCCTCGGCGTCGGCGAGGCGGTTCAGCTCCGCGGTGACGTCACGTACTTCGTGCATCTCGTTCTCCTTCACAGCGGCTGGCTTGCTCTGCGCTGGTCGATGGCTCGGCGGAGAGTGTCGAGGCCACGGGCTGCCTGGCTTTTCACGGTGCCTTCGGAGCAGCCGAGGATTTCCGCGGTCTGCTCGACAGACAGGTCCTCGTAGTACCGCAGGACGACGCAGGCGCGTTGCCGCGGACCCAGCGAGCGCAGGGCCACCAGCACCTCGTCCCGGTCGGCGTGCCCGGCGGTGAAGTCGTCCAGCTCGGCCCGGTCCGGTAGCTCGGCGATCGCGACCTCCCGCCGCCACGGCCGGCGCCCGCCGTCGTACGCCGCGTTCACCACCACGCGACGGGCGTACGCGAACGGGTTGCCTACCCGCCGTACCTTCGGCCACGCCAGGTAGAGCTTGTACAACGCGTCCTGGACGATGTCGTCGGCCCGGTGCCGGTCACCCGCCACCAGAAACGCCGTCCGCCGCAACGCCGCCGAGGCGTCCTCGACGAACTCGGCGAACTCCCGGTCCCGCTCCGCCATCCGAGCCTCCCACTCTCCATCTCCACCCCAAGACGGAAAGCTCCGGCCCCCAGGTTGCACCCCAGGAAGATTACGGACGCGTCCGGTACAAGCCGTACGAGGCGCCACCGGTGATCACGACGCCGACGAGCAGCAGCACGGCGGCCCGCCCGCGGCCGCCGGGCTTGTTCTTCATGTCGTCGTACGACTCCGTGACGGTGCCGGTGGTGCGCTGCACGATGCACAGGTCGCCCGGGCTCATCGGCCGATGGTTGCAGGTCGGCGTGGCATTCGGGTCCGCCGGCGCGATCAGGAAGTAGATCCCCATCCCGATCCCCAGCACCCCCAGCGCCAGCCCGAACCAGACGAACTCCCGCAACGTCTTCACGAACCACCCCTTCAACCGTCCCCACAGAGCAAGCTGGAGGACAGTACCTCAGCCGGCGAGGTGGGCGACGGAGTGCCAGGCGGGGTCGGGGGTGCTGGTGACGGTGACCTTGCCGTGCGGCCAGCCGGTGGTGGCGGCCTGGAGCTGGGCGTCGGCCGGGGTGGTGCCGTCGGTGTAGTAGTGCAGGATGCGGACGCCGGCGGAGGTCTCGTGGGCGAGCAGGTTGCCGGAGCCGCCGAGGCGGTCGGTGAGGTGGTCCTCGAAGGCGCGCAGCTCGTCCAGCATCTCCGACTCGGGCAGGCCGTCCTCCCGTACGACGGGGTACCGGATCGACACCGCCACGTGCGTGTCCAGGTGCGGGCGCCGGATCGAGCGCAGCGGGTACTCGGCGGTCGCGATCACCCGCTGGCCGTCCCGCGTACCTTCGAGCATCTTCCACGCCGGGCTGCCGTCCTCCAGCGTGTGCTCGGCCGCGAACCCGGCCACCGCCGGCAGCAGCTCCGCCACCGGTACGGCGTCCGCCGGGGCGTCGGTGAGCGGGTCGATCGCGCCGACCCACGTCTCCACCATCTCCTCGCCGAGCACCAGGTCGAGGATCAGGAACGTCACCCGCCGCTGCGTGTCCACCGGCAGCGACGCGAACGCCGGGTGATGGACGCCGACGTGTACCGACGCCGAGTCCGGCTCGATCGACACCACCGACTCCTCGATCGCGACCGGTGGCAGCCCGTCGAACCGGATCGTCGCCACCGGCCCCGGGCGGCGCAGGTCGGCGTACTCCCAGACCTGGTCCGACGGCGGCGCGGCTCGCAACCAGCGGCGGGCGACCGCACGGTGTTCGGGGTTGCCGGCCGCGGTCACGATCAGCACGTGCTCGGCGTGTAGCCCGGGGCCCAGCTCCCACTCCAGATCGGGGTGGATCCGGCCGATCCGGTCGCTCAGGTCGGTGTTCGCCGCGGACGGTTCGCGGCGGGCGACGGCGTCCGCCACCAGGCCGGCGCCGGTCGTCGTCCACCAGGACCAGAACGCGCCGATCGGGTCGGCCTCCACGGCGTTCCGGCGGCGACGCTTGAAGATGGGCATGAGCGCATTCTGTAACAGCCAGGGGTGCTGGAGGCACGCCCTACCATCGAACCAGTGACCGTGCTGGTGTGGCCCCGGCCACACTGGCGGCAGGCGATTCCGCAAAGGCTGGTTCAGGCGCGTAACCTGCATTCACCACTGGCAAATGGGTGGGTTGATGAGGAGGAACACGTAGTGCTTCGGCGAGTCCTGCTGGGCATGTCCCGCAGCCCCCAGATCAAGAAGGCCGTGTCGTCGCTGCCGGTGTCCAGCGGCATCGTCGCGCGGTTCGTCGCCGGTGAGACCGCTCCGGAGGCCGTGCTCGCCACCGAGAAGCTGGTCAGCAACGGGCTGAACGTGACGCTCGACCACCTCGGCGAGGACGTCACCGACCTGGCCGCCGCGACCGCCACCGCCGACGCGTACCTGGACGTGCTGAAGAAGCTCTCCGCCGCCGGCCTGACCGCGAACGCCGAGGTCTCGGTGAAGCTCTCCGCGGTCGGCCAGGCGCTCCCCGGCGACGGCGAGAAGATCGCGCTGGAGAACGCCCGGACCATCTGCCACGCGGCCCGCAACGCCGGTACGACGGTCACCCTGGACATGGAGGACCACACCACCACCGACTCGACGCTCGGCATCCTCCGCGAGCTGCGCCAGGACTTCCCCGAGACCGGGGCGGTGCTGCAGGCGTACCTGCGACGTACCGAGGGCGACTGCCGCGACCTCGCGCACTCGGGCTCCCGGGTCCGGCTGTGCAAGGGCGCGTACAAGGAGCCGGAATCGGTCGCGTACCAGGAGAAGCGCCAGGTCGACAAGGCCTACGTGCGCGCGATGAAGGTCCTGATGAACGGCGACGGCTACCCGATGATCGCCTCGCACGACCCGCGGCTGATCTCGATCGCGGGCGCGCTCGCCGACCGCGCCGGCCGCAAGCCGGGCACCTTCGAGTACCAGATGCTGTACGGCATCCGCCCCGAGGAGCAGCTCCGGCTGGCCGGCCTCGGGCACACCGTGCGCATCTACATCCCGTACGGCGCGGACTGGTACGGCTACCTGGTCCGCCGCCTCGCCGAGCGTCCCGCGAACCTGCAGTTCTTCGCCCGCTCCCTGGTCAGCAAGAAGTAACCGGTCGCGCGGACGGATAGCCTGTGGACATGAGTGCACAGGTGGCCGTCCTCGGGGCCGGCGTGATGGGGGAGACGTTGCTGTCCGGGCTGATTCGGGCCGGCCGGCGACCGCAGGACCTCCTGATCACCGAGCGCCGGCCGGAGCGTGCCGCCGAGCTGCGGGAGCGGTACGGCGTCGACGTGGTGTCCAACCTGGAAGCGGCGAAGCGGGCGGACACGCTGGTCCTGGTGGTGAAGCCGCAGGACATGCCGGACCTGCTCGCGGAGATCGCCCCGGCGGTGCAGCCGACCCAGACGATCGTGTCGCTCGCGGCCGGCATTACCACCGGCTTCGTCGAGTCGCGGCTGCCTGAGGGGGTCGCGGTGGTTCGCGTCATGCCGAACACGCCTGCTCTGGTCGACGAGGGGATGGCCGCGATCTCGCGCGGTGCGCATTGCGACGAGAGCCACCTGGAGCTCGCCGAGGGTCTGCTCGCCGCGACCGGCCGGGTGGTGCGGGTCCCGGAGAAGCAGCAGGACGCGGTGACCGCGATCTCCGGTTCGGGTCCGGCGTACATCTTCTTCGTTGTCGAGGCGATGATCGAGGCCGGCGTGCACATGGGGCTGCCGCGCGGTACGGCGACCGAGTTGGTCGTGCAGACGGTGGCCGGATCCGCGAAGCTGCTTCGCGAGACCGGCGAGCACCCGACCGTACTGCGGGAACGCGTCACGTCGCCCGGTGGTACGACGGCGGCCGCGGTGCGGGAACTCGAGGACCACAAGGTCCGCGCGGCTTTCCTGTCCGCGATCGAAGCGGCCCGCAACCGCTCCCGCGATCTCGCTGCCGAATAACCACCTCGCCCGACCCCCTCTCTTCTTTCCTTCCCTTCTCTCCCTCGGGGGAAGGCGCCGAATAACACCTGTCCCTCAGGTGGCGTTAAGGTGGGCGCCGAGGTTTTCCTGCCAGGTTCGAGGGATGAGTCCGCCCATGGGTAATGGTTCGGTCGAGCCGGTCACCGCGCCTGCGCAACCACAGCAGGCCCAGGAGGTTCCGCCGCTGCCGTGGCGGGTTCCGCTGGACCCGGCGCCGTGGTGGGCCTGGGTGCTGTTCGTGCTGCCGTTCGTCGCCGTGCCCGCGCTGAACTCGTGGCTCTGGATGGGCGCCCGCGACATGCTCGCGGTCGGGCTGCTGACGATCATCGGCGCGTCCGTGGTGCGGGTCGCCGGCGGCGTCGTGCTGTACCGGGTCGAGCTGTTCCCGACCGGCCTGAAGGCGCGCACCAGCATGCTGATCCGCAGCCTGGCCTGGCAGGACGTCGGCAAGATCGAGATCGGCGAGGACAGCGTCGTACTCACCCGCGGCCCCGACGAGCACGAGATCAACGGCATCCCGGCCGACCGCACCGCCGAGGTCGCCGCGGTGATGGAGGCCCTCCGGGACCGCTCCCTCACCACCCAGGTCCGCCGCCACCGCCCCCGCCCCGGCATCGGCACCGCGCTGATCCTGCTCTACGTGATCCTCTCCATCGGCGCCTTCCTGCTCCGCTGGCACATCGTCATCTGACGACCGCCACGCCCGACCACCCTCGCCCCCGCAGGCAGCCCTGTTCGCCGGCGGACCGTTTCAGAGGTGAACCTGCCGGCCTGACCGTTCCGGGTCCGGATGCCGGCGGTGAACGGGCAAGCGGAGGGGTTAACCCCTCAAACGCGCGGGGCGGAGGAGGGCTGGTCGAGTTCCAGCGTGGCGACGACCGGCCAGTGGTCGCTGGGGAGTC
The DNA here is from genome assembly GCF_035655035.1 of Kribbella sp. Classification (GTDB taxonomy): domain Bacteria; phylum Actinomycetota; class Actinomycetes; order Propionibacteriales; family Kribbellaceae; genus Kribbella. The sequence goes on along the minus strand of NZ_DASRVN010000691.1, from coordinate 1,069 downwards.
GGCCTTCCGGGCGGAAGTGCGAGACCGCCGCGTCGGTTACCTTCCAGGTCGGTGTGACGAGGAGGTGGTCGATGCGGTCGCCGTCCTCGGCGCCGGTGAAGTCGTGCCAGCTGCCGCCGGCCTCGGGCGGGACCGCGAGCGACAGCCCGGAGGCGAGCAGCGCCTTCAGTGGCGGGGAATCCGGGGTCGCGTTCAGGTCGCCCATCACGATCCACGGCAGCGTCCCGCTGATCCAGCGCGCGATCAGCCGCGACGACTGGAGTTGCGCGACCTCGCCCGCGTGGTCGTAGTGCGTGTTGACGACGCCGACCGTCGTACCGTTGCGGTGCCGCAGCCAGGCGAGGGTCGCGATCCGGGTCAGGTCGGCGTCCCACCCGATCGATCCCGGCGTGCCCGGATCGTCGGACAGCCAGCGGGTCTCGTGCCGCTCGATCCGCCAGTCGCCGGGCCGGACCAGGACCGGGGAGTGCTCGCCGGCACTCATCCCGTCGTCCCGTCCGGCGCCGACGATCTGGTACTTCGGAAACCGCCAGCGCAGGTACTCGAGCTGGTCCGGCAGCACCTCCTGGAGCCCGACCACGTCCGCGTCCAGCCGTTCGATCGCCGCCACCGTCGCCTTCCGCCGTACCGGCCAGGCGTTCTCGCCGTCGGGCGCGGAGGAGTTGCGGATGTTGAACGAAGCCACACGAATACCTGGGCGGATCTTCATGGAGCAGATCCTGCCAAACCCATCGCCCGGGCCGCAGCCTGGAGCCGCGGCGTGCTCGCCTCGAGCGCCCGGTCCCGCCCCTGCGCGAGCAGGTGGTCGATCGCGCCCGGGTCCGTCGCCAGCCGCGCGTACTCCTTCTGCAGCGGCTCGATGACCGCCAGTACGGCGTCCGCGACGTCCTGCTTCAGCGTCCCGTACGACGTGTACGACGCGGCCAGTTCGACCGGGTCGCCCGCGGTACAGGCGGCGAGGATCTCCAGCAGGTTCGTGACGCCCGGCTTGTTCTGCTCGTCGTGCCGGACAACGTTTTCGGAATCCGTGACGGCGCGCATGATCTGCCGGCGGATCACGTCCGGCGGG
>NZ_DASRVN010000690.1:0-6616 GCF_035655035.1 Kribbella sp. | reverse complement strand
GGTCGACGCCGCGTACTGGACCCAGATCGGCGACCGCATCTACCTCCGCTGGGTCATGCCGCACACCGAGGACACCCTGCTCGACGCCCTGGCCCGGCTGCACGCCGCCGGCTCGTCCGCGCTGGTCGACGGCAGCCGGCTGATCGGCTCGTTCCGCGCCCTCGGCGTACTGGCCCCGGTCTGGGAGCTGCCGGCCGGCACCGAGGCCGCCGACGTGGAGAAGCCCGCCGCGGACTTCGCCACCGCGCTGGAGAAGGCGCTCGCCACCGAGGCGCCGCTGACCACCGAGGAGCGGGCCGCCAAGGCCGGCCTGGCCAGCCGCCAGCTCACCATCCGCTGACGCACGCGACAACGCCCCTCAGCTACGGCTGAGGGGGCGTTCTGTTCACTGACAGTGGTCTAGGCCATGATCGTTCGAATCGGCCCAGGAACGTGGACGGCCCAAGTCCTGCTGACGGGGGAGCAACAGGGCCTGGGCCTAGCCATGAAGAGTACTCAGGCCCGCCCTCCAACACAACCCCCGATTTCACTCCGCGTGTCGCGAACCTCACGGGACTGCGTCAGGGAGTCAGCGGGGCCCGCAGTACCGGGCAGGACATGCAGCGCGGGCCGCCGCGGCCGGAGCCCAGTTCGGAGCCGGAGATCCGGACGACCTCGATGCCGGACTCCTCGAGGCGGGCGTTGGTCTCGACGGTGCGCTCGTACGCGGTGCAGACCCGCGGGGCGACGGCGAGGGTGTTGTTCCCGTCGTCCCACTGCTCGCGTTCGGCGGTGACGGGGTCCAGGCCGGTGTCGATCCGGCGCAGCGTGTCGATGCCGAGCGCCTTCGCGGCCGCGACCAGGAACGGCTCGGGTGCGGCGATGTGGAGCTCCTCGCCGTCGGTGGTGACCGCGAGCGCGCGCATCTCCTCCGCCATGTTCGGGTACATCAGCACGGCGTCGGTGTCGACCATCGTGCAGACGGTGTCGAGGTGCATCGTCGCCCGCTGCTGTGCGATCGGTACGGCGAGCACGGTGTGCGCCAGGCCCTTCGCGAACACCCGGCGCGCCAGCCGCTCTACGCCGGCCGGTGTGGTCCGCTCCCCGACCCCGACGGCGAGTACGCCGGGGCCGAGCGCGAGCACGTCTCCACCCTCGACGTGCTCCAGCTGGTGGTCGTACACCTTGTCGGCGCCCGCGAACCGCGGGTGGAACGTGTAGATCAACTCGGTCAGCTGCGTCTCGCGCATCCGGGCCGGCATCGCCAGCGAGGTGACGGCGACCGAATCCCGGATCCAGACGCTGGAGTCGCGCGTGAACAGCAGGTTCGGCAGCGGGTCGATGAGGAAGTCCTCGTGCGCCAGGAGCGACGTCACCAACCCGCCGGAGTGCACCTCGTCGTTGCGTACGCCGGCCATCAGCGCCTCGGCCAGCGCCGCCGGATCGAGGTCGCCGAGGGAGGCTCGCAGGTAGTCGCGGAGGGTGTCGCCGAGTCGTAGGTCCTCCGTCGCGCCCGCCACCGCCTGGGCGCGGGCCTCCGGATGGGCGAGGGACTCGGCGAGCAGCTCGCCGAGGTACAGCACCTCGACGTCGCGGTCGCGGAGGGCCTGGGCGAAGGCGTCGTGCTCGTCCTGCGCCCGGCCCACCCACGGGATGCCGTCGAACAGCAGCTTGTCGTTGTTCCGCGGGGTGAGCCGCCGGAGCTCGTTGCCGGGCCGGTGCAGTATCACCGTCCGCAGCTGGCCGACCTCACTGTCGACGCCGTACGTCGTCCCGGTCATCCGTCCACCCTTCGGTCGCGGTCTCCGGACCACGGTACTCCCGCTGATGTGTCTGATTGTCCGACAATATCAGTCACGCACGCGGTCGTAGAGCAGGCAGAGCGCCCCCGACTCGGTCGGGGTCGAGGCGGTCAGCTTCCAGGACGTGGCCGGCAGGCCGTCCTCGAACAGGCGGGCGCCGCCGCCGACCAGCTCCGGATCGAGCGTGATGCTCAGCCGGTCGACCTCGTCGGCCGCCAGCAGGGCGCGGATCACGCTGGAGCTGGCCAGCACGATGATGTCGCCGCCGTCCTGGGCGCGGAGCTGCTTGACCACATCCGCGGGCTCGCCGTCGGCGATCCGGGAGTTCTGCCACGGCGCCTCGGTCAGGGTCGAGGAGAAGACCACCTTCTCGGTCTCGTTCAGCCAGCGGGAGAAGGCGCGGTCCTGCGGTGCGGCGTTCTCGTCGTCGGCGACCGACGGCCAGAAGCTGCCGAAGCCCTCGTAGTTCTTCCGGCCGAGCAGGGCGGTGGTGGCCGGCCCGGTGACCCGGAGCATGTGCTCGCGGGCGCCTTCGGTGATCGCGTGCGGGACGATCCAGCTCATGTCATAGTCGCCGCCCGCGCCGTTAGTCCGGCCGTCGAGCGAGAGCGAGAAGTTGGCGACCACGGTGCGCGTCATTTCGGTACCTCTTCCGGTGGGGTTCTGCTGATGTATCGATCCTGCTGCCACGGCCGCGGCGGAACATCTGCCAGCTGGCCGATATCGCCGATCGTTCGAAAGAACGAGATATCCACAGGTGGCAGATACTGAGGAGAACGATCGGCTGGGAAGGAACTAGGCTGCGGTGCTGTGCCCGGTGATGCTGTGCTCGACGAGCCCGACGAGAAGCCCGACGACAAGGAACCGTTCGAGCGCGCCGTCGGCTGCGTGATTCCGGCCAAGGACGAGGCCGGCCGGATCGCGGCGACCGTCGACGCGGTGCACAAGATCATCGGCGTCGACCTGGTCGTGGTCGTCGACGACGGCTCCACGGACCGGACGGCCGAGGTGGCCGAGCAGGCCGGCGCCGTCGTCGTACGGCACGAGAAGAACCGGGGCAAGGCCGCGGCGATGGAGACCGGCGCGGCGGCGATCGCCGAGCGCGACGGAGCCCGCCCGCGGCACCTGCTGTTCCTGGACGCCGACCTGACCGACACCGCCGCCGCGGCCGGTCCGCTGATCGAGCCGGTGCAGACGGGTCGTGCGGACATGACCATCGGGACACTGCCGGCGCAGGTGCGCGCCGACGGGTCCAAGGCCGGCGGGCACGGGTTCGTCGTCCGGCTGGCGCGGGCCGGGATCCGGGAGGCGACCGGCTGGGCGCCCGAGCAGCCGTTGTCCGGTCAGCGCTGCCTGACCCGCGCCGCGTTCGACTCCGCCGTACCGCTGGCCGCCGGGTTCGGCGTCGAGACCGCGCTGACCATCGATCTGGGGCGGAAGGGCTTCCGGATCGTGGAGGTGCCGATCGAGGTCCGGCACCGCGCGACCGGGACCGATCTGCGCGGGCAACTGCATCGCGCGAAGCAGTACCTGCATGTCCGGCGCGCGCTCGCCGCCCGCAGTGCGCTGCCCGCGGACGGTGGTGGACCGTCGCTGCGGAGCCTGTTCCCGCGGAAGTCCGCGCAATGAGTACCGACCTCGAGCTCGGGCGGAAGTACGGCCGCCGCGCCGTCGCCCTGTACCTCGCCTGTACGGCGCTGATCGTCGCGGTCGGGCTGCTCGGCCCGTCCGTGGTCGTGCTGACGCTCACCGGCCGGCACCCGTGGCTCCCGTCGTACTGGTTCGACGCGAAGCCGAACGACTGGCTCGTGTCGGTGCTGATCTACGTCGCGATCCTGCTCGGTGGGTACGGCGTCTACCTTGCCACCAAGGCGCTCAAGCACGGGTGGGCGCCGCGCGTCGACCGGTTGATTGCCCTGGGCATCGGTACGACGGCGGCCGTCACGTTGGTGCCACCCATGGCCTCCGGTGACGTCCTGATCTACGCGGCGTACGGGCGGATCATGTCGCTCGGCGGCGATCCGTACACGGCCTCCCCGGCGGACACCATCCGGCTCGGGTACGACCCGGTGATCACCGCGACCGAGCGGCCGTGGCAGGGCGCGCGCAGTGTGTACGGGCCGATCGCGACCTGGATCCAGTGGCTGGCGTCACTGATCGGCGGCAACTCCGCGCAGCTCACGGTGTGGATGCTGCAGTTGTCGGTCGCGATCAGCCTGGTCGTCACCGGCCTGCTGCTGGTCAAGCTGGTCGGCAAGGACCTGCCGGCCAAGCGCCGCGTGATCATGCTCAGCCTGGCGAACCCGCTGCTCCTCTGGGCGGTGCTGGCCGGCGCGCACAACGACTCGATCGCAGTGATGTTCGCGGTGATCGCGCTGGTGCTGTTCCGCCGGCACGTGTTCCTGGCCGGTCTGATGCTGGGCGTCGCGGGCTGTACGAAGCTGTCGATCGGCCTGGTCGGTGTCGCGATGCTCTGGGCGCTGCGGGCCGACCGGCGCAAGTGCGTGTACTTCTGCGGTGGCGGCGCGATCGCGATGGGCGGGCTGTACGCGATCGTCGGCCTGCAGGCGTTCCAGCAGGCGCGGTCGCAGACGTCGTTCGTCTCCACCGGGACGCCGCACAAGGTGCTGCTCAGCCTCTTCGGCCTGTTCCTGCCGAACGGTCTGGTCCGGACGGCGATCGCGATCCTGGCCTGGGTCGGGCTGGTCGTGGTCGCGATCCTGCTGTCGCAGGTGTTCCCGAAGTCGCTGGTGCCGCAGACCCATCCCGACGACCCGACCCCGGCCGCGATCCGGTACACCGCGATCTACGCGATCGCCTGGACGCTGACCGCGATGTACTCGCTGCCCTGGTACGACGTGATCGCCTGGGCCGCCCTGGCCGCGGTCGCGGCGTCCAAGGTCGACGGGTTGATGGTCGTCCGGACGACGATGCTCGCGATCGCGTACGTGCCCGGCCGGGACCCGCACGCGCGGCAGGTCGCCGCGAGCCTGTCGAACTCGCTGGACTTCTTCAGCTCACGGCTCCGCGACACCCTCTGCCCCGCGATCGAGCTGGCCGTGCTGATCGGCCTGATCGTCTGGGCGCGCCGCAACGGCGCCCAGTGGTGGCCGTACGACTGGCCCCGCCGCAAACAAAAACCCCTCCCCGCGAAGCCCGCCGAAGTCGGCTAGGTGGTGTCTGGTGATTCCCCGCCTACTGCGGGGCACCCGGCACACCAGCTAGTTCCAGAGGTCGTGGCCTGCTGCGACCGCCTTCGCGAGGACGGTTTTCACCGGCTTCTTCAGGGCGTTCGCGGCGGCGGCCACGTCGTCGTACTCCGGCTGCACGTTGACCACCTGACCGCCGTACCGGGCGATCTTGACGTGGATCCGCTGGCCGTCGACCTCGACCGTGGTGAACTCGCGGTCCGCGGCGTGCTTGCGGATCTCGAACTCGCGGAGCCCGATCGCGGACGTCTCGGACAGGATCACCGCGCGGACCGTCTCGGCGCTCGCACTGCCGACCAGCACCGACAAGGTGTGCGCCGGCCGGCCCTTCTTCATCAGGATCGGCGTCAGCCAAGCGTCGGCGGCGCCCGCCTCCATCAACCGGGCCAGCACCTGCGGCCAGATCCGCGGGTCGAGGTCGTCGACGTTGGTCTCGTAGACGAGCTCGGTCGCCGGGCGGTCGGTGGACTCGCCGATGATCACCCGCAGGATGTTCGGCACCTCGACCGGGTCCCGCCCGCCCGCGCCGACGCCGGTGGTGGTGACGCGCATCGGCGGCATCATCCCGTACTCGTCCGCCAGCGTGGCGAGCAGCGCGGCACCGGTCGGGGTGGTCATCTCGTACGGCGCCGTGCCGCCGGCCACCGGTGCGCCCGCCTCGGTCACGAGGTGCAGCACCGCCGGGCCAGGGATCGGGACACCGCCGTGCTGCCCGCGCACCTGCGTGCCACCGCCGAGCACGATCGTCGACACCACGACCTGGTCCAGTTCGAGCGACTCGACCGCCGCGGCGACGCCCACGATGTCCGCGATCGCATCCAGCGCACCGACCTCGTGGAAGTGCACACTGTCCGGCTCGACCCCGTGCGCCGCCCCCTCGGCCCGGGCCAACCGCCCGAACGTATCCAGCGCCCGAGCCCGCACAGCCCCGTCGAGCGCCGCCTCCTCCAGCAACCGCCGTACCTCAGCCCACGCCCGAGTCGGCCCGGACTGCCCATGCCCATGCCCATGCCCGTGCCCGTGCCCAGCCTCGTGCCCGTGCCCAGCCTCGTGCTCGTGCCCGTGCCCGTGCCCGTGGCCGTGGCCGTGGCCAGCCTCGTGCTCGTGCCCGTTCTCAGCTTCATGACCGTGCCCGTGGCCGTGACCTGCGGATTCCCCGTGCCCGTGACCGGCATCCGGGAGGTTTTCCGGGTGGGGCGTGCCGTTGACCTCGACTGTTGCCTTGGTGGCGGCGATCTGGTGGCGAGCGGTCTGGGCGACCGTCACCGAGAGCGAGGGATCCACGGCGGCGACCGCCGCATTCACAGCCCCGAGGTCGGCCCCGGCCGAGATCAAGGCGCCCAGGAGCATGTCGCCGGAGGCGCCGGCAGAGCAGTCGAGCCAGGCTGTGCGCATCAGGCCTCCTTCGTCTCGCGTGGGGTGGACTGCCGGGCGACCCGCGCCGCGAACACCCCGGCCCCGAACCCGTTGTCGATGTTCACGACTGTGACGCCCGGCGCGCACGAGTTCAGCATCCCGAGCAGCGCCGCGAGCCCGCCGAACGAGGCGCCGTACCCGACAGACGTCGGCACCGCCACCAGCGGTACGCCGACCAGCCCGCCGACGACGCTCGGCAGCGCGCCCTCC